>NZ_JCALDN010000029.1:0-51132 GCF_059812885.1 Mycobacterium sp. NGS33 | reverse complement strand
AGACCACCGTGCCGCCCAATTCCAGGGACGGCGCCTGGCGGGCCAGGGAATTGATCAGCGGATGCTCGACGGCGGGAATGCGCCGGCGCAGCCTTTCGCACCGCTCCAGCACCGCCAGCTGCTGGCGCGGATTCAGCGCGTCGACGTCGAGCGCGCAGACGCGATTCCAGGCGGCATCGAGCGCCTCGAACACCCCGTCGACATCCCGCTGATCGGTCACACCGCCAAACTAGCCACACCCACCGACAAAAAACCCCACGCTGTGACCACTGAAACCACAGTGACACAATGGGTTTCGGTATGCGTTATCGGTATCCGTAATCCCGTCAGGGTGGGGCGGACAGCCGGCGCGGACGCAACCGTCGCCGCCGCCGGACCTAATCCGCTTCGCGCTTGGCCTGGACCTGTTTCTCGATTTCGCGCCAATTCCCGGGCTTGGGACGGGGCTTCCCCAAGCCACCCTTCTCGGCGCTCTGCAGGATGGCGTCGGCCTCGTCGATCTCCTTGATCATCTCCAGCGCGAACTCACGTTCGGCCGCGTAGTACTTGGCCGCCCAGCGCAGCGCGAGCACCGAGTACGCCCATGCCGGTTCCGCCTCGGCTCCCTCGGCGTCCTCGACCGCCTTGCGGTGCCTGGCTTCGGCGTACGCCACATGCTCCTGCAGTAATTCCTTGAGCCGACTCGGGTTACTGAGGTGCCCGAACGTAACCCGCAGCAGCACACTGTGTTTGAGCACCGGCGGGTCCACCGGCGCGTGATTGGTCCACTCGGTGACGGCATCCATGCCGGCCGTGGTGATCTTGTAGAGCCGCCGAGTGCGGGTGCCCTCGTCGCGTTCGACGCGTGAGGTCACCAGTCCCAGCGCCTCCAGCTTCTTCAGCTCGGTATAGATCTGGCTGTAGGACGGGCTCCAGTAATAGAGGTCGACGCTCCAGTCGATCCACTTCTTGAGGTCATAGCCCGAAACCTCTTCTTCGTAGGACATCATGCCCAGCAGCGCCCAGCTGGTGGCGGCCAACGCCGCGTTCGTCAGCTTTCGGCTGGCAGGGTCCATTTCGGAGTCCATGTCGCCAGGTTAACAACACCGGCCCCTAGATTGGAGGACATGGACCGCTGGCTGGGACGCGCGTGAAGTTCGCCTTTCCCCTTCCGCACCTGCTGCGCGTCAAGGCGATTACGCAGCCGTGGGAGGCGGCGGTCACCGGGCCCGATCAGCGCCGCATGATGCAATGCGCCGACCGGTGGGGCTACGACATGATCGCGGTGCCCGAGCATCTCGTCATCCCCACCGACCATGTCGAGTTGTCCGGGCCGCACTATCTGCACTCCACGACCGCGCAGGCCTTCATCGCGGGCGCCACCGAGCGGGTTGCCATCAACTCCTGCGTCACCATCCTGCCGCTGCAGCATCCCATCGTGCTGGCCAAGGCGCTGGCCACCGCGGACTGGATGAGCGGGGGCCGGATGATGGCGACCTTCGGCGTGGGGTGGCTGGCCCGCGAGTTCGAGCTGCTCTCGGTGCCCTTCGGTGAACGGGGCCGCATCGCCGACGAGTATCTGGCCGCCATCGTCGAACTGTGGACCAGCGATGCACCCCGATTCGAAGGCCGGTATGTGTCGTTCTCCGACATCGCCTTCGAGCCGAAACCCGTTCAACAACCGCATCTTCCGATCTGGATCGGCGGCGACGCCGACGCCGCGCTGCGCCGGGCGGCCACGTTCGGCACCGGGTGGTGGCCCTTTCTCACCCCGCCCGAGCGGATCGCCGACAGACTCGGCTACCTCAAGTCCCAACCTTCCTACGACGGCCGCGAATTCGACGTGATGCACGGGCTGGGCACCAACCGGGTCGGCGAGGGGCACGTCGCCCGACGAGCGAGCGACCGGCCGGGCATGAGTGCCGCACAGATCGTCGACCGGTTGAACTGGCTCGCCGAGCAGGGCGTGACCGTGACCGCGGTTCCCGTCCCCGCCGTGAGCGGCGTGGACGAATACCTCGACTACGCGCGGTGGGTCATCGAAGACATCAAACCCCAGGTGTCCTAGCGGATCAGCAATCCGCGCCGGCGCACCCAGTACACGGCCGCCACGCTGCCGGCGACCCACACCGTCATGGCGATGCCCAGGTGGACGAAGCTTTTGGTGTCGCGCCCGAACACGGGCCAGATGAGCGCCGGCGCCTGCTGCCACAAGACGCGGTGCTCCACGCCGTTCATCGGGTCGGCCACGTAGTACAGCGCATAGGGCAGCGTCAGGGCCAGCACCCAACTGCGGGTGCGGCGCAGGTCGCGGCGCTGGCGCCAGCGCCGGATCAACGGCTCGACACTGACCGGGTGTAGCACCGAGATGAGGTTTCCGACGCCCAGCCAGGAGACGATGGGCACCGCGACGGTGGGGATCGTAATGCCCAGCCGCGCAGGCGTTTCCAGCCACAGCGTCAACACCACCGCGGCGGACAGGGTGGGCACGCCGACGATCGCGAGCAGGGCGAGGTTCTTGATCAACAGGATCCGCCAGAAAGGCACGCGATCGGACAAACCCCGCAGGATCCGGTAATGGTCGGCGCCCAGGAAATTGGTGGTCGTGACATCGGCGAGGACCCACGACGAAAAGTAGGTGCCCACCAAAATCACCCAGTCGGGGTGCCGGCCCACCGGCGTCAGCGGCTGCACCAGCAACCAGCCGGCGGCGAAGACCACGTTGGCCACCACACCCATCAACCAGGTGCGCGGCCGGGTGAACGACCAGCGGATCTCCGCGACGACCGCCGGAATCAGAGCCTTCTCGAAGTCCTTCGCGGCGCGCCGGGCCGCGGCGGGACGGGGGGCCGACGCCCGCACCATCGCAGTCAGAAAGGCGCGCAGCGCGGCGCTCACCCGCGGATGCGCCAACACCCCGGACTCCCCCAGGTCCGGGCTGTCGATTCGGCGCGAGACGATCAACTGACGTACCCCCTCGCTCTCGGATCGGTCACCGGCTCGCCCGCAATCTACGCAGGGCAGGATAACGGCATGAACCGCAAGCGTGTCATCGTCGCCGGGCTCGGGGACGCCGGCGTCCTCGCGGCGATCCGCCTGTCCCGGCAGGCCGACGTCGTCGGAATCTCGGCCAAACCCGCGCTGGTGAGCGGTCAGGAACTCGGCGTGCGGCTCGCGCGTCCGCACGACTGGGCCCGCGACTACTGGATCCCGTTCGACCGGTTCCGCCGCCTCGACGGCGTCCGAACGGTGCAGGCCACCCTGACCGGGGTGGACCTGGGCGCCCACACCGTCTTCGGCCGCACCGAAGACGGCGCCGACATCGCCGAGGCGTACGACGCGCTGATCATCTCGACCGGAGTCAGCAACGGCTTTTGGCGCCAGCCGACCCTGCAGTCGGCCGCCGAGATCGGCGCCGGGCTGCGCGCCGCCCACGATCGGCTGGCCGCCGCCACGTCGGTGGCCGTGGTGGGCGGCGGGGCCGCGGCGGTCAGCAGCGCCCTCAACATGGCGACCACGTGGCCGGACAAGCGGATCGACCTGTACTTCCCCGGCGACTCCGCCCTGGCGGGACACCATCCGCGGATCTGGCAGCGGATCCGCCGCCGGCTGACCCAGCTGGGCGTCGGCCTGCACCCGGGGCACCGCGCGGTGCTGACCGAGGGTTTCGCGGGCGACGAACTGACCAGCGCGCCGGTCGACTGGAGCACCGGGCAACCCACGGCCCACGCCGACGCCGTGTTGTGGGCGATCGGGCAAGTGCGGCCCAACACCGAGTGGCTGCCCGCCGAACTGCTCGAGGAGCGGGGGTTCGTGCGCGTCACGCCGGAACTGCGGGTGCCCGGCCACCGCGGCGTGTTCGCGGTCGGCGACGTCGCGGCGACCGATCCGTTGCGCAGCTCGGCGCGCAACCGGGGCGATGCCCTGGTGGCGCGCAATGTCCTCGCCGACTTCGCCGGCCGACCGTTACGCACCTACCGGGCGCCGACGCGGCGCTGGGGTTCGCTGGTGGGCATACAGCCCAACGGGCTGGAGGTCTTCCTGCCCACCGGCCACGCCTTCCGCTTCCCGTCCTGGTCGGTCGAGCGGGTGGTGATGCCGTGGATCGTGCGGTGGGGCATGTATCGCGGGGTGCGCCAGAACGATCCGCTGGGCTAGGGGCGCTCAGCTGCAGTCGAGCAGCAGCATGAGCCCGTAATCCATGTGGATCTGTTGATGGCAGTGCAGCAGCGAAAGACCCGGTTGGTCGGCGACGAAATCGACCTCCATGCTCTGGTAGCCGCCGAGCATGGCGACGTCCTTGCGGACGCCGGCGGTCGGCGTCCCCGCGAACCGGGTGATTTCGAACGTGTGCCGGTGCAGGTGCATCGGGTGCAGGTCGTCGCTGGCGTTGCGGAACCTCAGCCGGTAACGCTTGTCGCGCTCGATGCGCAGCACGGGCTTGTTGGCGTCCATCGCAAAAGGAGTGCCGTTGATCGTCCAGACATTGAAACCGTTGTCGGCGGCGTTGCGTTTCTCGATCAACATGTCGATGGTGTGGTCGGCCGGTGGCGCGTCGGCCCGCCGAGGTGTGCCGAACGACCGGTAATCCCACGTGAACGGCGGGGGCGCCGCCCACTGCGGATCGCCGCCGCGCCCGGCATATTCGACGACGACGCCCATCCCATGGCCGCGGTCGTCATCGGACAGATCGCCCAGCAACCACACGCCCGGATTGGTCATGCTGACGACGGCCGATATCCGTTCGCCCGCCCCGAGCCACAACACCGGCACCGCCGCCCGCGTGGGCACCGGGTTGCCATCCAGCGCGACGACGGTGAAGGTGTGGCCGGGCAGGGCCACACTGCGTGTCTCGGTGGCGCTGCCGTTGAGAACATGGAGCAGCACCCGCTGACCGGCTCGGACGCGAATGGGATCACCATGGCCCAGCATCCGCCCATTGACCGCGAACGCCCCGTACCCGACCTCGTTGCCGGGTGCCTCGCCGCGCGCCAGCGAGGCAGCCATCGCCGACTCGCCTCTGTCCTTGAGGTCTTGATCCTGCGCACCGGCCAGAAAGTCGCTGGCCATGTCGCCCCCGCGGCTGAAGGCGGGCTCAAACTCCTTGAGCGTCAGGAAGATTTCTTGATCGTACGCACCGGCGTCGTGCGCGGGCTCGATGTAGACCGGGCCCACCAACCCGCTGTACTGGCCGCGCGAGAGGTCGGCGCGCGGGACGACGTGGGTGTGGTAGAAGCGCAGGCCCGCCGGGCCGGGGACGAAGGAGATCCGGCGCATGCCATGTGCGGGTATGTCGGGGGTGCCCTCTTCGGCGGCGCCGTCGACGTCGACGCCGACGTGCTGGCCGTGCCAATGCAATTGCTCGGGTGCATCGGTGTCGTTGAAGACGTCGACCCAGGTGCGCCTGCCCTCCTTGAATCGCAGTAGCGGACCGGGAAATTGGCCGTTGTAGGTCAGGGTCGACACGATGCGGTCCGGCGCCAGCTCGACCTTCCCCGCGCCGATCCGCAGCGTGTAGTCGGCCTTGCCGCCGGGTGGGCCCTGGGGCGAGGGGTGCGTACACGCGACGCCGGCGCCTCCCGCGGCCGCCACCGCGACGCCCGCCCATTTGCCGAACTGACGCCGGTTGAGCGCCATCACCGGCGCCCGCCCGTGCGGCTTGGATCGGGCACTAAAAAGCTGACGCGCCGGCTCAATTCGCCTGCCACGCGCAGAAATTGCGGGTAGCCGCCGCCCCCGGCCGAGGGATCGGGCAGGCTCCAGTGCATCGTGGTCGCCAGGTCGTGTTCGTGCGCGTATTCACGCACTGTGTCGCACAGCGTGATCACGCAGTCGAAGCGGCGCCGGGAAACCGCGGCCACGGATTTGGGCCGGGTGCCGCTGAGGTCGATGCCGTATTCGTCGCGCATCACCCGGATCGCGTTGACGTGGAGCGTGGGCTTCGGGTGGCTGCCCGCGCTCGCGGTTCGAACGCGACCCTGGCCGCGTTGCTCGAGCAGCGCCGCGGCCATGGGTGACCGCGCGCTGTTGCCGGTGCACAAAAACAACACCGACCGCGGAGCGACCGCGACGGGCGGTCCGGGCGCCAACGCCGGATGCAAAGCCCCGGCAGCCTCACGAAATGCCGTGGCGCACTTCGTCAGATTCAACCAGTAGTAGGTGTCGCGCCCATCAAAGCTACTACGTCGTGCATCGACGAGTCCGGCGCAACGTAACAGCCGCAAGTGATACGAGACCAGGTTCTGCGGCTCGCCCACGGCGGCGGCCAGTTCCCGCACTCGGTGGTCCCCGGATGCCAGTTGGCTTAGCAACGCCCACCGCAGGGGGTGCGCCGTCAGCTGTAGCACCGGTGGGACGTCCGCTCGATCGGCCGTAGCCATGCTTCGGCACAATACATCAAATTGATTTGATAGGTTAGGCTCCGCGCGAGGTGAGACCCCGGCGTGACCATTTCTCCGATCCGCGAGGAGACCGAGTGCCCAGGAGCGCCCCGCCGGTCGGCGACGACGAATTGCGCCGCAGCCTCGGCGTTTTCGACGCGGTGGTGATCGGGCTGGGGTCGATGATCGGGGCGGGCATCTTCGCGGCGCTGGGGCCGGCCGCGCGCGCCGCCGGCTCGGGACTGCTGCTGGGCCTGGCGGCCGCCGCGGTGGTGGCCTACTGCAACGCCACCTCCTCCGCGCGACTGGCGGCGCGCTACCCGGCGTCGGGCGGCACCTACGTCTACGGCCGAAAACGGTTGGGAGACTTCTGGGGATATCTGGCCGGGTGGGGCTTCGTCGTCGGCAAGACCGCGTCGTGCGCGGCGATGGCCCTGACCGTCGGCGTCTATGCGTGGCCAGCGCAGGCGCACGCGGTGGCCGTCGCGGCGGTGGTCGCGCTCACCGCGGTGAACTACGGCGGCGTGCAGAAATCGGCCTGGCTGACCCGCCTCATCGTCGCCGCGGTGCTGGCGGTGCTCGCCGCCGTCGTGGTCGCCGCGTTCACCGCCGGCGCCGCCCGACCGGAGTGGCCGCGCCTCAGCGGCGCAACCCTCGGCGGCGTGGTGCAGGCCGCGGGGCTGCTGTTCTTCGCCTTCGCCGGCTATGCGCGCATCGCCACACTGGGCGAGGAGGTGCGCGACCCGTCGCGCACCATTCCGCGCGCGATACCGCTGGCGCTCACCATCGCCCTGACCGTCTACGCGGCCGTGGCCGTGGCCGCGCTGTCGGTGCTGGGGCCGGGCCGCCTCGCCCAGAGCGCCGCCCCGCTCGTCGAGATGGCCCGGGCCGTGGGGATCGGCTGGCTGGTGCCGGTCGTGCGGGCGGGGGCGGTGATCGCGGCGCTGGGCTCGCTGCTCGCGCTGATCCTGGGGGTCTCGCGCACCACGTTCGCCATGGCACGAGATCACCACCTGCCGCACGCGCTGGCCGCGGTGCACCCGCGGTTCGGTGTCCCCCACCGCGCGGAAGTGCTGATCGGCGTCGTCGTGGCGATTTTGGCCGCCACCGCCGACCTGCGCGCCGCCATCGGGTTTTCCTCGTTCGCCGTGCTGATCTATTACGCCATCGCCAACGCGTCCGCGTTCACCCTCGGCCGCGACGAGGGGCGGCCCCACCGCGCCATCGCGGTGACCGGGCTGCTCGGCTGCGTGGTGCTGGCGTTCGCGATGCCGATGTGGTCGGTGCTCTCCGGTGTGGTGGTGCTGGGCCTCGGCGCCGCCGCCTACCTGATTCGGCGCGTCGTCACACCAATCGCGTCGCCGCACCAATGAGGTTGCCACGCAACCGGAATCGCGCGGGTCATCGGCGAATGTCACGACCCTGCGCCGTCGCCCGCCGGCGGGCAAATCGCGGGATCGCGATTCCCCGGCGGCCGGACGGGGAAGACTGAGCGGATGGCCGACCCGGAAACCGAAGCATTCGACAAGCTGGTGGCGCTGCTGAACTATCCGATGTTCGTCGTCACCACACAGGCCAACGGCACCCCGGCGGGCTGCCTGGTGGGCTTTGCCAGCCAGACCAGCATCCACCCGCCGCGCTTCCTGGTCGGGCTGTCCAAGCGCAACCACACCTTCCGGGTCGCCCGCGACGCCTCCCACCTGGCCGTGCACGTGTTCGACCACGACCACCTCGACGTGGTCGAGCTCTTCGGCAGCCAGACCAGCGACAAGGTCGACAAGTTCGACCGCTGTTCCTGGCACCGCGGCCCCGAACGGATGCCGATCCTCGACGACGCCGCCGCGTGGTTCGTCGGCGAGATCCTGGAACGTTTCACGCTGGGTGACCACGTCGGACACCTGCTCGCACCGATGGGCGGCAGTCCGCCGCGGGAACTGGAAACCTGGGTGTCGTTCGGCGACGTGCGCGAGCTGCAGCCCGGCCACGAGGCCTGACGCGTGGCCGAGTCACCCCGGGTCAGCGCCGTCCCGAGCATCATCGAGCTCGCGCCCTTCTATGCCGATCCCCCGGACGGGGTGCGCGCCAACATGATCTTCAGCGCCGACGGCGCCGCGGCCTTCGGCGGGCGTGCCGGTCCCCTGTCGTGCCCCACCGATCAGCGGCTCTTGCGAATCCTGCGTGGCCTCGCCGACGTCGTGCTGGTCGGGGCCGGCACCGCCCGCGCCGAGAACTACGGCCCGGTAGCGCTCAGCGACGCGGCGCGGGCGCGGCGGCATCACGAAGGGCGGGCGCAACCGCCGCCGATCGCCGTGGTGAGCCGCAGCGGTGAGCTACCGGCCCGGCTGTTCAGGAATCCCGACCAGCCGCCGATCCTGGTGACCTGCGCGCGGACCGCGGCGCGGTTTGACCCCGATGACGACCGACAACACCTCCTGGTCGCGGGGCAAGACTCGGTCGACGTGTCCCGCGCCGTCGCGACCCTGCGGGAACACGGCATGCACCGCATCCTGTGCGAGGGCGGACCTACGCTGCTCGACGAGCTGGTGGAGGCCGACGCCGTCACCGAGATCTGCGTGACGCTCGCCCCGAAACTGGCGGCGAGCCAACCGGTGGGCCATCGGCTGCATCCGGCGCGCCTGCCCGCGCCCGTCACCATGAGCCTCGAGCACGCGCTGGTGTGCGACGGCTATCTGTATTTGAGATATCGCCGCTGAACCCCGCGGCATTCGCCGGATCGCACGTGCGCGCGCAACGCGCTCGGCATGCAGCCGAGGGCGCCCCTTCCTATGATGAAAATGCCCGCTATGAACGCTGAGCGAATCGCTTTGCGCGACCTCCCTTCAATTGATCGCTGTCCACTTTCCCGATGCACACAGAAAAGGATCACCGGCCAGGTGAGCAGTTCAGACGACGACCGTGACTACCGCAATCTTGCGGTGAACCGGCTGCGCCCCAGTGAAATTCACTGGGCCCTGAACCACGACGCGGTGCACGGGATCGCCTACGCGTTCAGAAATCCGGTCGCGGTCGCCGAATCCCTGGAGGATCCCGACGACGACCGAAAGACCTACCTGGTGCGCGTCAAGCGCGACGACCTCGCCAACGCGCTGGAAAAGATCAACGAATGGATCTTCGACAATCCCGGCCCGGCCGGGATGCAGGCCTACGGATTCGTCCGGGCCCTGGCGCGAGAAGGGCTCACCGAGCGCGCCACCGGCGACGACGACAACCGCCAATAGCGCGCCGTCGAATTAGCTGGCTTTCGCTATTCGCCGTGCCCCGCGGCCGCGAAAACCTTAGCCTTATGCCTGCATGCCACCGCGTACGCGGATTCGGCGCAGTGACTGGCCGGGCGCGTGAGGGCGCCGGTCGTCGGTTTGCGGGCACGGCTGGCGGGTGAGGAGTCTTCGATGGGTGAGGCGACCGCGGACACGCGGGAGGGGACGCAGTTCGGGCCGTACCGGCTGGGCCGGCTGGTCGGACGCGGCGGCATGGGCGACGTCTACGAGGCCGAGGACACCGTCCGCGAACGCATCGTGGCCCTCAAACTGATGTCGCGGACCCTGTCCAACGATCCGGTGTTCCGCTCGCGGATGCAGCGCGAGGCGCGCACCGCCGGGCGGCTGCACGAACCGCACGTGGTCCCCATCCACGACTTCGGCGAGATCGACGGCCAGCTCTACGTGGACATGCGGCTGATCGACGGCAAAGACCTGGCCAGCATGCTGAAGCGGTACGGGCCGATCTCCCCGCCGCGCGCGATAGCGATTGTCCGCCAGATCGGTTCGGCGCTCGACGCCGCGCACGCGGCCGGGATCCTGCACCGGGACGTGAAGCCGGAAAACATTCTGGTGAGCGCCGACGACTTCGCCTACCTCGTCGATTTCGGCATCGCCAGCGCCACGTCGGACGAAAAGCTGACGCAATTCGGCACCACGGTGGGCACCGCCAAATACATGGCCCCGGAACGGTTCGGCGACTCCGACGTCACCCACAAGGCCGACATCTACGCCCTGACCTGCGTGCTGTACGAATGCCTGACCGGCTCCCCGCCCTACACCGGTGACCAGCTCAGTGTGATGGGCGCACACGTCCATCAACCGATCCCGCGCCCGAGCGCGGCGCGTCCCAGCATCCCGGCGGCCTTCGACGGCGTGATCGCCCGCGGCATGGCCAAGGACCCCGCCGAGCGCTACCTCACCTGCGGTGACCTGGCGGCGGCCGCCTACGGCGCCCTGGCCGCTCCCGACCAGGATCGCGCCACCGACATCTTGGCGCGCACCCAAATGGCAACCCCACCAGCCGCGTTCGCCGGTCAACCGGCTGGCGGCTTGGCGTCCGGCCCGCCCGTCGCGCCGCCGCCGGGCCCCCCGGTCGGCTCCTGGCCCGCGCCGTCGGCCGCCGGGCAACCACCGGCGTGGGCCGGGCCGCCGGTCTGGACCAATGCCGGCTCGGTGACCCCGCCCTGGGGTCAGCCGCCGCGGGCCGGCCGCAAACCCTGGCTGTGGGTGGGTGTCGCCGCCACACTCACGGTGGTGTTGGTCGGGGTAATACTCGGCGTCGCGCGCCCCTGGGAACCGCGGTCCGGGCCGGCGGCGGCGTCGCCACCGCCACCGCCGCCGGACGCCGTCGCGCTGCGGGTCCTCGATGACGGCGTGTTCGTGGGAAGTTCGGCGGCCCAGGCCACGATCGACGTTTTCAACGAACCGATCTGCCCGCCCTGCGGCAGCTTCATCCGGTCGAACGCCACCGACATCGACGCCGCGGTGAACACCAAGAAGCTGGCCGTGCGCTATCACCTGCTCAACTTCCTCGACGACAAGTCACACAGCCAGGACTACTCGACCCGCGCGGTGGCGGCCACCTACTGCGTCGCCGCGCAGAACGACCCCAAGGTCTACACCGACTTCTATTCGGGCTTGTTCGCCAGCAGCTTCCAGCCCCAAGAGGGCGCCGCCGAAGACCGCACCGACGGCGAGCTCGCGCAATTGGCGAAGACGGTCGGCGCCGGCGCCGGCGTCATCGCCTGCATCAAATCCGGCGACGACATCGGCACGGCCAAGGCGAAAGCCGCCAACGGCTACTCGACCCTGTCGAGCGACAACGCCAACTCCACGCCGTTCGTGTGGGACGGCAGCACGGCCGTGAACTACCAGAATCCGGCGTGGCTGACGAAACTCACCGGATAGCGGCCGGCCCAGACGATGAGCGACGCGCAGGGGTCGCGGACCGGGACGACGTTCGGGCCCTACCGCCTCAAGCGGCTGCTCGGCCGCGGCGCGATGGGCGAGGTCTACGAAGCCGAGCACACCGTCAAACGGTGGACCGTCGCGGTGAAGCTGATGTCGCCCACGTTCAGCCAGGATCCGGTGTTCCGCAAGCGAATGGAGCGCGAGGCCCGCATCACCGGCCAACTGCTGGAGCCGCACGTGGTGCCGATCCACGACTACGGCGAAATCGACGGCCAGCTGTTTTTGGAGATGCGCCTCATCGAGGGTGTCGACCTGGACGGGCTGCTCGAACGGGAGGGGCCCCTGCCCGCGCCGCGGGCGGTCGCCATCGTCCACCAGGTGGCGTCCGCGCTGGACGCCGCTCACGCCGCCGGTGTGACGCATCGTGACGTCAAACCGCAGAACATCCTGATCACCGGCGACGACTTCGCCTATCTGGTCGATTTCGGGATCGCCAGCGCCAAGACCGACGAGAAACTCACCGAGCTGGGCACCGCGGTGGGAACGTTGAAATACATGGCGCCCGAACGCTTTTCGAGCGACGAGGTGACTTCCCGTGCCGACGTGTACGCGCTGGCCTGCGTGCTCTACGAATGCCTGACGGGGGCTCCACCGTACGGCGCCGACAGCACCGGCGCGCTGGTGAGCGCGCATCTGATGCAGCCCATCCCCAAACCCAGCGCGCACGGCGTGAGCGCGGCGTTCGACGCGGTGATCGCGGGCGGCATGGCCAAGGACCCCGTCGAGCGATACCCCACCGCCGGCGCGCTGGCCGACGCCGCCCACCGGGCGCTGAGTAGCCCCGAGCGCGAGCGCGCCGAGACGATCCTGCAGCGCAGCGACGCCTCGGGCCCGATCAGCGCGATCAGCCCGCCCGGCGCGGCGCGGCGCCGGCGCACCCGCTGGCCGGTGGTCGCCGCGACGGCCGTCATCGCCGCCGCGGTCGCTGCCGTCGGCGTCTGGCTGCTGCTCGAACCCACCAGCCAGCCGCAGCGCCGGGCCACCTCGGGCAAGACCGCGCCGCCGTCCACCGCCGCACCGAGCGGTGAGCAGGCGCGGCTGATCAGCCTGCTGCCGCCCGGCTACCTGCCCGGCGCCTGCACGCCGGCCACTCCGGAGTCCGGCAGCATCTGGGTGACCGCGGTGGCCGTGGTGACCTGCGGACAGAACAGCCAGCCCGGGGGCCCGACCCGGGCTACCTACGGACTGTTCGGAACGCCGGACCGGCTGAAACGGGCCTTCACCGACGACATCGGCAACATCAGCCTGGTGAACTGCCCCGGCGAGGGACGCTCACCCGTCAGCTGGCACTACGACGAGACTCCCAACGACATGGCCGGCCTGATCGCGTGCGGCACCTACAACAACCACCCCAACGTGATCTGGTCCAACGACGCCCGACTGATGCTCAGCGACGTCAGCGGCGACCCGGCCACCGTCGAAGACCTGCACACATGGTGGGACGCGTACGGCTGATCCGCCGCGGCTCAGTCCGCCGCCGGCTCCGAATCCTCTTGACGCTCGGCGTCTTCCACGGTCAACGGCAACGCCAGCTCTTCGAGCGGGCGCCGCTCGGCGGCGATGCCCAGCCACAGCTCGACCAGGCCCGCGGCCGCCATCACCGCCGCCCCGATCAGGAATGACCACACGACCTCGGTGCGCATGCCCGAGTTGATCAGCTGACCGAACAGCAACGGCCCGGTGATACCGCCGATCGCCGTGCCCATCGCGTAGAAGAAGGCGATCGCCAGCGCCCTGGTCTCCATCGGGAAGATCTCGCTGACCGTCAGGTACGCCGCGCTGGCGCCCGCCGAGGCCAGGAAGAACGCGACGATCAGCACGCCGATGAAGGCCCAGACGCCGCCGGCCCGGGTGAGAAACACCAGCGCCAGCGCCACCACCGCGACGGCCGAACCGATATAGGTCAGCGTGATCATCGGTTTGCGGCCGACGGTGTCGAACAGGTGCCCGAGCACCAGCGGGCCGGCGAAATTGCTCAGGGCCCACAGCACGAAGAACACCGGCACCATGCCCGAGGGCACCGCGTAGAACTGGCTGAGCAGCGTCCCGAGGTTGAACGTGACGCCGTTGTAGAGGAACGCCTGCCCGATGAACAGCGCCAGCCCGAGGATCGCGCGGCGCGGATAGAGCTTGAACGCCACGGCGGCGATCTCCCGGAACGAAATCGCGGTGCGCTGACGGATCCGCAGCGCCTTGCCCTGCGGTTCGGGCAGCGGTTGGCCGGTCTCGTGCTGGACCGCCTCCTCGATCTCGCCGACGATCTGCTCGGCCTCCTCCTCGCGGCCGTGGATGAACAGCCAGCGCGGGCTCTCCGGGACATTGCGCCGCACCAGCAGCACGAAAATGCCGAGGACGGCGCCGATTCCGAAGGCGAGCCGCCAGCCGATGTTGGGCGGGAAGTTCGAGGTGTTCAACAGGATCAGCGCGCCGCCCGCCCCGGCGGCCGAACCCAGCCAATACGTTCCGTTGATCACCAGGTCCACCCGCCCGCGCACCCGCGCCGGGATCAACTCGTCGATCGCCGAATTGATGGCGGCGTATTCGCCCCCGATGCCCGAGCCGGTGAAAAAGCGGGTGAGGAAGAAGTACCACGGCGCGAACGCGAACGCGGTCGCGACCGTGGCCACCAAATAGATCGCCAGGGTGAGGATGAACAGGTTGCGGCGGCCGAATCGGTCGGTCAGGTGGCCGAAGAACAGGGCCCCCGAACACGCGCCGGCGATGTAGATCGCGGCCGCCATGCCGATCTGCGCGGGGTTGAGCGCGATGCCGCTGTTGTGCTCCATCAACCGGGCCGAGACGTTGCCCACCATGGTGACCTCGAGCCCGTCGAGCACCCACACGCCGCCCAGGCCGACGACGACGCGCCAGTGAAACCGCGACCACGGCAGCCGGTCCAGCCGCGCCGGCACATGCGTCGAGATGGTCTTGGTTTGCGCGCTCGCATTCATGCGGTCTCCGTTCTGGGTTGAGGAGAGACTTACCCACCCGCGCCCGTCGCTAGCCCTGCGCGCGCTCTCGGAAACGGCGCCGCGCCCGTCGGCGTCAGCCGCGGTCGGAGCGGGACTCCTCGGGGGTCCAGGCCTGCGGCTGGCCGGGGTGGCCGGGGAAGAGGAAGTCGATGAAGGCCGCGGCGGTGGGCTGCGGTTCGTGGTTGGCCAGGCCCGGGCGCTCGTTGGCTTCGATGAAGGCGTACTCGGCGCCCGTGACGTCGGGCACCAGCAGGTCGATGCCGGTCACCGGGATGCCGATGGCCTCGGCGGCCGTCACCGCCACGCGGCACAGTTCGCTGTTCACGTGCGCGGTGACGTCGTGGATGGTGCCGCCCTGATGCAGGTTGGCGGTGCGGCGCACCCGTAGCCGGGTGCCCTGGGGCAGCACGTCGTCCAGCTTCCAGCCGGCCTCGGCGACCGTCGACTCGGTGAGGTCGTCGAGCGGGATGCGGGACTCGCCGCCGGTGGCCGCCGAGCGCCGCCGGCTTTCGGCCGCGATCAGGTCCCGCACGCTGTGCTCCCCTGTGCCGATGATCTCGGGAGGCATCCGCAGCGCGGCGGCCACCACGCGGCCGTCGATCACCACCAGCCGAAGGTCGTCGCCGGTGACCCGCTGTTCGATGAGCACGTCCGGGTATTGCTGGCGGGCCCGCGCCAGCGCGGAGCTGAGGTCGTCGGGGCCGTTTTCCGCCACCACCCCGACGGTGATGCCCTTGCCCTGCTCGCCGCGCGTCGGTTTGACGACGACCTCGCCGACCTCCTTGAGGAAGGCGAAATCGCTCTCGTCGAAGGTGGCCAGCCGCGCCCGCGGCACGGTGATGCCGGCCTCGGAGACCAGGCGCCGTGTCAGCCGCTTGTCGTCACAGCGGCACATCGCCACCGCCGAGGTGTACTCCGACAGCGACTCGCGGGTGATGACGCTGCGGCCGCCGTGGGTCAGGCGCATCTCGCCCGTCTCGGCGTCGAGCACCTCCACCCAGATCCCGCGGCGCAGCGCCTCGTCGGCGATGATCCGGGCGTAGGGGTTGAGGTCGTCGACCGTCTCGGGCGGCGGGCTGAACAGCGGCTCGTTGATCGCGTTCTTGCGCTTGATGGCCAGCACCGGGACGCGGCGGAAACCGAGTTTTTCGTAGAGGCCGATGGCGGCGGCGTTGTCGTGCGCCACCGACAGATCCATGTAGGCGCGGCCCGCGCTGCGGAAGTGCTCGGCCAGCGCCTTGGTGAGGGCGCCGCCGACGCCGGGCAGCCCGGCGGCCGGGTCGACCGCCAGGGTCCACAGGCTCGACCCCTCCTCCGGGTCGTTGAACAACAACTCGTGGTCGACGCCGGTGACGGTGCCGACCACCGCGCCGTCCTCGTCGCGCACCGCGAGCAGATACTTCACCGCCGGCACGTTCTGGTGGTTGTCCCAGATGACGTCGACCCCGGCCGGGACCATGCCGCAGCGCACGTAGACGCGGTTCATGGCGTCGGCGTCGATCGGGTCGTTGAGCGTGCGCACCGTCACGCCCAGCGGCGCCGGCGCCAGGTTCTTGGTCTCCGGCGTGAAACGCAGCCGGTAGGTGTGGCTGGGGTCGATGAAGAGCTCGGTGGGCGCCTCGGCGACCACCACGTGGGATTCGCGGGCGTAGATGCAGATGTCGCGCCGGCCGGGCCCCTCGCGGCGCAGCGCCTCGACCAATTCTTGGGAATTGGCGAAGGTCTGCCCGAAAATCAGTCGGCCCCAACCCAATTCGAGCTCGACATCTTTGGCCATCGCATCGACCAACTCGGGCGGCGACGCGTCGTGCAGGCCGAGCGTGATCGCCTCGGTGTGGTCGTGGCCGCCGGACGGATCGACCATCGTCATGCGACCGGACCGGTGACACCGTGGCGCTGCAGCCACAGCTCGAGCAGCGCGATCTGCCAGAGCTCGTTACCGCGCAGCGGGGTCAGCTTGCCGTTGGGATTGGCCAGCAGCGCGTCGACCGCGTCGGTGTTGAACAGGCCGCGTTCCTTGGCGGTGGGCGCGTAGAGGGCGTCGCGGACCATCTCGAGGTAGGGGCCTTCGAGGTGCGTCAGCGCCGGGACCGGGAAGTAGCCCTTGGGGCGGTCGATGACCTCCGACGGAATCACCCGTCGCGCAGCCTGTTTCAGGACTCCCTTGCCTTCGTGGGCGATCTTGAGTTCCGGCGGGCAGGTCGCGGCCAGCTCGACCAACTCGTGGTCGAGGAACGGCACCCGGCCCTCGAGCCCCCACGCCATCGTCATGTTGTCCACCCGCTTCACCGGGTCGTCGATCAGCATCACCGTGGTGTCGAGCCGCAGCGCGCGGTCGATGCCGGTCTCGGCGCCGGCCTGCGCGAAGTGCTCGGTGACGAACCGCAGGCTGGGGTCGCCCGGCGCGACGATGCCCGATCCGACCAGCGCCTGCACCCCGGCCGCGTCGCGGTCGAAGAAGGCGCCGCGGTACTGGGCCACGGCGCCGTCCAGGGTGGCGGCGGCCGGATCGCCCATCGGCGGATACCAGTGGTAGCCGGCGAACACCTCGTCGGCGCCCTGCCCGGACTGCACGACCTTGACGTGGCGCGCCACTTCCTGGCTGAGCAGGTAGAAGGCCACGCAGTCGTGGCTGACCATCGGCTCGCTCATCGCGCCGATCGCCCCGTCCAGCGCGGGCAGCATGCGGTCGGAGTCGATGCGGATCTGGTGGTGGTCGGTCTCGAAGCGCTGGGCCACGATGTCGGAGTACTGGAATTCGTCGCCCTTGACGCCGCCCGCCGACTCGAAGCCGATGGAGAACGTCGACAACCCGTGCTGACCGGCCTCGGCCAGCAGGCCCACGATCAGGCTGGAGTCCACGCCGCCGGACAGCAGGCAACCGACCGGCACGTCGGCGACCAGGCGGCGCTTGACCGCCAGGCGCAGCGTGGACAGCACGGCATCTTCCCAGTCGCGCTCCGACCACTCCGCGCGGTCGGCGTGCCGGGTGAAGTCGGGCGCCCAGTAGGTGGTGACGGTGCGCCTGCCGTCGGGCTCGATGGCGACCAGCGAGGCGGGCGGCACCTTGCGGACGCCGCGCAGGATGGTGTTCGGCGCGGGCACCACCGAGTGGAAACTCATGTAGTGGTGCAGGGCGACCGGGTCGATCCGGGTGTCCACGCCGCCGCCGGCCAGCAGGGCCGGCAACGTCGACGCGAACCTGACACGGTGAGGGTCCTCGGTCAGATACAGCGGCTTGATGCCCAGCCGGTCGCGCCCGAGCAGCACCCGCCCGCTGTCGCGTTCGACGACGGCGAAGGCGAACATGCCGAACAGATGGCTGACGAAGTCATCGCCCCACCGGTGGTAGGCCTTGATCAGGACTTCGGTGTCGCTGTGCGAGAAGAAGCGGTAGCCGTACCCGCTGAGCTCTTGCCGCAACTCCTTGTAGTTGTAGATGCAGCCGTTCCAGGCCAGCGACAGGCCCAGCTCCGAGTCGACCATCGGCTGGGCGCCGGCTTCGGTCAGGTCGATGATTTTCAGGCGACGGTGGCCGAGCGCGACCCGGCCCTGCGACCAGGCGCCGCCCGCGTCCGGGCCCCGTGGTGTCAGCACCGCGGCCATCGCTGAGACCGCCGCTACGTCGGGCGCCTGCCCGTCGAGTCGTACCTCCCCGGTGACTCCGCACACGTCTTCGACCCTACCGTTGCCCGGATCGACGCGCGCGTGAGCTCCGCCAAAAGCGCTGCACCACCGCCCCTGCGGGCGCGCCCGACCCGTCGTGATCACCGTGATCGACCGACGTGTGAACTCGGTCGCACGGGCGCGGCGAACCGGCGACGACGCTCATGAGTTGGTGGGCGGCTCGTCGTCGCCGGCCGCCGCGTTCGGCCGTTCGTGCGGGGCCAGCTCGCGGCGGCGTTCCGCGCGGACCAGGTGCCGCAGTTGCTGCCCGTACCTCTCGACCGAGTCGGGGGTGAGCATCTCGTTGTGCGTGCAGTCCACCGGGTGGGTGAGAACGTCGCCCGAGGCGTAGGGCTCCCAGGAGCGGACCAGCAGCGAACTGCGATCGCCCTGGTCCCGCACCGCGGAGAACACGCAGATGTCACCGTCGAACAGCCGGGGCTCGTGCAGCCGATACAGCTCGATGTTGCGGTTGAGGTTGCCGAGCAGTAGCCCGACGAGCCGCCGGTGCCGCGATAGGTCCGCGATGCCCGACTCGCGCAACAGTTCCGCCAGCTGCTCGTCGGTGGGCGGGCCGGTGTGCGCGTCGACGCTGAGGTTGTAGGCCCGCAGGACGTCGTCGAGCACCTGCTGCTCGCCCAGGGCGTGCTCCGGCAGGGCGATCCCGTCGTCGATGCTGGGTTGAGCGTCGAGCAGGATCAGGCGTCCGACCACGCGCCCGCGGCGCTGCAGCTCGATCGCGATCTCGTGGGCGACGACCCCGCCGAACGACCAGCCCAGCAGGTGGTAGGGCCCGTCGGGGTAGACGTCCTGGATCCGGTCGGCGTAGACCTCGGCCAGTTCGCGGACGGACCGCGGCGCGGCGCCGTCGTCCCGCGGTGTTTGCTGGATGCCGAAGATCGTGCAGTCCACGTGCGCGCCAAGCGCCTGATACGGCCAACTCACCCCGCCGGCCGGGTGGATGCAGAACAGCGGCACCCCGGACCCCTCACGCAGGGTCTGCACGGGGACGACGTCGTCGGCGTCCGTCGCCCCGCACTGCAGCCGCTGACTCAGCGCCCTGACGGTGGGCGCGTCGAACAAGGCGCGGACCCCCACGTCAACGCCGAGGCCGGCGTTGATCGCGGCGACCACGCGCATCGCCGAGATGCTGTCGCCGCCCAGGTCGAAGAAGGAGTCGTCGACGCCGACGCGCTCCACGCCGAGCACCTTGGCATAGCTGTCGGCCACGGCCCGCTCGGTGGCGGTGGACGGGGCCCGGTATCCGCTGCCGGTGTACTGCGCCGCCGGCAGGGCGCGGACGTCGAGTTTGCCGTTGGGGGTCAACGGCAGCGCGTCCAGGGCGACCACCGCGGCCGGCACCATGTAGACGGGCAGCCGCTCGGCCAGCGCGGTGCGCGCCTCGCCCGGGTCGGCCGTTCCGGTGATGTAGCCCACCAGCCGCTTGACGCCCGGCTGGTCCTCGCGGGCGATCACCACGGCCTGGTCGACGTCGTCCAGCGCGGCCAGCGCGGCGTGGACTTCGCCGAGTTCGATGCGGTAGCCGCGGATCTTGACCTGCTCGTCGGCGCGGCCCAGATAGCGCAGCTGGCCGTCGGCGCCCCAGCAGACCAGGTCCCCGGTCCGATACATGCGCGCCCCGGGCGCCCCGAAGGGACACGCCACGAACCGCGACGCGGTCAGCCCGGCCCGGCCGACGTACCCGGCGGCCACCCCGTCCCCGGCCACGTACAGCTCGCCGACGACACCGGCGGGCACCGGGCGCAACCACGGGTCGAGCACGAACAGGGCCGCGCCGTCCACCGGCAAGCCGATCGGCGGCGTGCCGGATCCCCGCGTCAGCGGGGCGCTGATCGCCACGCACATGGTGGTCTCGGTCGGGCCGTACGCGTTGACCATCACCCGGCCGGGCGCCCAGCGATCCACCACCTCGGCGGGGCACGCCTCGCCGACCACCGCGAGGGCCACCGACTCCAATCCCTCGGGCGACAGCATCGCCACCGCCGACGGGGTCTGCGTCAACACGGTGACCTCCGCGTCGACCAGCAGGGCGTGGAAGTCCTTCGGCGAGCGGGCCACGGACTCGGGCACCACGACCAGCCGGCCGCCGCGCAGCAGCGCGCCGAAGATCTCCCAGACCGACACGTCGAAGGCGTACGAGTGGCTCTGCGTCCACACGCCCACCCGCGGCAGCCCCGCGTCCAGGGTTTGCAGCAGCTGCGTCACGTTGCGGTGGGTGATCGCCACGCCCTTGGGGACGCCGGTGGTGCCCGAGGTGTAGATGACGTAGGCGATGCCGTCGGCCGCGACCGCCGGTAGCGGCGTGGCCGCGCGGTCCTCGATCCGGGGGTCCTCGATGTCGATGACCGTCAGGTCGGAGCCGTTGAGCCGCGACCGCAGTCCCCCGGTGGTGACGGCGGCGACCGGCGCGGCGTCGTCGAGCATGAAGCGGATCCGGGTGCCCGGCGCCGCGGGGTCGATCGGCAGATACGCCGCCCCGGTCTTGAGCACCGCCAGGATGGCCACGATCGCCTGCGCCGACCGCGAGAACAGCAGCGCGACAGACTCTCCCGGGCCCGCGCCCTGCTCGGCGAGCAGGCGCGCCAACCGGTTGGCGGCCTTGTCGAGTTCGCGGTAGGTCATCGACGTGCCGCCCCAGCTGATCGCCGCGGCGTCGGGCCGGTCGGCGACCTGGGCGTCGAAAAGCGCGGGGATCGACGGCAGCGCGGGCACCGGCCGGGTCAGCACCGCCCGGTTGCCGATCTCGTCGAGGCGGGCGTGCTCGGGCGCGCCGAGCAGGTCCACCGACGACAGCGGCCGGCCCGGGTCGGCGGTCATCGCGAGCAGCACCCGCTCCAGCCGGTCGCGCAGGCCGTCGATGGTTTGCGTGTCGAAGACGCCGGTGTCGTACTCGACCCGCAGGCCGAGTTCTTGGCCGGACAGGGCGGCCTGCATCGTCAGCGGGTAGTGGTTGCGCTCGAACATGTCGACGTGGGCGATCGCGAGATCGTGGTCGACCGCCATCGCCGAGGTGTCCAGCGGGTAGTTCTCGTAGGCGAACAGGGTGTCGAAGAGCTTCTCGTGCCCGGTGATCCGGTGCAGCTCGCTGAGGGCCAGGTGCTGGTGGTCGAGCGTGTCCGCGTGGCCGCGTTGCAGCTGGCCGAGCAGCTCGGTGGTGGTGGTCGCCGCCGTCATGTTGGCGCGCACCGGGACGGTGTTGATCATCAGACCCACCATCGATTCGGCGCTGACGACCTCGGCCGGCCGGCCCGACACGGTGGTGCCGAAGGCGACGTCGTGCTGGCCGGTCAGCCAGGCCAGCAGCTGCGCCCACGCGGCCTGCAGCACGGTGCTGACCGTGGTGTGGCTGGAGCGGGCCAGTTCGCCGAGCGCCCGGGTGGTGTCCTCGGTCAGCGCGAACGACCGGACGCCGCGGCCGCCGGGTTCCCGCTGTTGCGGCGGCCCGACCAGCGTCGGGGTGTCGAACCCGTCGAGCAGTTCGCGCCAGGCGGCGCGGGCGGCGTCGAGGTCACGCTCGGCCAGCCAGGTGACGAACCGGCGGTACGGCGCGGGCGCCGGCAGCCGCTGGCCGGTGTAGCAGGCGAACGTTTCGTTCAGCAGGATCGGCACCGACCAGCCGTCGAG
The DNA here is from genome assembly GCF_059812885.1 of Mycobacterium sp. NGS33. Classification (NCBI taxonomy): domain Bacteria; kingdom Bacillati; phylum Actinomycetota; class Actinomycetes; order Mycobacteriales; family Mycobacteriaceae; genus Mycobacterium; species Mycobacterium sp. NGS33. The sequence goes on along the minus strand of NZ_JCALDN010000029.1, from coordinate 29,238 downwards.
CACGATGTGGTGCATGGTGAGCACCAGCCGGTGCCGGTCGTCACCCGTGCTGATCAGGGCGGCGCGGACGGGCGGCTGGTCGGCCAGGTCGTAGACCGCGGCGCGCTCGTCGGCGCACAGGCGCTGGATCCGCTCTTCGGGCTCGCTGCCGTTGGGCCTGATCTCGAGGGAGCGCCAGGCCAGCGCGGGGTTGGCCGGGATGATCTGGACCGGCTCGTCGAACTCCTCGCAGAACCGGGCCACCAGGTGCGGGTGCCGGCCGACCACGGTGTGCATGGCATCGCGCAGCCGGTCCCCGTCGAGCGGGCCGGTCAGCGTGAGGTCCAGCTGCACCGCGTACAGGTGGTCTTCCCGCTGGCCCCGGTCGTCCCGCCTGGAGCCGGTGTGGAAGAGCAGCCCCTGCTGCAGCGGGGTCAGCGGGAGCACGTCGGCGATCCGCTGGCGCCGCTCGAGCCGCTCGATCTGCTGCTGGTTCAGCCGCGCGGGCGCGATGTCCGACGGGGTCAGCCCGCCGCCGCCGTGGCGCACGTGCGCGCAGATGCCGGCCAGGGCCTCGAACCACAGCCGGCTCAGCCGGGCGACCTGGTCGCGGTCCAGCGCCGAGGCCGCCCACGTCCAGGTGGCGTGCAGCTGCGGTCCGTCGGCGGTGTCCACGGTGCCGGCGTTCAGGCCGACGGTGTGCATCAGCGGCATGGGCACCGCGGTGCTGGTGGCGGTGGCCGACGACCCGTCCGGGCTGATTCGCCACAGCTCGTCGGAGAGCTCGGCCGCCGCGCCGCCCAGCCGGCCCAGGTAGTTGAACCCGATCGTCGGGTCGGCGGCGTCCAGGTCGACGTCGGCGTTCAGGTAGCGCAGCAGGCCGTAGGTGAGCGGATCGGGCAGCGCGCGCAGCTGCTCCTTGGCCTCCTTGACCAGCGAGCCGAGTATCGGCGCGCCGGAGGTGACCTGCGACCAGGACAGCCCGCCGACGTCGAGCGCCACCGGGTACTTGGTGGTGAACCACCCGACGGTGCGCGACAGGTCCACCCCGGCGGCCAGTTCCTCGTGGCGGCCGTGGCCCTCGACGTCGATGCCGATGGGGGTGCCTTCAGCAAGGCGGCTGCCCAGGAATTCGGCCCAGGCCAGCGCGAACCCGACCAGCAGGATGTCGTTGACGCCGGCGTGGAATGCGGCCGGCGCCTCGCCGAGCAGCGTGCGGGTGGTCTTCGCGTCGAGCGTCGCCGACATGTTCTCGGCGGTCTCGTAGGTGTCGACCTCGGGCCGCACCGCCGGCAGGGCGGACGGGGTGGCGGCGACCCGGCGCCAGGCCTCGGCCTGGTCGACCACGGCCGGTGACTGCGCGTGCTCGGCCAGCAGCCTGGCCCATCGGGCGAACGAGGTGCCACCGGCGGGCAGCGCGACGGGCTGGCCGTGGTGATGCTGGCCCCAGGCGATGTTGAGGTCCTCGAGCAGCACCCGCCAGGACACGCCGTCCACGGCCAGGTGGTGAATGATCAGCACCAGCTGACGCGAAGAGGTCACCCACAGCGCGCTGAGCATCACCCCGGCGGCCGGGTTCAACCGCGACCGCGCCTCGATGACCGCCGCGTCCGACAGCTCGTCGACCGCGTGCACCCGCTGGGCGGCGTCGACCGAACCGGGTTCGGGGACCTGCAGCGACCATTCCCCGGCCCCGTCACCTGAACTGTCGTCGACGCGCAGCCGCAGCATGGCGTGCCGGTCCAGCAGGGCCTGCAGCACCGCCACCACGTCGGCCTCGGTGACGCCGGCGGGCGCCTGCAGGACTATCGTCTGGTTGAACTGATCGACCGGGCCGTTCACGCCGCGCAGCCAGCGGATGATCGGCGTGGCGGCGACGGCGCCGACGCCCTCGTCGAGCACGCCGTGCTCGCCGTCGGTGACACCGGCCAGCCGGGCCAGGCGGGAAACGGTCTGCTCGGTGAAGATATCGCGGGTGCGCAGCGCCAGGCCGGCCGCCCGCGCGCGGGTCACCACCTGCATCGAGGAGATGCTGTCGCCGCCGAGGTCGAAGAAGGAGTCGTCGACGCCGACCCGGTCGACACCCAGGACCTGGGCGTAGATGCCGGCCAGGGTCTCCTCGACCGGGGTGGCGGGGGCGCGATACCGGTCGACGTCGCGGTACTCGGGTGACGGCAGGGCCCGCGCGTCGAGCTTGCCGTTTGGTGTCAGCGGCAGCGCGTCGAGCGCCACGATGGCCGCCGGGACCATGTAGGCCGGCAGGCGATCGGCCAGCCGGGCGCGGACCTCGACCGGGTCCGCCCCCCCGGTGACGTAGCCGACCAGGCGCTTGTCGCCCGGCCGGTCCTCGCGGGCGATCACGGCCGCCTGGTCCACGCCGTCCAGCGCGGCGATCGCCGAGCGCACCTCGCCGAGTTCGATGCGGTAGCCGCGGATCTTGACCTGCTCGTCGGCGCGGCCCAGGTACTGCAGCTGCCCGTCCGCACCCCAGCGCACCAGGTCACCGGTGCGGTACATGCGCGCCCCGGGCGCCCCGAACGGGCAGGCCACGAAGCGCGACGCGGTCAGCTCGGCGCGGCGCCAGTAACCGACCGCGACGCCGCCGCCGGCGACGTAGAGTTCGCCGACCACGCCGTGCGGGACCGGCCGCAGGGATTCGTCCAGCACGAACAGCCCGGCCGCCGGCACCGGGGAACCGATCGGCACTGGCCCGGTAGTGGGCGATCCGGCCTGCAGGGGGGCGCTGACCGTGGCGTACACCGTCGCCTCGGTCGGGCCGTAGGCGTTGATCATCGCGCGCCCCGGCGCCCACCGGTCGACCAGCTCGGTCGGGCAGGCCTCGCCCGCCACCACCAGCGTCGCCGAGTCCAGCCCGTCGGGCGACAACACGTCCGCCGCGGACGGGGTCTGGCTGATCACGGTGACCTGTTCGGCGACCAGCAGCGCGTGGAAGTCGTCCGGCGAGCGGACCACCGAGTCGGGGATGACCACCAGGCGCCCGCCCTGCAGCAGCGCGCCGAAGATCTCCCAGACCGAGACGTCGAAGGCCAGCGAGTGCCATTGCGACCAGACACCCTCGCGCGGCAGGCCGGAATCACCGGAGGCCAGCAGCCGGGCGACGTTGCCATGCGTGACCGCAACGCCTTTGGGGACACCGGTGGTGCCGGAGGTGTAGATCAGGTAGGCGATGTCGTCGGCGCTCGGCGCCGGCAACGGGGCCGAGGGCTGGGAGTGCGCCGCCGGATCGTCGATATCACCGACGTCGATGACGGCGACGTGGTGGCCGTACAGCCGCTCGGCCAGCTCGGCGGTGCTGATCGCGACCATCGGCGCGGCGTCGGCCAGCATGAAGCCGATGCGCTCCGCCGGCAGCCCCGGGTCGATCGGCAGATAGGCCGCACCGGTCTTCAGGACGGCCAGGATGGCCACGATCGCCTCGGCTGAACGACCGAACAGCAGGGCCACCCGCTCACCGCGACCGACGCCGAAGCCGGTCAGCCGGTGGGCCAGCCGGCTGGCGGCCTCGTCCAGCTCGCGATAGGTCCACGAGCGGCCGGCGCAGCGCAGCGCGACCGCGTCGGGGGTGCGCGCGACCTGCTCGGCGAACAGCGCCGGGATCGAGGCGGCCGCGGCGGCGGGCGCGGTGAGCACCGCGCGGTTGCCGAGGGCGTCCAGGCGGGCATGCTCGCGGCGGTCCAGCAGGTCCACCGTCGACAGCGCGCGGGTGGGATCGGCCGTCATCGCCTCGAGGACCCGCTGCAGGCGCCCGATCAGCGTCGCGATGGTGGCCGCGTCGAACACGTCGGTGCGGAACTCCACCCGACCGCCGATCCCGGCGGGCTCGTTGTCCTCGCCCCAGCGCTCGGCCAGCGAGAACACCAGGTCCATGCGGGCGACCTGGGTGTCCAGCGGTATCGAGGTGACCTGCACGTCACCCAGGGCCAGCCCGGCGCCGGGATCGCTGTCCTGGCCGGCGAAGTTCTGCCAGGCCAGCATGACCTGCACCAGCGGGTGGTGCGTGAGGCTGCGGGTCGGGTTGACGCGCTCGACCAGCACCTCGAACGGCACGTCCTGGTGCTCGAAGGCCTCCAGGCTGCGGGCGCGGACGCGGGTCAGCAGCTCGGTGAAGCTGGGGTCGCCGGCCAGGTCGACCCGCAGCACCAGGGTGTTGACGAAGAACCCGACCAGGTCGTCGAGCGCGGGGTCGCGCCGGCCGGCGATCGGGAACCCGACCGCGACGTCGGTGCTGGCGCTGATCTTCGACAGCAGCACGGCCAGCGCGGCCTGCACCACCATGAAGCTGGTCGAGTTGTACTCGCGGGCCAGCCCGGCGACCTGCTGCTGCAGGTCGGCCGGCCAGTCCACCTCGACGGCCGCCCCGCGCTGATCGGCGATCGGCGGGTAGGGCCGGTCGGTGGGCAGCGCCAACCGCTCCGGCATGCCGGCCAGCGCGTCCTGCCAGTAGGCCAGCTGCGCCGCGATGCGGCTGCCGCTGTCGGCGAGTTCGCCGAACTGGGCGCGCTGCCACAGCGTGTAGTCGACGTACTGCACCGCCAGCGGCTCCCAGTCGGGGGCCTGCCCGGCGCAGCGGCTGGCGTAGGCCATGCCCAGGTCGCGCACCAGCGGCCGCAACGACCAGCCATCCGCGGCGATGTGGTGCACCACGGCCACCAGCACGTGTTCGTCGTCGGCGAGGCGGAACAGCGTTGCGCGCAACGGGATCTGGGTGGCCAGGTCGAAGGTTTCGCGGGCCGCGGCGTCGATGGCCTCGCGCAGCCGGCTCGCCGACCAGCCGCGGGCGTTCACGGTCCGCCAGCTCAGATCGGCTTGCTCGACCGGGATCACCACCTGCTGGGGCGTTTCCCCGGTCACGGCGAACACCGTGCGCAGGCTCTCGTGGCGGGCCACCACGTCGGCCAGCGCCGCTCCCAGCGCCGGGACGTCGAGGCGTCCGTGCATCCGCATGGCCGCCGCCATGTTGTACACCGGGGACGGCCCCTGCAGCTGGTCGAGGAACCACAGCCGGCTCTGCGCGAAGGACAGCGGGACCACCGCCGGACGCTCCCCCGCCACCAGCGGGTCGAGCCGGCCGGTGTCCTCGCCGATGCGCGGCGCCAGCTGCGCGACGGTGGGCGATTCGAAGATGACGCGCACCGGCACGCCGACGTCCATGGCGCTGTTGACCGCCGCGATCACCCGCATCGCCGAGATGCTGTCGCCGCCGAGGTCGAAGAAGGAGTCGTCGACGCCGACCCGGTCGACGCCGAGCACGTGGGCGTAGATGCCGGCCAGGATCTCCTCGGTGGGGGTGGTCGGCGAGCGATACCCGGCCGCGGAGTATTCCGGCGCCGGCAGGGCGCGGATGTCGAGCTTGCCGTTCAGCGTCATCGGCAGGGCGTCGAGCACCACGATCGCCACCGGCACCATGTAGGCGGGCAGGCGCTCGGCCAGCTGAGCGCGGGCCTCGGCGGGATCCGCGGGGCCGGTGATGTAGCCGACGAGGCGCTTGTCGCCCGGCCGGTCCTCGCGCGCGATGACGACCGCCTGCTCGACGCCGTCCAGCGCGGCCAGCGCCGAGCGCACCTCCCCGACTTCGATGCGGTAGCCGCGGATCTTGACCTGCTCGTCGGCGCGGCCGAAGTACCGCAGCTGGCCGTCCGGTCCCCAGCAGACCAGGTCGCCGCTGCGGTACATGCGCGATCCCGGTTCGCCGAAGGGGCAGGCCACGAACCGCGACGCGGTCAGCCCGGCCCGGCGCATGTACCCGTACCCGACGCCGCGGCCGGCGACATACAACTCACCGATCACCCCGGCGGCCACCGGGCGCAACCAGCCGTCCAGGACGAAGAGCGCGGTCCCGGGCACCGCCGAGCCGATCGGCGGCGTCCCCGAGCCCGCGGACAGCGGCGTGCTCATCGACGCGAAGATGGTGGCCTCGGTCGGGCCGTAGACGTTGACCATCGTGCGGCCGGGCGCCCAGCGGTCCACCAGCTCGGGTGGGCAGGGCTCGGCACCGATCACCAGCGCCGCGGATTCGAGGCCCTGCGGCGAGAGCATCCGCACGGCCGACGGGGTCTGGCTCAACACCGTGACCTTCTCCGCGACCAGCAGGGCGTGGAACTCCATGGGTGAGCGGGCCACCGAGTCGGGCACCACGACCAGCCGCCCGCCGTGCAGCAGCGCGCCCCAGATCTCCCACACCGAGTAGTCGAAGGCGTACGAGTGGAACTGGGTCCACACCTGTTCGGGTGACAGCTCGACGCCGACGGCCTGCGCGTCGAACATCCGGGTCACGTTGTGGTGGCTGACCGCCACGCCCTTGGGCAGACCGGTGGTGCCCGACGTGTAGATGATGTGGGCGACGTGTTCGGGCGCCGGCGCCGGGAGGGCGGTGCGGGGCTGGCGCGCCACGGCGCGGTCGTCGATGTCAATGACGATCAGGTCGTGGGCGTGCAGCTTGTCCGCCAGCGCCGCGACGGTGATCGCCGCCATCGGGGCGGTGTCGGTGAGCATGAACTCGATGCGGGCCGCCGGCAGCGCCGGGTCGATCGGCAGGTACGCGGCGCCGGTTTTGAGCACCGCCAGGATGGCCACGATCGCGTCGGCCGACCGGCCGAACAGCAGCGCCACGGACTCGCCGGGGCCTACCCCCCGGTCGATCAGCAGGTGCGCCAGCCGGTTCGACTTCTCGTCGAGCTCCCGGTAACTCATCGACCGGCCCTCGAAGGTCACCGCCGCCGCCCGCGGGCTGCGCGCGGCCTGCGCGGCGAACAGCTCGGGGATGGACGACGGCGTGGCGGGCTCGGTGAGCACCGCCCGGTCGGCCCAGCCGTCCAGCCGGTCGTGTTCGGCGGCGTCTAGCAGGTCGATCGACGACAGGCGCCGCGACGGGTCGGTCGTCATCACGACCAGCACCCGCTGCAGCCGTTCAATCAGCGTCGCGATGCGTGCGGCGTCGAAGACGTGGGTGTCGTATTCGACCTGCAGGCGCAACTCCTTGCCGGGCTGGGCCTGCACCGTGAGCGGGTAATGGGTGGATTCCCGGGTGGTGATGTCGGTGACGGCCAGCTCGTGGTCGGCCGACAACGCGCTGGCGTCGATCGGATAGTTCTCGTAGGCGAACAGGGTGTCGAACAGCTGGTCCTGTCCGGTGATGCGGTGGATCTCGTTGAGCCCCAGGTGCTGGTGGTCCAGCGTGTGGTTGTAGGCGCCTTGCAGCTGGTCGAGCAGCTCGGCGGTGGTGGTTGTGGCGGAGATGTTCGCCCGCACCGGCACCGTGTTGATGAGCAGGCCGACCATGTTTTCCGCGCCGGCGACCTCGGCGGGCCGGCCCGACACGGTGGTGCCGAACACGACGTCGCTTTGGCCGGTCAGGGCGCACAGCAGCTGCGCGAACGCGGCCTGCAGCACCGTGTTGACGGTGGTGTGGCAGGAGCGGGCCAGCTCGGTGATGGACTGGCTGAGCTCGGCGGGCAACGCGAACGACTCCACGCTCTGCCGCCCCAGCTCGGTCCGGTCCTGCGGGCCGACCAGGGTCGGGGTGCCGAAGCCGGCGAACACCTCGGCCCAGGCGGCGCGGGCGGCGTCGACGTCGCGCGCGGCCAGCCAGTCGACGAAGCCGCGGTAGGGCGCCGTCGCCGGGAGGCGCTGGCCGTAGTAGCCGGCGAAGATCTCCCCCAACAGGATCGGCATCGACCAGCCGTCGAGCACGATGTGGTGGTTGGTCAGCACCAGCCGGTAGCGCTCGGGTGCGGTGCGCAGCAGCGCCACCCGGAAGGCGGGTTGGCCGGCGAGATCACCGCAGACGGCGGCCCGCTCGGCGGCGCAGAGCCGCCGGATCTGCGCGTCGGCGTCGGGGTCGGTGTCCAGCTCGACGTACTGCCAGGCCGCGGCGGGGTCGGCGGGGATGATCTGGACGGGCTCGTCGTAGTCGTCGCAGAAGCGGGCCACCAGGTTGGGATGCCGGCCGATCATCGTCTGCACGGCGTCGCGCAGCCGGTCCGGGTCGAGCGGGCCGGCGATGTTGATGTCCAGCTGTCCGGCGTACAGGTCGTCGCTCGCCTGGGCGGTGTTGGCGTGGAAGAGCAGCCCCTGCTGGACCGGGGTCAGCGCCAGCACGTCGGCGATATTGTGTTGGCGCGCAAGCTGATCGATCTGCGGCTGGGTGAGCCGGGCGGGCGCGATGTCGGACGGGGTCAGTCCACCGCCACCGCCGCGGACGTGCGCGCAGATGCCGGCCAGGGCCTCGAACCACAACCTGCCCACCCGGGTGGTCTGCTCGTCGCCCAGCGCGGACGGCGCCCAAGTCCAGTTGGCGTGCAGCCGCGGTCCGGCCTCGGAATCGACGGTGACCGCGTTCAGCTCGAGGGTGTGCATCAACGGCATCGGTATCGCGGTCGCCGCCCGGGTGCCGGTCCAGCCGTCCGGGTCGGGGCGCCACATGTCGTCGGTGAGCTCGGCCGAGCCGCCCTGGCGTCCCAGGTAGTTGAAGCCGATCGGGGGCTCCGGGGCGTCCAGGTCGACCTCGGTGTTGAGGTAGCGCAGCAACCCGTAGCTCAGCGGGTCAGGCAGGGCGCGCAACTGCTCCTTGGCGTCCTTGAGCACCGCGCCCAGCGCGTCGGCGCCTGCGGCCACCTGCGTCCACGAAATACCGTGCATCGCAAGGGATATCGGGTATTTGGTGGTGAACCATCCCACCGTGTGGGACAGGTCGACGTCGCGGCCTAGTTCCTCGTGGCGCCCGTGGCCTTCGACGTCGATGCCGATCGGCGCGCCGCGCCGCCCGGAGAATTCCGCACACGCCAGCCCGAACGCGATCAGCAGAATGTCTTGCACGCCGGCGTGGAACGCCGCGGGCACGTCGCCGAGCAGCATGCCCGTGGTCTCGGCGTCGAGCTCCATGGACAGGTGTCCGGCCGTGGCGAAGGTGTCGACGTCGGGGCGCACCGCGGGCAACGCCGCGGGCGTGGCCGCCACCCGCTTCCAGGTGTCGGCCTGGTCCACCACGTCCGGATGGTGCGCGTGCTCGGCCAGCTGCGACGACCAACGGGCGAACGAGGTGCCCACGGTCGGCAGCGCGACGGGCTGCCCGCTGTGATGCTGGGCCCAGGCGATGTTCAAGTCCTGCAACAGGATTCGCCACGATACGCCGTCGACGGCCAGGTGATGGACGATCACCACCAGTTGGCGGGTGGCGCGCGCCCACACCGCGCTGAGCATCACGCCGGCGGCCGGGTTCAACCGCGACCGCGCCTCGACGACCGCGACCTCGGACAGTTCGTCCACCGCGTGCAGGCATGCGCGGGCATCCACCGAGCCGGCCTCGGGCACCGTCAGCGACCAGCCGGCGGCGGCTTGAGCGCCTTTGTTGTCGACGTGCAGCCGCAGCATCGCGTGGCGGTCCAGCAGGGCCTGCAGCACCGTGACGACGTCGTCCTCGGTGACCGCGGCGGGTGCCTGCACGAGCATGGTCTGGTTGAACGCAGCGACGTCGCCCCCGGCCTTCGCCACGTCCTGCAGCCAGCGGATGATCGGGGTGGCCTCGACCGGCCCTAGGCCCTCGTCGGCCACCGCGGTTGCGGCGTCGAGGACTTCGGCCACCCGCGCCAGCCGGGCCACGGTTTGCTCGACGAAGATGTCGCGCGTCTTGCACACCAGGCCGGCGGCGCGCGCCCGCGTCACCACCTGCATCGACGAGATGCTGTCGCCGCCCAGGTCGAAGAAGGAATCGTCGACGCCGACGCGTTCGAGGCCCAGCACCTGTGCGTAGATTCCGGCCAGGATTTCTTCGATCGCGTTGTCGGGGGCGCGATACCGGTCGGCGTGGGAGTACTCCGGCGCCGGCAGGGCGCGGGTGTCGAGCTTGCCGTTGGGGGTGAGCGGCAGGGCCTGCATCACCACGACGGCCGTCGGGATCATGTAGCCCGGCAGCCGCTCGGCCAGCGCGGCGCGCACCGCGGCCGGGTCGGCGGTGCCGGTGACGTAACCGACCAGGCGCTTGTCCCCGGGGCGGTCCTCGCGGGCCACCACGACCGCCTGCTCGACGCCGTCGACCCACGCCAGCGCCGCGCGCACCTCGCCGAGCTCGATGCGGTAGCCGCGGATCTTGACCTGCTCGTCGGCGCGGCCCAGGTAGTCCAGCTGCCCGTCCGCGCGCCAGCGCACCAGGTCACCGGTGCGGTACATGCGCGATCCGGGACCGCCGAACGGGCAGGCCACGAAGCGCGCCGCGGTCAAGCCGGGCCGCTTCCAGTAGCCGCAGGCCACGCCGGCGCCGGCGACGTACAGCTCGCCGACCACGCCCGGCGGCACCGGCCGCAGCCAGTCGTCGAGCACGAACGCCGCCGCACCGGGCACCGGGGCGCCGATCGGCACCACGCCCGGTGAGTCGGCCTCCAGCGGTGCGCTGATGGCCGCGTACACCGTGGCCTCGGTGGGGCCGTAGGCGTTGATCATCGCGCGGCCCGGCGCCCACCGGTCGACCAGTTCGGACGGGCAGGCCTCGCCCGCCACCACCAAGGTGACCGACTCCAGTCCCCGCGGTGCCAGTGCGCCCGCCGCGGACGGGGTTTGGCTGAGCACGCTGACCTGTTCGGCCACCAGCAGGGCGTGCAGGTCTTCCGGCGAGCGCGCCACCGATTCGGGCACCACGACGAGGCGGCCGCCGTGCAGTAAGGCGCCGAAAATCTCCCACACCGAGACGTCGAACGCGAGCGAATGCCACTGCGACCACACGCCCGAGCGCGGCAGTCCCGAGTCCCCGGACGCGAGCAGCTGGGTGACGTTGCGATGGGTGACGGCAACGCCTTTGGGCACACCGGTGGTGCCGGAGGTGTAGATCAGGTACGCGAGGTGCTCCGGTGCCGGCGCCGGCAACGCGGTGGCGGGCAAGGCGTCGACGGCGGGATCGTTGACATCGATGACGTTGACGTCGTGGCCGTCGAGTCGGTCGCTCAGGTCGGCGGTGGTGATCGCGGCGATCGGCGCGGCGTCGGTGAGCACGAACCCGATCCGCGCCTCGGGCAGCGCCGGGTCGATCGGCAGGTAGGCCGCGCCGGACTTGAGCACCGCCAGGATCGCCACGATCGCCTCGGCCGACCGCGAAAACAGCAGTGCCACAGTCTGTCCCGGACCGGCGCCATGGCCGGTCAGCAGGTGCGCCAACCGGTTCGACGCCTCGTCCAGCTCGCGGTAGGTCAGCGAGCGGCCGTCGCAGACCAGCGCCACGGCATCCGGGGTCCGGTCCACTTGTGCGGCGAACAACGTTGGGATGGAACCGGTTTGGGCCGTCGATGCGCTCAGCGCGGCGCGGTTGCCGAATGCGTCGAGCCGGGCGTGTTCGGCGTCGTCGAGGAGATCGACCGAGGACAACGTCCGTGCGGCGTCGTCGGTCATCGCGACCAGCACCCGGCGCAGCCGCTCGATCAGCGCCCGGATGCTGTCCTCGTCGAACACGTCGGTGCGGAATTCGACGGTTCCGCCGATTCCGGCGGGTTCGCCGCGCTCGTCCCAGCGTTCGCCCAGCGAGAAGGTGAGGTCCATGCGGGCGGTCTGGGTGTCCACCGGTATCGGCGTGACGTCGACGTTGCCCAGGGCGAGCCCAGCGGCGGGGCCGGCGTCGTGTCCGGCGAAGTTCTGCCACGCCAACATCACCTGGACGAGCGGGTGATGGCTCAGGCTCCGCGCCGGGTTGAGCCGCTCGACCAGCACCTCGAACGGCACGTCCTGGTGCTCGTAAGCGGCCAGGCTGCGCTGGCGCACCTGGGAGAGCACCTCGGCGAAGCTGGGGTCGGCGGTCACCTCGACGCGCAGCACCAGGGTGTTGACGAAGAAGCCCACCAGCTCGTCGAGCGCGGGGTCGCGCCGCCCGGCGATCGGGAAGCCCACGGCCACATCGGGATTGGTGCCGATCTTGGACAGCAGGACGGTCAGCGCGGTCTGGATCACCATGAAGCTGGTGGCGTTGTGGCGGCGAGCCACGTCCCCGACGCGCCGCTGCAGCTCGGTGGGCCAATCGATTTCGACGGTGGCGCCGCGCTGGTCGGCCACCAGCGGGTAGGGCCGGTCGGTGGGCAGCTGCACGCGTTCGGGCATCCCGGACAGGGCGTCTTCCCAGTACGACAACTGGGCGGCGATGCGGCTGTTGCCGTCGTCCAGATCGCCGAATTGGGCGCGCTGCCACAGCGTGTAGTCGACGTATTGCACCGGCAGCGGCGCCCAGTCGGGGCCGCGGCCGGCGGCCCGGCCGGCGTACGCCACCCCGAGGTCGCGCACCAGCGGGGTGATGGACATGCCGTCGGCGGCGATGTGGTGCACCACGGCGACCAGGACGTGCCGGTCGTCGCCGAGCCGGAATAGCTCCGCGCGCAACGGGATTTGGGAGGCCAGGTCGAAGGTGTAGCGCGCGGTGGCGCCGATCGCCTCCTCCAGCTGGGCTGCCGACCAGGCGCTGGCGTCGACAACCTCCCAGCCGAAATCGGCCTTGTCCGCAGGGATGACCACCTGCTGCGGTGTTCCCTCGGGCGCCGCGAACAGGGTGCGCAGGCTCTCGTGGCGGGCGACCACGTCGCCCAGGGCCGCGCCGAGCGCGTCGGCGTCGAGCGCACCGTCCAGTCGCAGCGCGGCCGCCATGTTGTACACCGCTGAGGGGCCTTGCAATTGGTCGAGGAACCACAGCCGGTTCTGCGCGAACGACAGCGGGACGATCGCCGGCCGCGGCCCGGCCGTCAGGGGCTCCAGCCCGCTGCCGCCCTCGCCGAGCCGGGGTGCCAGCTGGGCGATCGTGGGCGCCTCGAACACCACCCGGACGGCGAGGTCGGCGTCCAGGCTCGCGTTGATCGCGGCGATCAGCCGCATGGCGGAGATGCTGTCGCCGCCGAGGTCGAAGAAGGAGTCGTCGATGCCGACCCGGTCGGCGTCCAGGATCTCGGCGTAGATCCCGGCCAGGATCTCTTCGGTGGGCGTCTCCGGGGCGCGGTATTCACCGGCGGTGTATTCGGGCGCCGGCAGGGCGCGGGTGTCCAGTTTGCCGTTGGCGGTCAACGGAAGCGCGTCGAGCGCCATCACCGCGGCGGGGACCATGTAGGCGGGCAGCCGTTCGGCCAGCGCGCTTCGAACCAGGGCGGCGTCGGCGCGGCCGGTGATGTAGCCGACCAGGCGCTTGTCGCCCGGTCGGTCTTCGCGGGCGATGACCACGGCCTGCTCGACGCCGTCGAATCCGGCCAGCGCGGACTGGATCTCGCCGAGCTCGATGCGGTAGCCGCGAACCTTGACCTGCTCGTCGGCGCGGCCGAAGTACTGCAGTTGCCCGTCGGCGTTCCAGCGCACCAGGTCGCCGGTGCGGTACATGCGCGTGCCCGCCCCGCCGAAGGGGCAGGCGACGAACCGCGACGCAGTCAGCCCAGGCCGCCCGACATACCCCGCGGCCACCCCGGATCCGGCGACGTAGAGCTCCCCGACGACGCCGGGCGGTACCGGCCGCAACGCCCCGTCGAGCACGAACAGCGCCGCCCCTGGCACCGGGGACCCGATCGGCACCGGCCCATTGGCCGCCGACCCGGGCGCCAGGGGCGCGCTGATGGTCACACACATGGTGGTCTCGGTCGGGCCGTAGGCGTTGACCATCACGCGACCGGGGGCCCATTGGTCCACCACCTCGGCCGGGCACGCCTCACCGGCCATGACCAGGGACACCGATTCCAGGCCCTCGCGCGGGAGCATCGCCACCGCGGACGGCGTCTGGGTCAGCACGCTGACCCGCTGGGCGACCAGGACGTCGTGCAGGTCTTGCGGTGAGCGTGCCACCGATTCCGGCACGACGACCAGCCGGCCGCCGCGCAGCAGCGCACCGAAGATCTCCCACACCGAGACGTCGAACGCCAGCGAGTGGCATTGCGACCACACCCCCGCGGCCGGCAGGCCGGCATCCAGCGAGCCCAGCAGCCGGGTCACGCTGTGGTGAGTGATGGCAACGCCTTTGGGGACACCGGTGGTGCCCGAGGTGTAGATCAGGTACGCGACGCCCTCGGGCCTGGGCAGCGGCAGGCCCGTCTCGGGCAGGGTGTCGATGCGCCGATCGTCGACGTCGACGACCCTGATGCCGTGCCCGTCGAACCGGCCGGCCAGGTCGGCGGTGGTGATCGCGACGACCGGTTTGGCATCGCCGAGCATGAACTCGATCCGGGCCGGCGGCGAGGAGGGATCGATCGGCAGGTAGGCGGCCCCGGTCTTGAGCACTGCCAGGATCGCGGCGACCGCCTCGGCCGACCGCGAAAACAGCAGGGCCACAGTCTGTCCCGGACCGGCACCCTGCGCCGCCAGGTGATGCGCCAACCGGTTCGACGCCTCGTCCAGCTCGCGGTAGGTCACCGACAGGCCCTCGCACACCAGCGCCACGGCGTCCGGCGCGGCGGCGACCCGCGTGGCGAACAGTTCGGGCACCGACACCGGCGCGCCGGCCGCCCCGGTCAAAACGGCTGTGTTGCCCAGCATTTCCAGGCGGGCGTGCTCGGCATCGTCGAGCAGATCCACCGACGACACCCGGTGCGTGGGATCGGCGGTCATCGCGGTCAGCACCCGCTGTAGCCGCGCGATCAGCGTCTCGATGGTGGCCGCGTCGAACACGTCGGTGCGGAATTCCACCCGCCCGCCGATCCCGGCGGCCTCGCCGGCCGCGGTCCAGCGCTCTCCCAGGGAGAACACCAGGTCCATGCGTGCCGACTGGTCCTCGACCGGCACCGAGGTGACCTCGAGGTCGCCCAGCGCCAGGCCGGCCGCCGGGTCGTCGTGCCCGGCGAAGTTCTGCCAGGCCAGCATCACCTGCACCAGCGGGTGGTGCGTCAGGCTGCGGGTGGGATTGACCCGCTCCACCAGCACCTCGAACGGCACGTCCTGATGCTCGAACGCGGCAAGGCTGCGCGCCTGGACGCGTTCCAGCAGTTCGGCGAAGCTGGGATCACCGGCCAGGTCGACCCGCAGCACCAGGGTGTTGACGAAGAACCCGACCAGCCGGTCCAGCGCGGGGTCGCGCCGCCCGGCGATCGGGAAGCCAACGGCCACATCGGAACTCGCGCCGATCTTGGACAGCAGCACGGCCAGGGCGGCCTGCACCACCATGAAGCTGGTGGCGTTGTGCTGGCGGGCCAGCCGGCGGACCTGGTCCTGCAATTCCGCCGGCCAGTCCACGACCACGCTGTCGCCGCGCTGATCGGCCACCGGCGGGTAGGGCCGGTCGGTGGGCAGCGCCAACCGCTCCGGCATGCCGGCCAGGGCCTCCTCCCAGTAGGCCAGCTGGCCGCCGATGCGGCTGGAGCTGTCGTCCAGGGCGCCGAACTGGGCGCGCTGCCAGAGCGTGTAATCGATGTACTGCACCGGCAATTCGGTCCAGCCGGGGGCGTGACCGGCGCACCGGCTGGCGTAGGCCACGCTCAGGTCGGCACCCAGCGGCGTGAGCGACAAACCGTCCGCGGCGATGTGATGCACCACGATCACCAGGACGTGCTCGTCCTCGGCGACCGCGAAAAGCTGTGCGCGGATGGGGATTTCGGCCGCCAAGTCGAACGCATAGCGCGTCGCGGCCTTGATGGCGTCGTCCAGCTGCTCGGCCGAGTATGCGGTGGCGTCGGTGACGTCCCAGCCGATGTCGGCGCGCTCGACGGGCACCACCACCTGGTGGGGCGTTCCCTCGTGCGCCGGGAACAGGGTGCGCAGGCTTTCGTGGCGGCTCACCACGTCGGTCAGCGCGGCGCCCAGGGCCCCGGCGTCGAGCTGCCCGCGCAGCCGCAGCGCCGCCGCCATGTTGTATAGCGGTGAGGGGCCCTGGAATTGGTCGATGAACCACAACCGGTTCTGCGCGAACGACAGCGGGACCACCGCGGGCCGCTCACCGGCCACCAGCGGCTCCAGGCCGGCCGCGCTCTCCGCGATGCGCGGCGCCAGCTGCGCCACGGTGGGCGCCTCGAAGACGACGCGCACCGGAAGGTCGCTGTCCAGCGCGGCATTGATCGCGGTGACCAGCCGCATGGTGGACAGCGAGTCGCCGCCCAGGTCGAAGAACGAGTCGTCGACACCGACGCGTTCGAGCCCCAGGATCTGGGCGTAGATGCCCGCCACGATGTCCTCGACCGCGGTGCTGGGGGCGCGATAGTTGTCGACGGTCCGGTAATCCGGCGCGGGCAGGGCGCGGGTGTCGAGCTTGCCGTTCACCGTCACCGGCAGCGCGTCGAGCACCACCACCGCCGCCGGGACCATGTAGCCCGGGAGTTGCTCGCCCAGTGCGGCGCGCGCCTTGCCCGGGTCCGCCGAGCCGGTGACATATCCGACCAGGCGCTTGTCACCGGGGCGGTCCTCGCGGGCGACGACGACCGCCTGCTCCACCCCGTCGAGCGCGGCGAGTGCCGCCTGAATCTCGCCGAGTTCGATGCGGTAGCCGCGGATCTTGACCTGCTCGTCGGCGCGGCCGAGGTAGCGCAGCTGCCCGTCGGGGCCCCAGCACACCAGGTCTCCAGTGCGGTACATGCGGGTGCCGGGCTCGCCGAACGGGCAGGCCATGAACCGCGACGCGGTCAGGCCGGGGCGACGCCAGTACCCGACGCCGACGCCCTCGCCGGCCAGGTACAGCTCGCCCACCACGCCCGCGGGCACCGGGCGCAGCCATTCGTCGAGCACGAAGAACGCGGCACGGGTGACCGGTGAGCCGATCGGCGGGAAGCCCGACCCCGCCGTCAGCGGGGCGCTCTTGCAGGCCCACATGGTGGTCTCGGTGGGGCCGTACACGTTGACCATCACCCGCCCCGGCGCCCAGCGGTCCACCAGTTCGGGCGGGCAGGGCTCGGCGCCGATCACCAGCGCCGTGGAGTCCAGGCCGTCGGTGGGCAGCAGCCCCACCGCCGACGGGGTCTGGGTCAGCACCGTCACGCCCTCGCGCACCAGCAGGGCGTGGAATTCCTCCGGCGAGCGGGCCACCGCGCCGGGCACCACGACGAGGCGCCCGCCGTGCAGCAGCGCACCCCAGATCTCCCACACCGAGAAGTCGAAGGCATAGGAGTGGAATTGGGTCCATACCTGCTCGGCCGACAAGGCGAAGCCGAGCCGCAGGTCGTCGAAGAGCTGCGCGACGTTGTGTTGGGTGACCGCAACACCTTTGGGCACGCCGGTGGTACCGGAGGTGTAGATGACGTGTGCCAGGTCGGTGGGCGCCGGCGCGGGCGGCGGGGTGTTCGGCCGGTCCGCGACGGCCGGGTCGGCGACGTCGACGACGGTCAGGTCGAAGCCGTCGAACCTGTCGGCCAGGTCGGCGGTGGTGACCGCGGCCATCGGGGCGGCGTCGGTCAGCATGAATTCCACTCGCGGGGCGGGCAGCGCGGGGTCGATCGGCAGATACGCCGCCCCGGACTTCAGCACCGCCAGGATCGCCACGATCGCCTCGGCCGAGCGCGAAAACAGCAGCGCGACAAACTCACCCGGGCCCGCGCCGCGGTCGACCAGCAGGTGCGCCAGCCGGTTGGCGGCCTCGTCGAGCTCGCGGTACGTCATGGACCGGTCCTCGAACGTCAGCGCCACCGCGTCCGGGGTGCGGGCCGCCTGCGCGGCGAACAATCCCGCGACGGTCACCGGTTCCATCGGGTCGGTCAGCACGGACTCGTTGCCCCATGTGGCCAGTCGGGCGTGCTCGGCGGTGTCGAGCAGGTCCACCGAGGACAACCGGCGCTCCGGCTCGGCGGTGACGGCGACCAACAGCCGCTGCAGCCGTCCGATCATCGCCTCGACTGTGTCCGCGTCGTAGACGTCGGTGCGATACTCCGCCGTCACCGCGATGCCGGCGCGCTGACCGGACTCGGTGAACCGTTCCGCCAGCGAGAACGTCAGGTCCATGCGAGCGGTGTTGGTGTGCAACGGCATCGGGGTGACCTGCAGATCGCCCAGCGCCAACCCGCCCGCGGGCGCCGTGACCTCGCCGGGGAAGTTCTCCCAGCCCAGCAGCACCTGGATCAGCGGGTGATGGGCCATGCTCCTGGTGGGGTTGAGCCGTTCCACCAGCAGCTCGAAGGGGACGTCCTGGTGCTCGAAGGCGGCCAGGCTGCGCCGGCGCACCTGGGCCAGCAGCTGGGCGAACGTCGGGTCGCCCGCCACGTCGACGCGCAGCACCAGCGTGTTGACGAAGAATCCGATCAGCTCGTCGAGCGCGCGTTCGGAGCGCCCGGCGATCGGGAAGCCCACGGCCACATCGTTACTGGCGCTGATCTTGGACAGCAGCGCGGTGAACGCGGCCTGAATCACCATGAAGGGCGTCGCGTTGTGCTCGCGGGCCACCCGCTGCACCTGCTGCTGCAGCTCCGCCGGCCAGTCCGCCGCCAGTCGGGCGCCGCGGTGGTCGGCCACCGGCGGGTAGGGCCGGTCGGTGGGCAGCTGCAGGCGTTCGGGCAGCCCGGCCAAGGCGTCGGTCCAGAAGTCGAGCTGCGCGGCGATGCGGCTACCGCTGTCGTCCACGTCGCCGAGATAGGCGCGCTGCCACAGCGTGTAGTCCACATACTGCACCGCCAGCGGCGCCCAGTCGGGGGCGTGCCCCGCGCACCGGCTGGCGTATGCCACCCCCAGGTCACGCGCGAACGGGGTGATCGACCAGCCGTCGGCGGCGATGTGGTGCACCGCGACCACCAGCTGGTGTTCGGTGTCGCTGACGGTGAAAAGCTCGGTGTGCAACGGGCTTTCGCCGGACAGGTCGAACGCGTACTGGGCGGCGGCGGACATGCGCTCGCGCAGCCGGTCCTCCGGCCAGCCGCGGGCGTCGACGACCTCGCAGGCAAAGCCGATCTGGTCAGCGGGGATCACCACCTGCTGCGGGATTCCGTCGGCCGAGGCGAACACCGTGCGCAGGCTTTCGTGGCGGCCCACGACGTCGGCCAGCGCCGCGGCCAGCGCGCCGGTGTCCAGGTGCCCACGCAGCCGCAGCGCCACGGTGACGTTGTAAATCGGTGAGGGGCCCTGGAATTGGTCGATGAACCACAACCGGGTCTGAGCGAACGACAGCGGGATCACCGCCGGGCGCTCCCCCGCCACCAACGGCTCCGGCCGGTCGGCGTCGCCGCCGGCCAGCAGCGCCAGCTCGGCGGCCGTCGGCGCCTCGAACACGGCCCGCACACCGAGGTCGGAGTTCAGGCTGGTGTTCACCGCGGCGATCAGGCGCATCGCCGACAGCGAGTCCCCGCCCAGATCGAAGAACGAGTCGTCGACGCCCACCCGCTCCAGGCCGAGCACCTGGGCGTAGATGCCCACCAGGATCTCCTCGGCCGCGGTGGCCGGGGCGCGGTAGCGATCCACGTCCTGGTACTCGGGCTCCGGAAGGGCCTTGCGGTCGAGCTTGCCCGACGAGGTCATCGGGAATTCCTCAAGCGCCACAATGTGTGTCGGCACCATGTATTCCGGCAGCCACGCGCTGAGCCGCTCGCGCACCTCGCCGATCTTGGTGTTGGTGCGGGGGTCGTTGGCGTTGCTGGTGCGCCGCCGGGCCCCGGTGGGGGGCAGGTAGAGGTCGGTCAGGGGCGCGGTCGCGTCGGGGTCGTCGGCGTCGACGAAGACGGCGCTGAGAGTGCCCGGTACCGCACCCCAGGTGACGGCGACGCGATACCCGGCGGACTCGCCGATGCGGTGCACTTCCTCGGCGACGGCGGCACCGGCGACGGCGTCGGCGGCGGCGAGCGCGTCGGCCACGGGTTGCCCCTCGGCGAGCGCCGATTCGACGCGAACGTCGGCGATGACCCCGGCGTGCGGGATGTCGGTGACGCGGACGACGCCGGGACGCTGGGACGCCAACACGTCGCGCAGCCCGTCGACGCCCGCGCATTCGGCCCACGACCAGGTGGGTGCCTCACCCACCGAGCGCACGGGCGCGGGCGATTTGCGGATGACGACGTCGTAGCGGTACCGGTTCAGTTCGTTGTCGGCGAAGCCGCGTTTGACTTGGATGTCGACGCCGCCGGCCGCCGGGCAGCTGACCGCCCAGGTGGTGAAAAACTCTGGGGCCAAGAGCAATTCGGTTTCACCGAGCATGGCGTGGCGCACGCGCTGACGGATGTCGGCGGCCTCGGTGGCGGCGGCGCCGCCGCGGGACAGCGCGATCGCGGTCTGGAACGCGCCCTGCAGGCTGTGGTTTCGGACGTCACCGACGAACACCGCCCCGCCGGGGGCCAGCAGTTCCATGGCGTTGTCGATGACCTCGACCAGGTAGCCCGCGTTGGGGAAGTACTGGACGACCGAGTTGAGGATGATCGTGTCGAAGTGGCCACGGGGCAGCCCGTCGGTGACGTGGGCCGGCTGGGTCCGCAGCTGGACCCGGTCATGCCAGGGCAACTGCAGCTGCTCCAGCGAGCGGGCCAGGTTCTCGATGGCCACCGGGGAGAAGTCGGTGGCCAGATATTCGTCACAGTGCGGGGCGAGTTGCGACAGCAGCAGCCCCGAGCCCGCGCCGATCTCGAGCACGCGTCGCGGTTGCAGGGCCGTGATCCGGTCGACCGTGGCGGCTCGCCACTCGATCATCTCCGCGAGCGGGATGGGGTCCCCGGTGTAGCTGCTGTTCCAGCCGCGGAAGTCCATGCCGAATCGGGACTCGAGGTCGGCGCCGTAGAGGTCGTCGTAAAGGTGTTGCCACTCTTCGACGTTGTCCTCGTCGTGGTCGGAGCCGATGGCGTGGTCGAGCGTGACGTAGGCGACCAGATGCGAGCCGGTGGCGCTGTCCAGCACGGTGACGGCGGCCTGCGTCACCTGCGGGCAGGCCAGCAGGGTGTTCTCGATTTCGCCCAGCTCGATGCGCTGGCCGCGCAGCTTGATCTGGCTGTCGGCGCGCCCGACGAAGTCCAAGTCCCCGTCGCGCGTCCAGCGCACCAGGTCGCCGGTGCGGTACATCCGGTCCCCGGGAGCGCCAAAGGGGTTGGCCACGAAGCGTTCCGCGGTCAGGTCCACCCGGCCCATGTATCCGTGCGCCAGCGCAGGACCGCTGACATACAGCTCGCCCACCACGCCGACCGGAACCGGCTTCAGCCAGGCGTCGAGCACCACCGCGCACACGCCCGGCAGCGGGGTGCCGATGCGAACCGGCCCCTCGGCCGACAGTGGCGCGCTGAAGGTGACCCAGATGGTGGTCTCGCTCGGGCCGTAGACGTTGAACATCCGCCGCCCGGGCGCCCAGGCGGCCACCAATTCCTTGGGGCAGGCCTCGCCGCCGACCATCAGCTTGTCGAAGCCGGGCAGCCGGGCGCGATCCAGCGACGACAGCACCGTCGGGGTCAGGAACGCCGCGTTGACGCGCTGGCTTTGCAGCAAGGCGGTCAGCGGCTCGCCGGCGTAGACCTGCGGTGGGGCCACCACCAGCGCGGCCCCGGACGCCGCCGCCAGCACCATCTCGCCGACCGACGCATCGAAGGTCGGCGAGGCCACCATCAGCACTCGGGTGTCGGCGTCCAGCTCGGACGCATCACATTGCGCCGCAGCCCATCCCAACAGGCCCGCGTGGCTGACCACTACCCCCTTCGGGGTGCCGGTCGATCCCGACGTGAAGATCGCGTACGCGCTGTCCCGGGCGGTCAATGGTGCCAGACGGTCGGCGTCGGTGATCGACTCGGCGCCGTAGGCGGACAGGTCCAGGTCGTCGATCCGCAGCACGGGCCGCGTCCCGGCGCCGGCGACCTCGTCGGCGCCGCGGGTCAACACGCACACCGCGTCGACGGCGTCGAGCACCGAGGCGACCCGCTCGACCGGATGATCGACGTCCACCGGCGCGTGAATGCCGCCGGCCTTGACCACGGCCCACCACGCGACCACCAGTTCGGCGGACCGGACCACCGCCACGCCCACGGCGCGCTCCGGGCCCACGCCTGCGTCAATCAGCTTGCGCGCCAAGCGCGTTGACCACTCATCGAGTTCGCGATAGGACAGTTCCCGCGCACCGTCGACCACCGCCGGCGCGTCCGGGGCGATCGTGAGCGCCGTGGCCAGCAGCTGCGGCGCCACGCCGACGGAGCCGGTGATGCCGGCGCCCGACAGCCGCGTCAGCACCAGCTCGCGCTCGTCGCGGTCCAGCAGTTCGACCGCCGACAGCCGCCGGGTGGGATCGCTGGTCATCGCCTCCAGCACGCGCTGGAATCGATCGAGGAGCGAGGCGATGCCGGCGGTGTCGAACACGTCCGCGTCGTATTCGACGTGCAGCCCGAGTTCGCGCCCGGGCAGGGCCTCGACCGTCAGCGGGTAGTGGTTGTACTCCCGGTTGGTGAACTCGGCGATCGCCAGCCCGTCGGGGCCCAGCGTCATGCCGCTTTCGACGGGGTAGTTCTCGTACACGAACAGCGTGTCGAAGAGTTGGTCGTGGCCCGTGACGCGGTGAATTTCGCTGAGCGCCAAGTGCTGGTGCTCGAGCGCGTCGTTGTGGCTGTTCTGCAACTGGGCCAACAGCTCCGCGGTGGTGGTGGTCGGGCCGATATCGGCGCGCACCGGCACCGTGTTGATCAGCAGCCCCACCATCTGTTCGGCGTCGTCGACCTCCAGTTGGCCGACGCGCGATCGCGGGGTGCCGAACACGACGTCGTGTTGCCCGGTCAGTGAGGTCAGCACCACCGCCCACGCCGCCTGCAGCACGGTGCTGACCGTGGTGTGGCAGGAGCGCGCCAGGTCGGTCAGGGCCTTGGTGGTTTGCTCAGGCACACAAGACTTTTCGAAGCCGCGCTCGCCTTGGCCGAGCCGGTCTTGCGGTCCGACCAGGGTGGGCGTTTCGAAGCCGGACAGCACCTGGCCCCAGGCGTCACGGGCGGCGTCGAGGTCCCGATCGGCCAGCCAGGTGAGGAACGCCCGGTAGGAGCCGGCGGCGGGCAGCCGCTGGCCGTAGTAGCTGGTGAAGATCTCCCGCAGCAGGATCGGTAGCGACCAGCCGTCGAGCAAGATGTGGTGGTTGGTCAGTACGAACCGGTGCCGACCGTCCGCGGTGCGGATCAGCGCCACGCGGAACGCGGCCTGCCCGGACAGGTCGCGCACCGCGGCGCGCTCGGCGGCGCACAGCTGCTCGATCAGCTGGTCGGCGTCGGCGTCGGTGCCGTCGAGATCGAGGTATTGCCACTGCACCACCGGATCGGCGGGAATGATCTGCACCGGTTCGTCGTAGCGGTCGCAGAACAGCGCCGCCAGGTGCGGATGCCGGTTGACGACGGTGTGCACCGCGTCGCGCAGGCGATCGGGATCGAGGGGCCCGGTAAGGGTGAAGTCCAGCTGCACCGCGTACATGTCGTCGCTGCCCCGCGCGGTGCTGGAGTGAAAGAGCAGTCCCTGCTGCAGCGGGGTCAACGGCAGGATGTCGGCGATGTGGTGCTGGGTCGCCAACTCGTCGATCTCGTGCTGGCTCAGGCGGGCCGGCGCGATGTCCGACGGGGTCAGGCCGCCGCCACCGGCGCGCACGTGCGCGCACACCCCGGCCAGGGCCTCGAACCACAGCCTGCTCAGCCGGGTGATCTGCGTCGCGTCGAGAACCGATGGCGCCCAGGTCCATTCGGCGTGCAGGTGGGGCCCGGCGCCGGTGTCGATGGTGCCGGCGTTGAGTTCGACGGTGTGCATCAGCGGCATGGGCACCGCGGCGGCGGCCCCGATCAGGGTCAGGCCCTCCTGACTGATGCGCCAGCCCTCGCCTGCCGAATCCGGCGCTGCGCCTTGACGTCCCAGGTAGTTGAAGGCGATCGACGGGTCGGGCCCGGCCAGCTCGACCTCGGTGTTGAGGTACCGCAGCAGCCCGTAGGTCAGCGGGTCCGGCAGGGCCCGCAGCTGTTCCTTGGCGTGTTTGATCACCGCGCCCAGCGCCGGGTCACCGGCCACCACCTGGGCCCACGTCAGCCCCGACACACTCAGTGACACCGGGTATTTGGTGGTGAACCACCCGACGGTGCGGGACAGGTCGATGTCCGCGGCGAGTTCCTCGTGTCGGCCGTGGCCCTCGACGTCGATGCCGATCGCGTCGGCGCCGTCGCCCAAAAATTCCGCCCAGGCCAGGCCGAACGCGATCAGCAGGATGTCCTGGATTCCGGCGTGGAACGCCGTCGGCACGTCGCCGATCAGCGCGCCGGTCGTCTCGGCGTCCAGCTCCACCGACAACCGCCCGGCCGAGGCGTAGGTGTCCACCTCGGGGCTGGCGGCCGGCAGTGCGGTGGCCGTGGCTGTCACCTTCTTCCAGGCGCCCAGCTGACTGACGACCTCGGGGCGGTGCGCGTGCTCGGCCAGCATCGTCGACCACCGGGCGAACGACGTTCCCGCCGGCGGCAGCTCCACCGGCTGCCCGGCGCTGTGCAGCGCCCAGGCAATGTTGAGGTCTTCCAACAAGATCCACCACGACACGGCGTCGACGGCCAGGTGGTGAATGGTCACGGTCAACTGGCCGGTGGCCTCGCGCCACAGCGCGCTGAGCATCACCCCGGCGGCCGGGTCCAGCCGCCGCCGCGCTTCGGCCAGCGCCGCGTCGGTCAGCTCGTCCACCGACCGCAGGCAGTCCTCGGCCCGCACCGACCCCGGCTCGGGCACCTGCAGCGACCAGCCGCCGGCCTCATCGTCGTCGACGCGCAGCCGCAGCATGGCATGCCGATCCACCAAGGCCTGCAACACAATCGCCACGTCGGCCTCGGTCACCCCGGCGGGGGCCTGGACCATCACGGTCTGGTTGAACTCGTCGACCCGGCCGCCGCTGCGTTCGATGTCCTGCAGCCACCGCATGATCGGGGTGGCCAGCACCGGACCGACGCCCTCGTCGACGACCTCGGCCGCGCCGCCGTGCACGCCGGCCACCCGGGCCAGCCGGGCCACGGTCTGTTCGACGAAGACGTCTCGGGGCCGGCATGTCAGGCCGGCGGCGCGCGCCCGCGCCACCACTTGCAGCGACAGGATGCTGTCGCCACCCAGCTCGAAGAAGGACTCGTCGACGCCGACCCGCGGCACCCCGAGCACCTCGGCATAGATGCCCGCCAGGATTTCCTCGACCGCGTTGCCCGGCGCGCGGTACTCGCCCGTGCTGTATTCGGGCACCGGCAGAGCGCGGGTGTCCAGCTTGCCGTTGGCGGTGAGCGGCAGCGCGTCCAGGGTGACCACCGCGGCCGGCACCATGTGCGTCGGGAGCCGGTCGGCCAGGGCGGTGCGCGCCTCGCCCGGGTCGGCGGTGCCCGTGACGTAGCCGACCAGACGTTTGTCGCCGGGCCGGTCCTCGCGGGCGATCACCACGGCCTGCTCGACACCGTCGAGCGCGGCCAGCGCGGCCTGGACTTCGCCGAGCTCGATGCGATAGCCCCGGATCTTCACTTGCTCGTCGGCGCGGCCCAGGTAACGCAGCTGACCGTCGGCGTCCCAGCACGCCAGGTCGCCGGTGCGGTACATCCGGGCGCCCGGAGCCCCGAACGGGCACGCCACGAACCGCGACGCGGTCAGCCCGGACCGGCCGACATATCCGCCGGCCACCCCGTCGCCGGCCACGTACAACTCACCCACGACTCCCGGGGGCAGCGGTCGCATCCAGCCGTCGAGCACGAACAGCGCGGCGCGGTCCACCGGCGACCCGATCGGCGGTATGCCGGATCCCTGCCGCAGCGGGGCGCTGATCGCCACACACATGGTGGTCTCGGTCGGTCCGTAGGCGTTGACCATCACCCGTCCGGGCGCCCATTGGTCCACGACTTCGGCCGGGCACGCCTCACCGACCACCGCCAGCGCCACCGACTCCAACCCCTTCGGCGAGAGCATCGCCACCGCCGACGGCGTCTGCGTCAGCACGCTGACTTGCTCTGCCACCAGGACGTCGTGGAACTCGTCGGGCGAACGGGTGACGTCTTCGGACACCACCACTACGCGTCCGCCGCGCAGCAGCCCGCCGAAGATCTCCCAGACGGAGACGTCGAAGGCATAGGAGTGGCACTGCGACCACACGCCCGCGGCGGGAAGGCCGGCGTCCAGGGACGCCATCAGCTGCGTCACGTTGCGATGAGTCACCGCAACGCCTTTGGGGACACCGGTGGTGCCCGAGGTGTAGATCAGGTAGGCGATATCGGCCGCGTCGGGCACCGGCAGCGCCGTCGCGGGTCGGGCGTCGATGCGCGGGTCGTTGACGTCGATGACGGTCACGCCGTGGCCGTCGAACCGTTCAGCAAGCTCGGCGGTGGTGATCGCGGCGACCGGCTTGGCATCGGCGAGCATGAACCCGATCCGCGTTCTCGGCGACGACGGATCGATCGGCAGGTAGGCCGCCCCGGTCTTGAGCACCGCCAGGATAGCCGCGATCGCCTCGGCCGACCGCGAAAACACCAGCGCCACAGTCTGTCCGGCGCCCACGCCGTGCGCCACCAGGTGATGCGCCAGCCGGTTCGATGCCTCATCGAGTTCCCGGTAGGTCACCGAGACGCCCTCGCCCACCAGCGCCACCGCGTCGGGCGCGCGGGTCACCTGCTCGGCGAACAACTGCGGCACCGACACCGGCGCGCTCACCGGGCGGGTCAAAACCGCTGTGTTGCCAACCTCTTCCAATCGGTCGCGCTCGTCGGCATGCAGCACGTCCAACGACGACAGCTGCTTGTCCGGCCCGGCGGCGATGGTCGCCAGAATCCGTTGCAGCCGCTCCCCCAGGTCGGAAACGTCGAAGTTCGAGAAGGGTTGCCCGGTGCCGACCGTGCTCAGGAACTGCTGATCGCCGAATCCGAGGAAGAACAGCCCGAAGTGGCCGACCGGGCCGAAGCTGGTGTACTTCGCGGTCGCCGGTACGTCGCCCAGGCTGAGGGTGAGACGCGCCGGGACGAAGTTGACGACGACGCGGTTGGGCGCCTGGCGGGGACCGCTGAAGTGACCTTCGCCATCCAGCGTTCGCGTCGGAAAATGCTGATGCCGCAATGCTTCTCGCGATCGCGCGTCGACCTGCCGGCAGAAATCGGCGAACGTCGTGTCCGGCGCAGCGTTCAGCACCAGCGGCACCACTCCGGCGAGCATGCCGGGATGCGTCTTGGACGCCGGATCGACCCGCCTGCTGACCGGGAAGTCGAGCACGACTTCGTCCGAGCCGTCGGCGGACCAGCCGCGGACCAGCAGCGCGCACGCCGCCGTAAGCACCGAGGACCGCCGGATGCCCAGCGCCTTCGACAGCTGCTTGACCTTGCCGACCACGCCTTCGTCCAATTGGACTGGCGGAGAAGGCGAATACGGGTCCCGTCCATCGTCGGTCACCGTCGACGGATAGTCCGCCCCGCTGCCCGCAGGCCGGTGCGCGGTCCAATATTCCTGATCCTCAAGGAATTTGGGGGATGCCTCGTACTCCAGCTCGCCGTTGGCGAGGTCATGCAGCGACCCGAAGAAGGCGGGCGGGACCGGCTTCCCGGACGCCAGGGCGGAGTAGATCGCCGCGATCCGCCGACCGATCAGGGCGATGCCCATCCCGTCGATGGCGATGTGATGGCAGGTGGTGAACCAGTAGTACTCGTCGGGAGCCGTCCGGAACAACGCGAACTTGATCATCGGGCCCGTGAGCGGCATCGGCGTTCTCTGAATCGATGCAGCCGTCTCGCGGACTTCCCGCTCCGGCTCGTGCGCGTCGGTCAGGTCGTAGAAAACCAGATCGACATCGTCGTACTCGATGGCCTTCTGGAAAACCTGGCCGTCCACCTCGAAGAACGAAGCACGTAGGCTCTCAGCCTCATTGACCACCTGTCGCATAGCCTCATGCAACAAACCGGTGTCGATGGCGCCCTGGATGTGTACGAGTACGCCGAGTTGCCAAGCCACATCGAAGTAGCCCGTTTGCAGCGCCAGCCAAATATCGAGCTGACCCCGCGTCACCGGGACCGCCCGGTCAACACGCTCCACTACACGCCCCCCACCAAGAGTCGACCCCGGAACCCTTCATACCGATACCGGTCTACTGATCACAAACCGGCGCGGTCAGCGTGTCGCGCAGAGTTTTCGCCCGTATATCGGGCCAGGCTTCTTCGATGTAGTGCAGGCATGTGGCGCGGTCGGCTTCCCCAAAAACTACTCTCCAACCGGCGGGAATGACAGCGAAGGCTGGCCAAAGACTGTGTTGTTCCTCGTTATTGACCAAGACGAAAAATTGGCCGTTGTCGTCATCGAACGGATTGAGCGACACCGATGGACCCCCTAACACCGAGACGTACATTTACCAAGACGCGCCGCGGACAATCCCAAATATCGTTGCGGCGCTTGAGGATTGAGCCGTCAGGCCGGGCCAGTATGTCGACCGGCCCAGGCGCCCGACGTCAACGCCGGTGAGCTCGGTCGCCAGCGACGGCGCCACGACACGATGGTCGCTGCGGCCATCCCGGCCCCTCGCCGACAGATAGCGTTCATCAGCAGTGCACTCCGGGTCAGCTGCTGCTACGACCGTCGGCGTCGCGATCCACGGAGTGGACGATACCCAGCCTATACTGTGCGAAACATGTGAATTCCGTTCGTACATAACCGATCCGCAGTCACTCTACTGCCACACTCGCTTTTTGCTGCTTAGCGAAAGTAACGTGTCGCGCGTGCGGCGGGTTCATCTCCACTTCCCCACTACGACGCCGGGGGCTATTTCGCGTGCCCTCCGCGAGTGATCGTTTGCCGCTGTGGGCATCGAAAAACCTCGTTTACGCAACCGCAAAATATTTGCCCCTGCGGCCCAGGCGGGAGCGGCGCCGGCACGCGTGCTCGCGAAACCGCCGATTGAATTCACGTCGGTACCAAGTCCCAGCGCCTTCAGCTGCGCATTTGCGAACGTTCCTGGGCGTGCTCCGCCGGTGTGCTCCGACATCGAATTCGGCTGCCGCCATGCAAAAACGTACGGGCGCTTGCTAAAACGCGGCCGCCGGTACGGCGAATCGCCGATGGCGATCCCGGCCGCGCCGTAGCTGCACCGAGCCGGAACGGCCCCCGTCACCTGCCCCATCGCCTGCCTCCGTCGTTGCATGTCGCCGAGCGAATCGGCCGCCAAGCCAGCCTCGCACGATTTGCCAAGGGGCGCTTAGGCCCATCCACACGGCCCGTAAACAGGCACGTTGTGATTGATCTCACCGGCACCCGGCGCAGAAAATGTTCGCCAGCGTTCGGGCGTCGGCCGGGCCCGCTACTTCCGATGCCCGGCTGCGCCCACCCGAGCCGGACGGCTTTTCGGCCCGCGCCCCGCCCTCTCACCTGCCGCGCTACCGTGCGGTGGCCGACCCCGAATCCGTTGAACACGATCATGTTTGGCGCACACAGCAGATTCATAGCCGACTT
>NZ_JCALDN010000028.1:0-51197 GCF_059812885.1 Mycobacterium sp. NGS33 | reverse complement strand
GACCCAAACGGGTCCCCCTCACTATATCCATGGCTACCAACACATTCCGACGATCGGCGCGGCGTTCATGGCCCAGGCCAGCGTTTCGTTCGCGCTCGCGCTGCTGATCCTGGTCGGCGGGCCCGCCTGGCTGCGCTGGGCGGGCGCCGCGCTGGCGGCCGGCTCGCTGGTCGCGTTCGTATTGTCGCGCACCGTCGGCCTGTCCGGCTTCTCCGAACGCGGCTGGGACCCAGCGCCCTACGCGGCCGTCAGCGTCACGGCCGAGGCGATCACGCTGGTGCTGTGGGGGTTTGGCGTTCTAGTGGTTAGGCGTGATGCCCCTCTATCCGATTAAGCGGTCACTCCGCCACGCATTTAGTTCGCTGTAGGCCGTCGTTTATGCAACCGCACTGATGCGCAAGGGCGTCTTTGCGCCATCGCGGCCGAGTTCTAGGTGGGATGAGGAGTGTTTGGCGCCGGAGGATTGACGGGGTCAACCGGACTGACGTCAGGGTTAGAGACTTCGGCCAGGTCCAAGCTTGACCATTTGCGCTTGAGACGAAATTTCAGGGCCCTCGCAGGCTTCTCTACTAAGAACCAACTCAGCGCGGCTAACGGCAAGGTCACTAACGCGGACAGAGCAAAGAAGAAAGCAGGATTTAGCCAGGTCAAGCCACATACTGCCAGCATCTGCTGAGTGGGGTACGCGTAGATGTAAACGCCGTAGGACAGATCCGTTCGTAGTCCAAGGCGCTTGTCATGAACGAGGACACCTGAAGCGACGACGGCATACGCCAGAGGAAGGGCAGCGACTACCCGATAATCCGGCAGCTGGCTGGACGCCAAGATGATAACCACGCTTGCCGCTACAAGCGACCACCGAGCAGGAATCTTGTCTCGCCACTGATAAAGAAGCGCTCCTGCCGAAAACATGATTGCGGAGCGCACAGCGAGCTGCGGCACCGTCCATGCTTCCGTCAGTGTCAGAGGCGGCAACACCATTGCCCCAAGCGTTGCCAGCGCCAAGATCGCAGGAGAAACCCATCTCCGATTAGCGAGTCCAGCCACACCGATAACGGCGACGGCCAAGTAGCACATCAGCTCCCACACGAGGGACCAAAGGGAACCGTTCCAACGTCCCGCCCATGGCACGCCGAGGGGCGTGCCGCCGACGTTGGTGCGAAGATACGCCACCGCGCTGTTCTTCAATACGTATTCGAAAGGGGCGCTTGACTGCAGCAGCTTCGCGGCCGAACCGCCCTGAATCGCCACACTGAGCGGGGCGAACGCAAACGCGGTGACGACCAAACAGACATAAAACGCAGGAAGGATGCGAAGGGCCCGAGCGACGAGGTAGTCGCGGACTCGAGGGTCGTTGAGCCAACTCGCAGTGATAAGAAACCCTGAGATTGCGAAGAAACCGTCAACGCCGACCGAGAAGAAAACCTGGAGAATCGCTGTGGGCGGTACCCTGCCCGTGATTGGCCAGCTGTGAAACAGCATTACTTCGGCCGCCAGGGCGAGCCGTATCGCGTTTAACGCATTGTTTCGCGGATCGAAGACCTGCCCAATCGTCATCCGGCTCCGCTCGTGGTTCCCCGCGCGCGCTCCCGAGGCCATCGCAGCGCCAGCCCGTCGAGGAGTGGCTGGCTTTCCGGTCCTCCTGACTGTGGTTCAGCGCGTCGGTTTATCGGTGCGACTGCACCGTGAGCATTGGTCGTTTCAAACTGTTGCGCAGACGAATGGGCGCTAGTCGGGGTTACCGGGTTCGGCCGGTCCGCAACGACGTCTACCCCAGTGACATCGTGGTTGCCGCCTTCGGCGAGATCGGGCAGAGATCGCTTCCGCATCAGGCGATGTTTGAGAGACCGCGCAGGGTTTTCGACCAGAAACCAGCTCGCGGCGGCCAGCGGCAGGGTCGCTATCGTGGCAACGCCGAAGAACGCGAATGGATTTAGCCACATGAGTCCTCCGATGACGAGCAGCTGCTGAATCGGGAAAGCGTAAATGTAGACGCCATAAGAGAGATCCGTGCGTAATC
This sequence comes from Mycobacterium sp. NGS33, assembly GCF_059812885.1. NCBI lineage: Bacteria > Bacillati > Actinomycetota > Actinomycetes > Mycobacteriales > Mycobacteriaceae > Mycobacterium > Mycobacterium sp. NGS33. The sequence continues at coordinate 49,177 of NZ_JCALDN010000028.1, read as the reverse complement.
TCAAGTGTTTGTTGTGGATCAGGACGCCGGACACAATGATGGCGTAAGCCAGCGGAATGGCAGCCACCATACGGTAGTCGGGCAGCAGGCTAGCCGCTGCAACGATGACCAGGCTCACCGCTACGAGAGACCATCGAGCGGGGATCTTGTCTCGCCACTGGTAGAGGAGCGCGCCTGACGCAAACATGATGGCGGTCCGGCAGGCCAAAAACATGAGTGGGACTAGCGGCGCGTTGCCGTGCTGGTGAGTCAATTCCTCAGGAGAGGTAAGCGGAGGCAATAACGACGCCCCGATCAGCGCCAGCACCAATATCGCCGGTGAAACCCAACGGCGGCTAGCTAGTCCGGCCACGCCGATGCCGGCAACGATGACGTAGCACATCACTTCCCAGATGAGGGACCACAACGACCCGTTCCAGTTCCCCGTAACTGGAACCCCCTGCGGTGTCCCGCCGACATCGAACTTCACCAGCGCCACCGCGCTGTTTTCCAACAGAAACTCCAACGGCGCACCGGACGCAAGAAGCTTGACGGCCGAGCCGCCTTGCATCGCCACCCCGATCGGGGCGAAGACAAACGCGGTAACGATTACGCAGACATAGAAACCAGGCAGGATCCGCAACGCTCGCGCCGTAAAATAATCGCGAACCCGAGGATTGCTGAGCCAACTTGCAGTGATGAGAAATCCCGAGATCGCGAAGAACCCGTCTACGCCCACACAAAGAAGAAGTTGATAAACGGGCTTGAGCGAGAGGGTGCGCCCTGTGACCCCCCAGGAGTGAATGAAAATCACTTCCGCTGCCAGGAGCAGGCGCCACGCGTTCAGTGCGTTACACCGCGGATCGAATGCGCGCCCCAAACTCATGCGATCCCCGTTCCTCCGCGACCCGCCCCCAGGCGCCATCGTATAACCCCTCTCGGCGGATTTAGGGAATTCGCGTTTTCAGAATCGATCTGTCCCGTCTTCATGCCCCGGGTCGACCGCGTAGGACATGGGGCATAGGCAGATATGCAAGCGCAGCTATTTGCTGTACATATGTTCAACAAACGCCTTCGTCTCTTCCCAGGTGGGCAGCAGGCCGGAGGCGCGCGCCTCGTCGAAGCTGGGCGCGGCGGCGTCGCGGTCGGACAGATTGGGCGGCGCGCCATCCACCAGCGGCCAGTCGATGGCCAGCGCCGGATCCGTCGCGCAAATGGTGTGTTCGCGCTGCGGGTTGTATTCCGCCGAGCACAAATACATCACCGTCGAATTGTCTTGCAGCGCCAGGAAGCCGTGGCCGAGGCCTTCGGAAATGTAGATCGTCCGGTGATCGGTGTCGTCGAGCAGCACGGAGTCCCACTGCCCGAAGGTCGGCGAGCCCTCCCGGATGTCGACGACCACGTCGAACACCGAACCGCGAACGCAGGTCACGTACTTGGCCTGGCTCGGCGGCACCTGGGCGTAGTGCAATCCGCGCAAGACGCCCGCCGAGGACACCGAGCAGTTCGCCTGCCGGACGTCGAGGCGGTGACCGGCGAAGCCGCTGAAGCCCTTGTCGGTGAGCCATTCGAAGAAATGCCCGCGCGAATCGCCATGCACCGTCGGGGTGATCTCCCAGGCGCCGGGGATCTTCAGTTCGCGAACCTGCACGCTACTGCCCACGCTCTTCGTAGCGGGCTTCCGAGGCGTCTTTCAACGGGCGCCACCACGATTCGTTCGCGCGATACCAGTCAATGGTGGCACGCAGACCCTCCTCGAAGTCGGTATGCTTTGGCGCCCAACATAATTCGTCGTACAGGGTGGACGGGTCGATGGCGTAACGCAGATCGTGGCCGGCGCGGTCGGTGACATGGTCGAAGTCGTCGGGCTCGCGGCCCATCATCTGCAGCAGCGTGCGCAGCACGGTCAGGTTGTCACGCTCGCCTTCGGAACTGATCAGGTAGGTGCGCCCGATCTCGCCGGAGTCCAGGATGCGCCGCACCGCGCTGTTGTGGTCGTCGACGTGGATCCAGTCGCGGACGTTGGCGCCGGCGCCGTACAGCTTGGGCCGCCGGCCGGTGAGCACGTTGGTGATCTGGCGCGGGATGAACTTCTCGACGTGCTGATACGGCCCGTAATTGTTGGAGCAGTTCGAGATCGTCGCGCGCACGCCATAGGAGCGCACCCACGCCCGCACCAGCATGTCCGCGGCCGCTTTGGTCGCCGAATACGGGCTGGACGGGTTGTAGGGGGTCGCCTCGGTGAACCGCTGGGGGTCGTCGAGCTCCAGGTCTCCGTAGACCTCGTCGGTCGAGATGTGGTGCAGCCGCACGCCGTAACGCCGCACGGCCTCGAGGATGGTGAAGGTGCCGACGACGTTGGTGTGCAGGAACGGCTCGGGGCCCTCCAGCGCGTTGTCGACGTGGCTTTCCGCGGCGAAGTGCACGACCGCGTCGGATTCGGCGACCAACCGCGACACCAGCTCGGCGTCGGTGATGTCGCCGACCACCAGCTCGATGGAGTCCTCGACGTCGGCCAGTGACTCGCGCCGACCCGCATAGGTCAGGGCGTCGAGCACCGTGACGGAATCCTCGGGGTGTTCGCGGACCGTGCTGTGCACGAAGTTGGCGCCGATGAATCCCGCGCCGCCGGTGACCAGTAACCGCATGCCCAAACCCTAACCGAGCCGATCGGTCAGTTTGCGCGAGTTAGCCCCAGAGCTCCGGCCAATTCGCTTAGCGCAGGTAGCAGCGTTTCCTCGGCGTGGGCGCCGAGCACCTGGATCGCCACGTGGTCGGCCCCGGCCTCGAGGTGCTCACCCAGCCGCGCCGCGATGTCCTGCGGTGTCCCGTAGGCGACCACCGCGTCGATCAGCCTGTCGCTGCCGGGCTTGCGCACGTCGGCCTCGGTGAACCCCAGCCGCAGCCAGTTGTTCACGTAGTTGCTCAGGCCCAGGTAGAACTCGACCGTCTGGCGGCCGATCGCCCGCGCCCGCTCCGCGTCGGTGGTGAGCACCACCTTGTGTTCGGGCGCCAAATACACTGCCCCGCCGAGCAAATCGCGCGCCTTGGCCGTGTGTTCCGGCGTCGTCAGATAGGGGTGCGCGCCGGCGCTGCGCTGCGCCGCGAGCCGCAGCACTCGCGGGCCCAGCGCGGCGAGCACCCGCCGGCTGGTCGGCACCGGGGCGGCATCGAGTTCGTCGAGGTAGGAGGCCAGGGCGTCGTACGGTTTCACGTATTGCGCGGTGTGCTCGGGGTGGCCCACCCCGATGCCCAGCAAAAACCTTCCGGGGTGGGCGGTTTCGATCCGCCGGAAGGACTGCGCGACGGCCCCGGCGGGCGCCGACCAGATGTTGACGATCCCGGTGGCCAGCTGCAGCGACGTCGTGCGCGCCAGGGCCGGCTCGGCCCAGGACAGCTCGGCGTCCGGTGAGCCACCGATCCAGGCCGCGCCGTATCCCAGCGATTCGATGCCCGCGGCCAATTCGGGGGAGATGGAGCGGGTGGGCAGCCACACGCCGAACCGGCCGAGCTCGGGCTTGAGTGAAACTCCTTCGGTCATCCGGCTTCCCCCTCGGTGATCGGTCAGGACTGCTTCAACCCCAGTGGCCCCGCCAGTTCGGCCAGCGCCGAGACCAGGTTTTCATCCTTCGTCAGGACCTGCACGGGGACGTGATCGGCGCCGGCGTCGAGGTGTTCTTTGAGCCGCGCGGCGATCTGGTCCACCGTGCCGTACGCCACCACCGCGTCCACCAGGCGGTCGCTGCCGGGACGGGTGACCTCGTCCTCGCTGAAACCCAGCCGCTTCCAGTTGTTTCGGTAGTTGGCGAGGTTGAAATAGACGTCGAGCGCCTTGCGGCCGACCGCCCGGGCCTTCTCGGCGTCGGTGGTCAGGATCGCCTTGTGCTCCGGCGCCAGGAACGCCGACGGCCCGATGATCTCCCGCGCCCGCGCGGTGTGTTCGGGGGTGGTCAGGTACGGGTGCGCTCCGGCCGAGCGCTCCGCGGACAGCTTGAGGACGCGCGGGCCCAGCGCCGCCACCACCCGCCGGTGGGCGGGCACGCCGTAGTCGTCGAGCTGCTGGAGGTAGTCGCTCAGCGCGTCGTAGGGCTTGCGGTACTCGGTGTGCGCCTCGGGATGCCCGACGCCGATGCCCAACAGGAAGCGGCCGGGGTAGGCCTTGTCGATGCGGTGGAACGATTCGGCCACCGGCTTGGCGGCCGCTGTCCAGATGTTGACGATGCCGGTGCCCACCTGCAACGTCGTGGTCGCTTCCAGGAGGGGTTCGACCCAGGACAGCTCGGCGGGCGGTGAACCGCCGACCCAGACGGCGCCGTAGCCCAGCGCCTCGATGTCTTTGGCTTGTTCGGGGGTGACGCCGCGTCCGAACGATCCGAACCGGCCGAGGTCGGGCTTGCTCGCTGCATCGGTCATGGTTGTTCCCAACCTGCGCCCCGCGAAAGCTATTCCGAAACGGCCAGATCCTCGTCGACGTCTTCGAGATCGGTGGCCGCGACGTCGGCGGCGGGCGCCGTGAGCGGGAGCAGCACGATGAACCGGGTGTCGCCGGGCACCGACTCCACCCGCAGGTCGCCGCGATGCTTCTTCACGACGATGTTGAACGCCAGGTCCAGGCCCAGCCCGGTGCCCTCGCCGAAGGGTTTGGTGGTGAAGAACGGCTCGAAGATGTGCTCGCGCACGTCCTCGGGTATGCCCGGTCCGGTGTCGCAGATTTCGATGCGGGCCAGGTTGTCGCCGTCGGCGCAGGTGCGGATGGTCAGGGTGCCCCCGGTGTCGCGCATCGCGGCGAGCGCGTTGTCGATGATGTTGGTCCACACCTGATTGAGATCACCTGGGTAGCAAGGGATTTCGGGAAGGTTTTGGTCGAAGTCCTTGACCACGGTGACGACGCGGTCGCCCCCGGCGCCCTTGGTCGCGTCCTTGGTCAGCCGGTCGGCGAACATCACCAGCGTGCTGCGCAGCAGATCGTGCACGTTGGTCACCTGGAACGGGGCCCGATCCATCTGCGAATACTGCTTGGCGTCGGCGACCAGCGCCGAAATCCGTTTGCTGGCTTCCAGGATCTGATTCATCAGCAGCTCGCTCTCGATGGTGTAGTTGATCCATCGGATCGCCTGCTCCAGCGATGTCGACGCGAGCTCCTCGGTGACCGCGGAGATCCGCTCCAGCCAATCGGTGTCGACCCCGCCCTCGACGAACGTCGGCGCGATGTCCCACCCGCCGTCGATGCCGTGCTCTTCCAGCCAGTCGCCGACGGCGTCCTCGCGGTCGGAGGTTTCGAGCGCGGTCAAATGCTGTGAGGCCGACTTGGCGACCTGCTCGGCCACCCTCTCCTGCAGCCGCACCAGGGCGCTGAGCGCCTCCGGGGTGATGGTCCCGTCGGCCAGCATCGCCAACTTGTGGCGCATGTTGGCCACCCGTTCGCGCAGATCCGCCGCGGACCGCGAGATCGCCGCCGCGGGGTTGTTCAGCTGGTGGGTCAGCCCGGCCGACAACCGGCCCAGCGCCAGCAGCTTCTCCCGGTTGTCGATGATCCGGCGGGTCCGGTCGGTGCCGACAGCGATGCCGTCGAGCAGATGCACCGCCATCGGGAACTGGTCCTTCATGAACTGGGCGAACACCGGCGCGTCCATCACGAAGAAGCGCGACGGCTTGGTCACGTGCACCGAGGCGTCGTAGCTCTTCTGCTTGCCGCCGGTGAACGCCCGCCAGGCCCCGCAGTACACGCCGCGCTGCGAGGTGCGGTTGGTCTCGATGTCCTGGCCGCCGGAGAGCTTGGTCATGGTCAGCTCCCCGTCGAGCAGGACGTAGAAGCAGGTCGCCGGCTCGCCCTCGACACAGATGGGACCCGGTTCGTACTGCTGGATGTGCCCGTTGGCGCACAGCATCGCGAGCTGGTCGTCGGTCAGCGCCTCGAACAGGAACAGGCTGCGCAGCTCGTCGGGTTGGCAGGGCACCTTCGCCGATTCGGGGCCGGTCATGCTTCTCCTAGTTCTCGGCCAGGTAGCGGTGGACCAGCATGACGGCCATCGACCCTTCGCCGACGGCGGCCGCGACCCGCTTGGCGGAGGTCGAGCGGACGTCGCCGGTGGCGAACACCCCGGGCACGCTGGTTTCCAGGTGATGCGGCGGGCGTTCCAGCGTCCAGCCGCACACGTTGCGCAGGTCCGGCCCGGTCAGGATGAAGCCGTGGTCGTCGCGGGCCAGCACCCCGTCGAGCCAGTCGGTACGCGGGGCGGCGCCGATGAAGATGAACATCCGGCCGCAGGTGACGTCCTCGACCTGGCCGGTGCGGTTGTTGACCAGCCTCAGCTGCTCCAGGTGGCCGTCGCCGGTGGCGCGCTGAACCTCGGTGCAGGTCAGCACGTTGATCTTGGGGTTCGCTTCGATCTGCTAGATGAGGTAGTAGGACATCGAGGCCTCCAGCGACGGGGCGCGCACCACGATGTTGACCGTCTTGGCCGTCCGCGACAGGTACATGGCCGCCTGCCCGGCCGAGTTGGCCCCGCCGATCACGTAGACCTCTTCGCCCTCGCATTCCGAGGCCACGGAGATGGCCGCGCCGTAGTAGATGCCGCAACCGGTGAGCTCGGTGCAGCCCTCGGCCTGCAGTTGGCGATAGGCGACGCCGGTGGCGAGGATGACCGCGTGCGCGTCGACCGAGCCGCCGTCGGCGAACCGGACGGTGCGCTTGGACCCGTTCACCTCGAGGGCGATCGCCTTGCGGGCGGTGATCAGTTCGGCGCCGAACTTCTCCGCCTGCCGCCGCGCCCGGTCGGCCAACTGGCCGCCGGACACCCCGTCCGGGAAGCCCAGGTAGTTCTCGATGCGCGAGCTCTGCCCGGCCTGCCCGCCGGTGGCGGTGTGCTCGATGAGCACGGTGCGTAGCCCCTCGGAGGCGCCGTACACGGCCGCGGCCAGGCCCGCGGGCCCACCGCCGACCACGATCAGGTCGTAGAACTCCTGCGACGGCGTGGTGGTCAGGCCCAGGGTCTCGGCCAGCTGCGCATCGGTGGGCTCGACCAGGGTGTCGCCGCGCTGGGTGATGACCACCGGCAGCCGCAGGCCGTCCTCGCCGGCCGCGGTGAGCAGCCGCTCGCCGGCGGGCTCGTCGGCCATGAACCAGGTGTAGTAGAGGCCGTTGCGGGCCAAGAAGTCGCGGACTTGCCATGACCGCGCCGACCAGCGGTGACCGATCACTTTGGTGTGCGGGATGGGGTGCTCGGGTGCGGCCCGCCAGGCGTCCAGCAGCCCGTCGATGACGGGGTAGAACTTCTCCTCCGGGGGATCCCACGGCTTGAGCAGGTAGTGGTCCAGGTCGACGACGTTGATCGCGTCGATGGCGGCGTGGGTGTCGGCGTAGGCGGTCAGCAGCACCCGGCGCGCCGCGGGATACAAGTCCATCGCCTGCTCGAGGAATTCGATGCCGCTCATCTGCGGCATCCGGTAGTCGGCGATGAGCAGCGCGACGGTCTCGCCGCGCAGCTTGAGCTCCTTGAGCGTGCCCAGCGCGTCGGGTCCGGATTCCGCGCGCACGATCCGGTGGTCCTCGCCGTAGTGGCGACGCAGGTCGCGGGCGACGGCGCGAGACACCGAGGGATCGTCGTCGACGGTCAGCATGACGGGCTTGCGCTGGTGCGCTGCGGCCTCGGGCGGGCCGGAGGGGGCCGAGGGATTAGTCATCGGCGTTAAGTATGCGCTCGTCAGCGGCCGTGCGGGAGGTCGAGGGAGGCCGGCCGCGTTCCGCCGACAGCGATTTTGGTGCAGCGGAACAACCAGGTATCGTGGAACAACGGTGCGGCATCCGCGCCGACTTTTTGTGTGCCAAGTCCCTAGGAATTTCCTGTCACCGGCTCACGTTCCAAGTCGGTGCACTGTCGCGTCGACTAGGCGCAGACGAGAACGAAACTATACGACGAGGATTCTTAACTAGTTATGGCCAAGAAGGACGGCGCCATCGAGGTGGAAGGTCGGGTGGTCGAGCCGCTGCCCAATGCGATGTTCCGCATTGAGCTGGAGAACGGCCACAAGGTGCTTGCCCACATCAGCGGCAAGATGCGGCAGCACTACATCCGCATCCTGCCGGAGGACCGGGTGGTGGTGGAGTTGTCTCCCTACGACCTGTCCCGTGGCCGCATCGTGTACCGGTACAAGTAGCAGCGCCTGAGCTCCAACAACCTACGAACAGACAGAACAGGATCGAACAGCCGTGAAGGTGAACCCGAGCGTCAAGCCAATCTGTGACAAGTGCAGGGTGATCCGTCGGCATGGGCGGGTCATGGTGATCTGCTCCGATCCGCGCCACAAGCAGCGCCAGGGCTGATCGCCCCGGCACCAACACAACTGAATGCAGACCTCCCAGCACCACTGAGCTGCCTGGCGCGTCAAGCGCCAAAAAAGACGAATCAGCGTCGCTCATCCACGCCCGGTCGGAGGCCGGGCCCCGATAACACCCACGTGGGATCGGGAACGGGCTGGGATCAGACCTCCGCCTAGAAAAAAGAGGAAACGCCACCTATGGCTCGACTAGTAGGCGTCGACCTTCCGCGCGACAAGCGGATGGAGATCGCCCTGACCTACATCTTCGGCGTCGGCCGCACCCGGTCGAACGAGATCCTGGAAGCCACCGGCATCGACCGGAACCTGCGCACCCGGGACCTGACCGATGACCAGCTGACCCACCTACGCGACTACATCGAAGCCAACCTCAAGGTGGAGGGTGACCTGCGCCGCGAGGTTCAGGCCGACATCCGTCGCAAGATCGAGATCGGCTGCTACCAGGGCCTGCGGCACCGCCGCGGCCTGCCGGTGCGCGGCCAGCGGACGAAGACCAACGCGCGCACCCGCAAGGGCCCCAAGCGCACCATCGCCGGCAAGAAGAAGGCCAGGTAACCCCCCATGCCACCAGCCAAGAAGGCAGCCGCTGCCCCCAAGAAGGGGCAGAAGACCCGTCGCCGGGAAAAGAAGAACGTCCCGCACGGTGCCGCCCACATCAAGAGCACGTTCAACAACACGATCGTGACCATCACCGACCCGCAGGGCAACGTCATCGCCTGGGCGTCGTCGGGTCACGTCGGGTTCAAGGGCTCGCGCAAGTCGACGCCGTTCGCCGCGCAGTTGGCCGCCGAGAACGCGGCCCGCAAGGCGCAGGAACACGGCGTGAAGAAGGTCGACGTGTTCGTGAAGGGCCCGGGCTCGGGCCGGGAGACGGCGATCCGGTCGCTGCAGGCCGCCGGTCTGGAGGTCGGTGCGATCTCCGACGTCACCCCCCAGCCGCACAACGGCGTTCGCCCCCCGAAGCGACGCAGGGTCTAGGAGGAAAAGAACCCAATGGCTCGTTACACCGGACCCGTCACCCGCAAATCACGCCGGCTGCGCACCGACCTCGTCGGCGGCGACCAGGCGTTCGAGAAGCGCCCCTACCCGCCCGGCCAGCACGGCCGCGCGCGGATCAAGGAAAGCGAATACCTGCTGCAGCTGCAGGAGAAGCAGAAGGCCCGCTTCACCTACGGCGTGATGGAAAAGCAGTTCCGTCGCTACTACGAAGAGGCCGTGCGCCAGCCCGGCAAGACGGGTGAAGAGCTGCTGCGCATCCTGGAAAGCCGGCTGGACAACGTCGTGTACCGCGCCGGCCTGGCCCGCACCCGCCGGATGGCGCGTCAGCTGGTCAGCCACGGACACTTCAGCGTCAACGGCGTGCACGTCAACGTCCCCAGCTACCGGGTGTCGCAGTACGACATCATCGACGTGCGGGACGGCTCGCTGAACACCGTGCCGTTCCAGATCGCGCGGGAGACCGCGGGCGACCGCCCGATCCCGAGCTGGCTGCAGGTGGTGGGGGAGCGTCAGCGCATCCTCGTCCACCAGCTGCCCGAGCGGGCGCAGATCGACGTGCCGCTCACCGAGCAGCTCATCGTCGAGTTCTACTCGAAGTAAAGACCCCTGGGCCAACCTGGTTCAGGTCTGCGACGATCGCAAGCGCGGCGAAGCCGGGTGCAGCGGGTCGGAGCGGACAACACAGCGGCATCAAATAGCGGGTGCCGAGAAGGAGAAGAAGAAACACCATGCTGATCTCTCAGCGACCCACCTTGTCGGAGGAAGTCCTCACCGACAGCCGCTCCCAGTTCGTCATCGAACCGCTGGAGCCGGGATTCGGTTACACCCTGGGCAATTCGTTGCGCCGGACGCTGCTGTCCTCGATTCCGGGTGCGGCCGTCACCAGCATCCGCATCGACGGCGTGCTGCACGAGTTCACCACCGTGCCGGGCGTCAAGGAAGACGTCACCGCGATCATCTTGAACCTCAAGGGCCTGGTGGTGTCGTCCGAGGAGGACGAGCCGGTCACCATGTACCTGCGCAAGCAGGGCCCGGGTGAGGTCACCGCGGGAGACATCGTGCCGCCCGCCGGTGTCACCGTGCACAACCCCGACCTGCACATCGCGACGCTGAACGACAAGGGCAAGCTCGAGGTCGAGCTGGTCGTCGAGCGCGGCCGTGGCTACGTGCCGGCCGTGCAGAACCGCGCCTCGGGTGCCGAAATCGGCCGTATCCCAGTCGATTCCATCTACTCGCCGGTGCTCAAGGTCACCTACAAGGTGGACGCCACCCGTGTCGAGCAGCGCACCGACTTCGACAAGCTGATCCTGGACGTCGAGACCAAGAGCTCGATCAACCCCCGCGACGCGCTGGCGTCGGCGGGTAAGACCCTGGTCGAATTGTTCGGTCTGGCACGCGAACTCAACGTCGAAGCCGAGGGCATCGAGATCGGGCCGTCGCCGGCCGAGGCCGACCACATCGCGTCGTTCGCCCTGCCGATCGACGACCTGGACCTGACCGTGCGGTCCTACAACTGCCTCAAGCGCGAGGGTGTGCACACCGTCGGCGAGCTGGTCAGCCGCACCGAGTCCGACCTGCTCGACATCCGTAACTTCGGGCAGAAGTCCATCGACGAGGTGAAGGTCAAGCTGCACCAGCTGGGCCTGTCGCTCAAGGACAGCCCGCCGAGCTTCGACCCCTCGCAGGTCGCGGGTTACGACGTCGCCACCGGCACCTGGTCGTCCGAGGCGTCCTACGACGACCAGGACTACGCCGAAACCGAACAGCTCTAAGAGCCGTCCGGTGACAATGCGGCCGTGCAGCGGCCGCTGAGGAACCGGACACAACCGACGAAAGTCCGTCCCGGCCCTACCTGATACGGGGGCCGGCCCCCGATGAGGAGATAGTCGCAATGCCCAAGCCCACCAAGGGACCTCGCCTCGGCGGGTCGTCTTCGCACCAGAAGGCGCTTCTCGCCAACCTGGCCACCTCCCTGTTCGAGCACGGCCGGATCAAGACGACCGAGCCCAAGGCGCGGGCGCTGCGGCCCTACGCGGAGAAGCTGATCACGCACGCGAAAAAGGGTGCGCTGCACAACCGTCGTGAGGTGATGAAGAAGATCCGCGACAAGGACGTGGTGCACGCCCTGTTCGCGGAGATCGGCCCGTTCTACGCCGACCGCAACGGCGGCTACACCCGCATCATCAAGGTCGAGCCGCGCAAGGGCGACAACGCGCCCATGGCCGTGATCGAGCTGGTGCGGGAGAAGACCGTCACCTCCGAGGCCGACCGGGCCCGTCGGGTGAAGGCTTCCAAGAAGTCCGACGCCCCGGTCGCCGCGGCGGCGGCGCCTCAGGCGGCCGTCGAACCCGAGGAAGCCGTCGGCCCGACGGCCGAGGAGGCGACCGAGACCGAGGCCACGGAGACACCCGAGGTTTCGGAGGCCACGGAGGCCGAGGCCGCCGCCGAGGAAAAGCACGACGAGGCCATCGAGGCGCGGGCCGAGGCCGAGAAGGCCGAAGAGGCTGACGAGGCTGACGAGAGTTAGCGACCCGGACTCTCAGGTCCGTCTGCGGCTCGATATCGCCTACGACGGAACAGGTTTCGCGGGCTGGGCCACTCAGGCCGGCCAGCGGACCGTGGCTGGGATCCTCGACGAGGCGCTGACGACGGTGTTTCGCACGCCGGTGCGCCTGCGCGCGGCGGGACGCACCGACGCCGGCGTGCATGCCACCGGGCAGGTGGCCCACGTCGACGTGCCGCTGGCCGCGCTGCCCAACGCCTACCCGCGCGCACCGCAGATCGGTGAGCCCGAGTTTTTGCCGCTGCTGCGCCGGCTGGGCCGGTTCCTGCCGACCGACGTCCGCGTCGTCGACATCACCCGCGCCCCGGCGGGTTTCGACGCCCGGTTCTCGGCGCTGCGCCGGCACTACGTGTACCGGCTCTCGACGGCGCCCTGGGGCGTGCAGCCGCTGCAGGCCCGCTACGTCACCGCCTGGCCGCGTCCGCTGGACGTCGAGGCGATGGCGACCGCGTCACGAGACCTGCTGGGGCTACACGACTTTGCCGCGTTCTGCCGTCATCGCGAGAACGCCACCACCATTCGCGAACTGCAGCGCCTGGAGTGGACCCGCGACGGCGACCTGATCACCGCGCAGGTCAGCGCCGACGCGTTCTGCTGGTCGATGGTGCGCTCGCTGGTCGGTGCGTTGCTGGCCGTCGGCGAGCACCGCCGGCCCGTTTCGTATTGCCGCGAATTGCTGAGCGCGACAGAGCGATCCAGCGACTTCGCCGCCGCGCCCGCGCACGGGTTGTCGCTGGTCGCCGTCGACTACCCGCCGGATGACCAGCTGGCGGCGCGCAATCTGATCACCCGCGACATTCGTTCGCGCTAGACCCGGGCCGCCACGAAAGTCGCCGCCTTGTTGGTCAATCTGGGCACGTAGCTCAGGTGCGAGCTCCACTGCAGGCCCGACGAGCAGATCGGGTCGCCGGGGTTGCACAGGTCGATGGTCTTGCCCTCGAAGTTGGGGGACAGGGCGCTCATCAGTTGGCCCGCCCGGCCGGACGGATTGCCGAACAGGGCGACCGCGGCGACGTGATCGGCGGCCGCGGGCGGCAGCGGCTGGCGGTAGCCGAGGCCGGACACCGGTGCCGCCGTGACGATGTCGACGACGGCGGCGCCCTGCGAGTACCCGCCCAGCACCAGTTTGGTGCCGGGACAGTTGGCGGCCATCTGCTGGATGTGGGTGCTGGCGTCATTGGCGCCGTTGGCGGCGGCCAGAAAGTCCTTGCTTGCCGGGTAGTTCACCCCATATGCACCAACGCTTTTGCGAGTCTGCTCGCGCAACGAGCTGACGAACGCACCGCCTACCTTGCCCACACCGGGCGGTTCATCGGTGCCGCGGGCGAACACCACTTCAACGCCGGGGCATGACGCCGACGCATGCGGAATCAATTGGGGGGCAATCAATAACGCGCCCGTCGCGCCAATTCCGATGCCCAGCCCTAACGGGATAAGCCTCACACAGCGATGTTAAGGGGGCGTTGATAACCCGACGGTAACGATTTAGACGAGAGGTGCTTGCGGTGCGGTCGTGGTCGGGACGACCGGACCGGTTGCGGGCCCCGGACCGCCGTCGTGAATCGACGGGCCCGAACCGGGGGTCTGCCCGTTAACCGGCGACTGCTGGCCGTAGCCCGGCTGCTGCGGGCCGTAGCCGGGGCCCAGCGGCGGACCGAAGGCGGGCGACTGCTGTCCGAGGCCGGCGGCCGCCAGCTTCTGCGCGACGAACGACGCCGCCTGCGTGGTGTAGACGGGGACGTAGCCCTCGGTGTGCCCGCTCCATTCGTTGCCCTCGCCCGCGTGACAGATCGGGTCGTTGGGGTTGCAGTAGTCGGCGGCCTTGGAGCCCAGCAGCGCGCTCTTGGTGGGCAGCGACCCTCCGGCGCGGTCGGCCACGTCACCGAAGGTCACGACGGCGGCGACGTTGTTGGCGTATTGCACGGGCAGGGTGTTGCCCCAGCTGATGCCGCCGATCGGGACGCCGGCCACGATGTCCATCACCGACGCGCCTTGGGAGTAGCCGCCCAGCACGATCTTGGTGTTCGGGCAGGTTTCCACGCTCTTCTTGACGCGGTCGATGGTGTCGTTGGCGCCGTCGCCGCCGTGCAGCTGCAGCTTGCTGGCGGCGTAGTTCACCCCGTAGGGCAGGATGTTCAAGCCCGTCTGCTGGCGCAGCGAGTCCACCAGGGCGTCGCCGACCCGGCCCAGGCCGGTGGGTTCGTTGGTGCCCCGGGCGAAGATGACTTCGACGTCAGGGCAGTCGAAGGCGGAGGCTTTGGGTGCCACGGCGGGGTTTGCGAGCAGGCCAGCGGCGATAACCAGGGCGGACGCGCCCAGGCCGATCAACCGGCCCGCTGACCGCGCGGTGCCCGCCCGAGGGGTACGTGTGCGGCGAGTTTTCACCGGGCGATTTTACCCAATTTCTGGTGCGTCGAAACCCCGGCGACCTGTGGATAACCGCGCTGACGGCGGGAAACGGCGGCTTAGCGTGGGCGTCGACGGATTCATAGGATGAGGAGAACTCGTGCCGCGTCCGCCCGCCACGTGGCTACACGTCAGCGCTTACCGGTATTTGCTGCGTCGCATCGAAAGCGCGTTGGTGGGCGAGGACATTGCGGCGGCCGGGTCCGGCTCTCGCGCGCACCGGGCCTCGCTGCTGTCCGGTTGCGTGGTGACCGCCGTCGCCGTGGCCGGCTGCGCGCTGTTGGCCGTCCTGCGACCACACATAGCGCTCGACCGCGAGCAGATCGTGGTGAGCCGAGAATCCGGGGCGCTGTTTGTCCGTGTGGGCGACGTCTGGCATCCGGTGCTCAACCTGGCCTCGGCCCGGCTCATCGCGGCGACGGCCGCCGACCCCCGGCCGGTTACCGAATCCGACCTGAGCGCCACCAAACGCGGTCCGCTGCTGGGCATTCCGGGCGCGCCGCAATTTCTCGGCAGGCCGCTGTCCCCGGACGATACGGATTGGTTGATCTGCGCTAGCACCGGCGCTAGCACCGCCACGACCGTCGTCATCACGCTGCGCTCCCAGGCGCCGCCGGTGCATCGGGTGCCCGGCGGAGATGCCCTCCTGGTGGCTGCCGCTGCGGATTCGCCGGCCTACTTGCTCTACCACGGCCACCGCGCGTTGGTGGACCTCGACGACGCTGCTGTTTTGCGCGCGCTGCGCCTCGAGCGGCGGGCGCCGGTGATCGTCTCGCAAGCGTTGCTGAACGCCGTGCCCGAAGCGCCCCCGATCACGCTTCCGCGAATCCGCGGCGGTGGCGCCGCGACGCCCGGAATGCCCGGATTTCCCGTCGGCAGTGTGCTTCGCATCACACGCGCCGACGGCGACGAGTACTACGCGGTGCTGGCCACCGGGGTGCAACGCATCGGCCAGGTCGCCGCCGACCTGCTGCGCTTCGGCAACCCACAGGGAACGACCAACGCCGTCTCGGTCGCCCCCGACGCGATCCGGGCCGCTCCCGTCGCCGCCGAGCTCCCGGTTGCCCTCTTTCCCGACCGGGCGCCCTCGCTCGCAGCACCCGCCGGCACGCTGTGCGCCGGCTGGGAGGAGGCGAAGACCGGCCAAGCCGACGTCATGTTCCTGGCCGAAAGCCGGCTACCGGTCCCGACCGGCCGGGCACCGGTGGCCTTGGCGCAGGCCGACGGCAACGGCCCCGCGCTGGACGCCGCGTACGTTCCGGCCGGCCGAAGCGCCTACGTGCGGGCGGGCGGCAACGCCGGCACCCGCTACCTGATCAGCGACACCGGAGTCCGGTTCGCCGTTCACGACGACGACGCCGCCCGCGACCTCGGTCTCACGGACGCGTCCCCGGCGCCGTGGCCGCTGCTCACGCTGTTGCCGGCCGGTCCGGAGCTGAGCCGACAGAGCGCATCAATCGCCCGGGACGCGGTCACGGGCTCGCCGTAGGCGAGTCCTGGCGGCCCCGGCGGCCACCGCGACCGCCAGCGCGCCCAGGCAGATCGCGGCGCCACGCAGCGCCGTGTCCCGGGCGCGGGAATCGCGCGGCGGGAGCGGCGGGCGCGCGGTGATCGGCACGGGCGCCGCGGATGGGTGGGGACCGTCGGCGGGAGCAGCGGTGCCGACGGTGACCGCGGCGAGCGGGTCAACGGTGCCGTTACCGACGAGAGGATCCCACCCGGCGGCCGGATGGCGCGCCGTCGTCTTGATGCGCTGCATCACCTGGCGCGCGGTCAGCGCCGGAAAGCGGGCGCGGATCAGCGCGGCCACCCCACTGACCACCGGCGCGGCATAGCTGGTGCCGGACACCGGCTCCGGCGCGAGTGACGCCACCGCCTCGCCCGGCGCGGCGACATCGACCCAGGGACCGGCAAGGGTGAACGGCGAGGCGGTTCCGTCGGCATTCACCGACCCGACGGTCAGCACGTAGTCGTCGTACCAGGCGGGGCTGACGGTGACCGTGAGCGTCTGCCAGGTGGCGTCGCCACGTTGGGGTGGGCACTGTCCGGCGCCACCGGTGTTGCCCGCCGCGGCGACGACGATGGCATTCTTGACGTCGACGGCGTACGCCAGTGCGGCACCCAGCGCGCGGTCGTCGGGCGCCGACGCCGCCGGTGTGCATGCGACGGACGAGATGTTGATCACCGAGGCGCCCAGGTCGGCGGCCGTCCGGACGGCCTTCGCCATGGTGTCGACGTCACCCATCCCGATTCGGGACCGGTCACCGGTCGGGGCGAATTTCGCACTGGACTGCCGAATGCTGATCAATGTGGCCTCGGGCGCCACCCCGCTGAATCTGTCGGACTTGGAATCGGGTGTGGCCGCGATGATTCCGGCCACCAGTGTGCCGTGCGCGTCGCAATCCTGGGTGCCGTCGCCGGTGGACACGTAATCACCGCCGGGGACCACATCCGGCAGCCGCCGATGTCGCGAGATCCCGGTGTCGATGACCGCGATCCGCTGTCCGGCGCCGCGGCTGAGCTGCCACACCGCCGACAGGTCGCCAAGATTGGATGGCCGGTCGCGGGCCGGTCCCGAGTCGGTGGTCATCGTGGCGCAAACCTCGCGTTGCGTGGTCGGCCACGGAGACGCCGGGCGTGCCGGCTTGGGCAACCACCTGTCGTCGACGTCGGGGGGCGAAACGGCTTGCGCCGTCGGGGTTCCGCACGCGATCGCCAGCGTCAGGGCTGACACCGCAACCAGGCGGCCGGTCCGGCGGCTCACCATGGCAGGCTCACACCGCGGGCCGCGCCGTAGATTCCACATATCCAACAGGTCAACGGAACCATCGCGGCCATTCCCAGCCATTCCGCTAGGGCGGCACTCCGGCGCAGGATGGGCGAGGCGGGCCGCGTGGGCCCGACGAAACCGACATACATCGCCGCGACGACGGAGGCCGTCGTTGCGGTCGTGAGCCAGGGGCCGTGCACCGCTGCACGCGCGGCGGCCATACCGAAGGTCGTTGCGGCAACGACTAGTCCGCTGATCGCAAAGACGAGCATCCTTCCGATGTCGGTGGACCGCGAGCGGGACAGCAACAGCGCGGCGGTGAGCGCGCCGAACGCGGTGCACGATGGGCGCGGCGGCCCGGCAAGCACGGTGACGACCGCGGCGGCGGCGGCCGATACCGACAATCCGGCCAGCAGGCCCGTCAGCCAGGTATCGGCGCGAACCGCTTGGCGATGGACCGCGGCTCGGCTCGGATCGGCCTGTGTCTCCTCCGATGTCCCCAGCCGCGGCGATAACCCCGCCACTGCGATCGCTGCGCGCGGCGCCACCGGAAGCAGGCCGAGGGACACCAGCCCCGCCGCCGAAGCGACGGCGCCCAATGGCACCCCGCTGATCACACCCGCCAATGCCGCCACCGCGATCATTACGGCGCAGCACGAGACCGACGTCAAAGTGACCGCACCGCAACCCGATACACGCATCGCCACAACAGAGACGACCCCGGCCGCCGCTGCGGCCAGCAAGACATTGGGAATGCCGGGTGCGCCCGGCACCGCCACAAAGCCGGCGATCCCGGCGAACGCGGTCGCGATCGCGCTCAGCACCAGTCCGGCGGTCCGGTCTCCATAGCCGCGGTGCGCGAGGGCCGCCAGTCCCAGGGCGAGCGCGCCCGACGACAGCAACGCGACGGTGGTGGCCGAATCCCGGGGCACGTTCGTGCCGAACGCATTACGCAGGATTGTCAACGCTCCGACTCCCGTTGAGAGCATTGCCCCCGCCGCGCCGATCGACCGGACCGCGCGCCGGCGCGAAGTCCCCCCGCGCGGCTCGGTGGCCGCGTCGAGTGTGGCCGCGACCGCGTCCGCGACGTCGACGTAACGGGGGCCGGGCAACGGCGAGGCGCTGCGGGTCAGCACCAGGATCGCGCCGTCACCGATGCCATGCTGGGCCAGCGTCATCGACGGATCCAACGCGGACGCGCCGGGCGCCGACAGCCGGTAGCGCGCGCCGTCACCGTCGGGGCAGCCGACACCGAGGATGTCGACGACCGACGGAAGCAACACGGCGACAGGGATTCCGGCGGGCAGGGCGACGTCGACGGCGGTGGTGTCCCAGTGCACGCGGACGCGCCGCAGCCCGGTATCGATTGCAGGCAACAGCGGACCCTTCGGTCGGATTGACGGAGAACATAACCAGATTCGAAGGGACCGGTGTGCGGCTGTCCACAGGTGACTTGTCGTCGATGTCCGTGCTACCTACCGTCGTCGCACCGGAAGGGGACGAGATGGCCCAGAGTTTGGCGGCGGTGCCACAGCCGCCCGGTGCGCAGATCGTTGTCGACGCGCCGCCGGACCTGCCGTCCCCGCCATCGTCGGGCCTGGCGCTGCGGCTGATTCCGGTGGTGCTCTCGCTGGTGTGCATCGGTCTCATGGCCGCGGTGTCCGGCGCCGGGAATGGGCTGGCGCGCAACCCCATGTTTCTGGCATTTCCCGCGATGATGCTGGTTTCGACCGTGGTGACCGGGCTGACCGGTGGCGCCCGCCGGCGCGGCGGTGGGATCGACGCCGACCGCGACCACTACCTCGACTACCTGAGCGGTCTGAGTCAGGACCTGTTCGAAGTCGCCCTGGCGCAGCACAATTCGGCCATTCGGGACCATCCGGACCCCGACACGCTGTGGACCTTGATCGGCGGTCCGCGCATGTGGGAACGCCGCCCGGCCGGCGCCGGCTTCGGCCTCGTGCGGGTGGGCGTCGGCCCTCAGCCACTCGCTCGCCGATTGGTCGCCCCGCCCCTGCCCCCGCAGGATCGCCGCGATCCGGTCACCGCCGTCGCACTTCGGCGCTTCCTGGATGCGCACGCGACCATCCGGGCGCCTGCCACGATCGACCTGCTGGGCGGGTCACCCCTGCGGATCGACGGCGACCAGGGCGAAGTACGCGGGCTCCTGCGAGCCATGGTCTGCCAGCTCGCGGTGCTGCATGCACCCGATCAAGTGCTGATCGCCGCCGCCGTCGACGAGCAGAACCGCGATCAGTGGGAGTGGTTGAAATGGCTGCCGCACAACCGGCATCCGGTTGATGCCGATGCGCTGGGTCCGGTGCGGATGGTCTATCCCGACCCGGCATCGGCGCGGCGCGCGCTGGCCGCGGTGCAGGGCCCCAACGTGGTGGTGGTCACCGATCTGGCCGACGCCATCGACCCGATCAGCGGCGCGACCACCCTCGGCGTGGGCAACACCTGCGAGGGCGCACCGCTAGTCATCTCGACGCCAGCCCCTCCGGGACTGTGCCCCGACCAAATGTCGCCCATCGAGGCGCTGGTTTGCGCCCGCCGGCTGGCCGGATACCACCCGAGCACGGCCGGGACGAGGGGTTCGCACCCCACATGGGCGGAGCTGGCGGGGCTTTCGGACCTTGACCGTTTCGACCCGGCCGCGCTGTGGCGCCGCCAGCGACACCGCGACCGCCTTCGCGTACCGATCGGAACCACTGTGCAGGGCGCCGCCATCGAGCTGGACATCAAGGAACCGGCCGAAGGTGGGATGGGCCCACACGGGCTGTGCATCGGCGCCACCGGGTCGGGCAAGTCGGAGCTGTTGCGCACCATCGCGCTGGGCATGATGGCCCACAATTCGCCGGAGGCGCTCAACCTACTGCTCGTCGACTTCAAGGGCGGCGCAACCTTTCTCGACTATGCGAACGCCCCCCACGTGTCGGCGGTGATCACCAACCTGGCCGACGACGCGCCGCTGGTGGCCCGGATGCGCGACGCCCTGGCCGGTGAGATGAACCGTCGTCAGCAATCGCTGCGCGCCGCGGGCTGCGACAGCGTCACGACATACGAACGCGCGCGGGCGGCCGGCGCGGCGTTGACCCCGCTGCCCGCACTGTTCATCATCGTCGACGAGTTCTCCGAATTGCTCAGCCAACAACCCGATTTCGCCGACACGTTCGTCGCGATCGGCCGTGTCGGCCGGTCGCTGGGCATACACCTGCTGCTGGCCAGCCAGCGCCTCGATGAGGGCCGGCTACGCGGACTGGACGCCCACCTCTCGTATCGACTCTGCCTCAAGACGCTGTCGGCCGCCGAATCCCAAACCCTGCTGGGCAATCTCGACGCATACCGGTTGCCGAGCGACCCCGGCGGCGGCTTTTTACGGGCAGGCGGCGGCGAACCGGTTCGCTTCCAGGCCGCCTCGGTTTCGGCGCCGCTGCCCGCGCACAGGCCATCCCGCATTCCCGCCGCGGCCGGCACGGTGCGCGTGTTCAGCACCAGGGTCACCGGTGCCGTCAGCCGGAACGTCGAGACACCCGGGAGGCCCGAGCGGAGCGTCTCGCACGCCGTCCTGGACCGGCTGTCCGGCCGCGGTCCGCTCGCCCACCGGGTTTGGCTGCCCCCGCTGGGACCGGCACCGGCGCTGCAGACCGTGCTGGCCGACGCCGAGTGCCTCCCTGCAGGCCTGACGGTGCCCATCGGCACCGTCGACCGTCCCTTCGATCAATGCCGGACACCGCTGATGGTCGACTTGTCCGGGGCCGCAGGCCATGTGGCGGTCGTCGGCGCGCCCCAGGCCGGAAAGTCGACGGCGCTGCGCACCCTCATCACGGCCCTCGCGGCCACGCACGACCCCGGCCAGGTGCAGTTCTACTGCCTGGATTTCGGTGGGGGGGCGCTGTCGACGGTGCATACCCTGGCGCATGTGGGCGCGGTCGCCGGACGCGCGGAACCCCGTCTGGCCGGCCGGATCGTCGCCGAATGCGAGGCGGTCATTCGTCACCGGGAAGCGGTGTTCCGGGAGGATGGCATCGCCTCGATCGCCCAATACCGCCAGGGGCGAATGAACGAAGATCGGTTCGGTGACGTGTTCCTCGTCATCGACGGCTGGGGGAGCGCGCGCCAAGAATTCGACGCGCTCGAGGAGTCGATCACCGCGATTGCGGCTCAAGGGCTGTCGTTCGGGGTGCACCTGGTGTTGTCGGCGACGCGGTGGGCGGAACTGCGGCCTTCGTTGCGGGACCAGATCGGCACTCGCATCGAGCTACGGCTGGGCGACCCGGCGGACTCCGAAATCGATCGCAAGGCCGCGCAGCATGTGCCGCGCGACAGGCCCGGTCGTGGCCTTTCCCCGGAGGGCCTGCACATGGTGATAGCCACGCCTGTTGCCGAGGTTCCCGCCGGTGAATCGGCCGCCCCGTCCATTCCGCTGCTGCCCCAGGGCGTGAATTACGAGGATATGGTGCGCGGATCGAATCCCGAGTCGGGGATGCCCATGCTGCTCGGCCTGCGGGAGCGGGGATTGGACCCAGTGCCAATGGATTTCGCGCAGCGACTGCATCTGCTCGTGCTCGGCGACAACGAGTGCGGCAAGACCGCGACGCTTCGGACGTTGTGCCGAGAAATCGTGCGAACGACGACGCCCACGCAAGCCCGGCTATTGGTCGTCGACTTTCGCCGTACCCTGCTTGGTGTCGTCGAGTCGGAGCATCTCAGCGGCTATGCCATGTCGCCCGCCGCCCTGGCCGTGGTGCTGCCCGAGTTGCTCGAGTCGCTGCAGGCGCGGATGCCGCCGCCCGGCGCCAGCCAGGCCCAATTGCGCAGTGGCGCCTGGTGGTCGGGACCGGACCTCTACGTCGTCGTCGACGACTACGACCTGGTCGCCACGCCGGCGGGCAATCTCCTCGGGCCGATCGTCGAATTCTTGCCCTACGCAGCAGATCTGGGATTGCATCTGGTCATTGCCCGCCGCAGCGGTGGCGTCGAGCGCGCGATGTTCGAGCCGCTACTGGCGACCCTACGCGACCTCGGCTGCATGTCGCTGATGATGAGCGGATGCCCGGCGGACGGTGGATCGTTCGGTTCCACCCAGCCGCTGCGATTGCCGCCGGGCCGCGGCGTGCTGACCACGCGGGCCGGTGACGAAGAGCTCATCCAGGTTGCCTGGACCCCACCGTGAGCGGGCACGCAGCAATCGTCGAAGCCGGCCCCGGAGTGATCCGCCGATTGTGTTGCGCCACAAACACGGTCGCCGACACTGAGCTGGCCGACACCGTCCAGGCCGCGCTGGATGCGATAGACGACCAGGTGGCGCTGGTGGGGGAGCGCCCGGTAGCCGTCGAGGCGCTGTGGGAAACGGCGCTGCGATCGGCAATCCGCGGGCACTGCGGGGCGTTGGTCGTCGTTCATCCGTCGTGGTGGTCGGCCGCGCGCGTGGCTGTGCTGCGCGCGGCCGGTGCCGCCGTCGCGGGCGAGGTGCGGACGCGGACGCGAACGGCGCTGCTGATGCGGGCGTCCAGTGCCGCACGGGACGCGACCGCGGTGATTGAAATCGCCGAGCGACTGGTGGCGATCACCACGGGCGAGGTCACCGCCGTGCCGCGTAACGCCGAACCGCGATCCGTGGCCCGCGACGTCGCGGGCATCGTCGCCGGGATGTCTCCCGCCTCGGTGCTGATCGACACGCCGAGCACCGTCCCCGGCGCGTCGGCGCTGGCGACGCTGATCGCCGCCGCGGTGCGCGGCTGCGGACAGAGCAGCCCAAATACGCTCGAGCTCAACGACATCCGGCTGGCTCAACTCGCGCGGCCCGCCCGTCCCGCGCCTGCGGGCGCCACACCCGCCGGCGCCGCCCGATGGCGCGGTCGGGCGCTGAGCGCGCTCGGGGCGGCCGTGGTGGTGGTCGCCGCGGCGGCGCCGATGGCGGCGACCATGGGCCGGCCCGGCGTGGTGGCCCCCACACCGGTGGAGACCGCGCCCACGGCCTTTCTGGTGGAAGGCCGGGTCGCGGTGTCGGTCCCGGCGACCTGGTCGACGCAACGGGTGATCAGCGGACCGGGCTCGGCACGCGTACAGGTCACGTCCCCGACGGATCCCGAAGTCGCCTTGCACATCACCCAGTCCCCGGTTGCGGGCGACACACTAAGCGGCACCGCCGAGCGGTTGAAGCGCGCGATCGACACCGAGCCCCCCGGCGTCTTCGTCGACTTCAATCCGTCCACGACCAGCGCCGGCCGACCGGCCGTGACGTACCGCGAGGTGCGCGCCGGCCATCACGTGCGATGGACCGTGCTGCTGGACGGCCCGGTCCGGATCAGCATCGGTTGCCAGAGCCGCGCCGGCGACGAAGGCCCGGTCCGCGATGCCTGCGAACGGGCGGTGCGATCGGCTCACGCGATCGGTTGAAAACTCGAGGGAACCGAAGGACCGCCGCGCGGGTCGAAATTGGTATGTCTGCTAACGCACTGAGCACCGACTTCGACCTGATGCGGTCGGTGGCGGGTACCACCGACGCCCGCAACGAGGAAATCAGGGCGATGCTGCAGGCATTCGTCGGCCGCATGAACGGCGTGCCGCCATCGGCCTGGGGCGGGCTCGCGGCCGCGCGCTTCAAGGACGTGATGGAGCGCTGGAACGCCGAGTCGCTGAGGCTCTATCACGCGCTGAGCGCGATCGCGGACACCATCCGGCACAACGCCGCCACCCTGCAGGAGGCCGGCCAAAACCACGCACACCACATCGCCGCCGCCGGCGCAGACCTGTGACGAGAGAGGATCCCCGTGGAACCGGTGCTTTCCTATAACTTCGGCGAAATCGAGCACTCCGTGCGGCAGGAGATCCATGCCACCTCGGCCCGCTTCAACGCCGCGCTCGACGAGCTGAGCTCGCAGATCGCACCGCTGCGGCAGCTCTGGACCAGTGAAGCGGCCGCCGCCTACCAGGCCGAACAGCTGACATGGCATCAGTCGGCGACCGCGCTCAACGAGATACTGGCCGAGCTGGGAAATGCGGTGCGCGACGGTGCCGAAGAGGTGGCCAACGCCGACCGCCGGGCCGCCGGCGTCTGGGCGCGGTAGCGGCCGAAGGGACACTGCGCGGTCCTCGCCGCGCCGTGAGACTGTGTGGTCCTGGCGGGGGAGAGCCGTCGGGACCACACAGTCATTTTGACCTGCGGGGATGGCGGTCGGTAAGCTGCTCCGTTGGCGTGCGGTACGCCGGGGCCTCGGGTCAATGTCGGTCGCCGAGACCAAGCCCTTACCGCGAACGCCTGACCGGCCCCCGGGTCATACCGGGATCCACCTCGAGAAGAAGAGAAGGTAAGCGCTGTGCCTACGTACACGCCAAAGGCGGGTGACACCACGAGGTCGTGGCACGTCATCGACGCCACGGACGTGGTGCTTGGCCGCCTTGCCGTCGCGGCAGCCACCCTGCTGCGCGGCAAGCACAAGCCGACGTTCACCCCCAATGTCGACGGCGGTGACTTCGTCATCGTCATCAACGCCGACAAGGTCGCCTTCAGCGGCCAGAAGCTGGACAAGAAGCTGGCTTACCGCCACTCGGGGTATCCCGGCGGTCTGAGCAGCCGAACCATCCGCGAGCTGATGGACAAGCACCCCGACCGTGTCGTGGAGGACGCGATCGTCGGCATGCTGCCCAAGAACAAGCTGGCCCGCCAGATCGCGCGCAAGCTGCACGTCTACGCCGGCCCGACGCACCCCCACGCCGCACAACAGCCCGTTCCGTACGAGATCAAGCAGGTGGCCCAGTGACCGAAACGACCGAGGCCCTGGAAAACCCGGAAACCCCGGACACCCCAGAAGTCGCAGAGACCGTCGAGGAAACCGCCGCCGAGGTGACCGAAGCCCCCGTCGAGGCCGCTGAGAGCGCCGCGCCGGCCGAGTCCTTCGTCTTCGACCGGCCCATCCAGACCGTCGGCCGCCGCAAGGAGGCCGTGGTGCGGGTGCGCCTGGTGCCCGGCACCGGCAAGTTCAACCTGAACGGCCGGACCCTCGAGGCCTACTTCCCCAACAAGGTGCACCAGCAGCTCATCAAGGCCCCGCTGGTCACCGTCGACCGGGTGGACAGCTTCGACATCTACGCGCTGCTGCACGGCGGCGGCCCGTCCGGCCAGGCCGGCGCGCTGCGCCTGGGCATCGCGCGGGCCCTGATCCTGGCCCAGCCCGAGGACCGGCCCCCGCTGAAGAAGGCGGGCTTCCTCACGCGTGACCCGCGTGCCACCGAGCGCAAGAAGTACGGCCTGAAGAAGGCCCGCAAGGCGCCTCAGTACAGCAAGCGCTGATCGAGCGATCGCTATCCGGCCACAACTTGGCATCGCGGTGCACAAGTTGTGGCCGGTCGCGGCGTGTCTGCGCCCCGACGTGCCCGTTTTCATTCACAAAGGAACGGGCACGTTAGGTGCAAGCCCGACAACTGTGAGAGGTTTGTTCGCATGGGTCGACTATTCGGCACCGACGGTGTCCGTGGGGTCGCCAATCGCGAGTTGACCGCCGAACTGGCGCTGGCGCTGGGTTCCGCGGCGGCGCGCCACCTCGCGAGCGCCCCGGCACCGGGCCGCCGCGTCGCGGTGATCGGCCGCGATCCGCGGGCCAGCGGCGAGATGCTGGAGGCCGCCGTGATCGCCGGGCTGACCAGTCAGGGCGTCGACGCCCTGCGGGTCGGGGTGCTGCCCACCCCCGCGGTCGCCTACCTGACCGGCGCCTACGACGCCGACTTCGGCGTGATGATCTCCGCCTCGCACAACCCGATGCCCGACAACGGCATCAAGATCTTCGGCCCCGGCGGTCACAAGCTCGACGACGCCACCGAGGACCAGATCGAGGGGTTGCTCGACCTCGATCCCGGACCGCGTCCGGTCGGCGCCGGGATCGGACGCGTCATCGACGCCGAGGACGCGGACGACCGCTACCTGCGTCACCTGAGCAAAGCCAGCACCCTGCGCCTCGACGGGCTGACCGTGGTGGTCGACTGCGCCCACGGCGCCGCGTCCGCGGTGGCCCCGCGCGCCTACCGCGCGGCCGGAGCGCGGGTGATCGCGATCAACGCCGACCCCAACGGCCTCAACATCAACGACAACTGCGGGTCGACGCATCTGGATGCGTTGCGCGCGGCCGTCGTCGCGCACCGCGCCGACCTCGGCCTGGCGCACGACGGCGACGCCGACCGCTGCCTGGCCATCGACGCGGGAGGCAACCTGGTCGACGGCGACCACATCATGGTGGTGCTCGCGCTGGCGATGCACGAGGCCGGCGAGCTGGCGTCCAAGACGCTGGTCACCACCGTGATGAGCAACCTGGGCCTGCACCTTGCCATGCGCTCGGCCGGAATCGCGGTGCGCACCACCGGCGTTGGCGACCGCTACGTCGTGGAGGAGTTGCGGGCCGGCGACTACAGCCTGGGCGGCGAGCAGTCCGGGCACATCGTGATGCCCGCGCTGGGCTCGACCGGCGACGGCATCGTCACCGGCCTGCGGCTGATGAACCGCATGGTGCAGACCGGCTCGTCGCTGGCCGAGCTGGCCTCGGCGATGCAGACGCTGCCGCAGGTGCTGATCAACGTCACCGTCACCGACAAGGACACCGCCGCCAGCGCGCCCGCGGTGCGCAGCGCCGTCGGGCAGGCCGAGGCCGAACTCGGCGACACCGGGCGAATCCTGTTGCGCCCCTCGGGAACCGAACCGATGATCCGGGTCATGGTGGAAGCGCCGGAAAAGGACATCGCCGCGCGGATCGCCACCCGGGTCGCCGAAGCGGTCAGCGACGCGCTGTAGATCCCCTAACCCCGCGGAACCCCACCGCGCCGGCGGGCGTCGGATAAGGCATGAAATCCGTTGGGGGAACACGATCCGTGGCCGTCGACCGCACCCAGATCGACGCGCCGGCCACACAGCGGGTCGCCAATCAATTCGCCATGGCGGCCGACTTCATCGACCGCGCTGTGAGCGATCACCTGGCCAGGCTGGCGTTCGGCGGGCCCGCGGCGGGGCGCGCGCACACCGCCCGCGGCGACGCCCTGCGCGTCGAGGTGGCGCGGCTGGTGGCGCAGGTGTCGCAGTGGGGGCGCGCGTCGGCGGAGATCGCCGTCGCGCTGCGGTCCAGCGCCGAGCGCTACGCCGACGCCGAACTGTATGCCGCGGCGCGGATCGCCTAGCTGATGGCTGACCGGTTGGATGTGGCCGCCCGGCTTGCCGAGGGCCGTGATTTCGTCGAGCACACCCAGGCCTACGTGCAGGCGTGTCACGCGCTGGGCTACGAAAACGCCGATCTGACAACGCATCCCGCCCGGGTCCGCGAGTGGTATGCGGGCGCCGATGGCCTGGACCTGCGCGCGCTGGACCGCGACTGCGCGGAGCTGCGGGCGGCGGGCGTGGTGGCGGTCGAAGCGCTGCGGATGCAGCGCGCCCAGGTCGCCGAGCTGGCCGCGGCGTGGACGGGTCCGGGCGGGGACGCCGCGGTGCAGCTGTTGCAGCGGCACTGCGACGCCGCGGATGCGGTCGCGACCGAACTGCGCGCGGCCGCCCAACGGTACGAGTCGCTGCGCGACAACCTGTGGTACCTGGTCGATTCGGAGGTGGCGACCGTCACCGCCGTCGACGACCGCGTGCGCGTCCACCGGCCGGCGTGGCTGGCCGCGGCTGCCGCCGTCACGGCCGGGGACCGGGACGGCGCGGCCGACGTGGTCCGCCAGCAGGTAATGCCCTACGTGGACAACGACATTCGCGGTGATTGGTTGACCGCGGTGCGCGCCGCCTCGGACGGTGTCGACACGTCCTACGCGATGGTTGTCGACAAGATGGCCGCCGTCCCGACGGCGCGGTTCGAATTTCCCGGCGATCTCGGGATCGGTGCTGCGCCGGCGCCACTCGCCCCGCCGGCGCAACCCGCACCGACGTTGACGGCCGCCGCCCCGGTGACCGCCGCGCCCGTACCGGTCACCGCCGCACCGGATTCGGTGACTCCGGCGCCGCCGCCCATCGCCGCCGCAACGCCGCCTCCCGCCGACTGGGGCGCCGGACTCGGCGATGGCCTGGGCCTGCCGACCGGAGCCCTGGGCGGACTCGGCGGCGGCGATCTGGGCGGTGGTCTCGGAGGTGGCGGCGTCGGCGGCGGCGGAGGTCTGCTCGGGCTGGCCGGCCGGCTCGTCGATGCGGTGGGCGGGCTGATCGGATCGGCGGGCGACGGGCTGGATGGCGCGGACCCCTTCACCGACCCCGACGAGGGCGGCGTGGACGAAAACCCGTTCCACCCTGAAGATCTGGAGGACACCGACGCCAAGACCGCCGCCGACGACGCGCCCGCCGACGACACGGAGGAGGCCGAGCAGGCCCAGCCCGTCGACGCACCCGAGTCGCAACCCGACGGGTCGATCCCTCCGGTCGAGGCCCCAGCCCCGGCTGGCGCGACCCCGGCCGACCCAGCCCCGACCGACCCGGCCCCGACCGACCCGGCGCCGGGCGAGCCCCCCGCGCCTCCGGCCGCGCCCGCCGCGCAGCCGGCGCCCGCGACCGACCAGGCAAAAACACCGTGCGAGATCGCCGCCGACCAGCTTCCGCAGGCGGGGCAGTGACCGCTCAGGGCCGCAGCTTGAGGGCCTCCTCGACGAAACGCATGGATTCGGCGCGGTCGGTGGACAGCGGGTTCACCAGCAGCGTGGTCACGCCGGACTCGGCGAAGGCGGCCATACGCTCGGCGACGTATCCGGGCGGGCCGATCAGCGACATGCCGCGCACCAGCTCGTCGGGGACCGCGTCGATGGCCTCCCGCTTGCGGCCCGACAGGTACAGCTCCTGAATGCGGTCGGCGACCTCGCCGAACCCGTAGCGCGTCGCCAGATTGTGGTAGAAATTGCGGCCTTTGGCGCCCATCCCGCCGATGTAGAGCCCCAGTTGCGGCTTGACCCACGCGAGGCGCTCGTCGAGGTTCTCCCCGATGGCCAGCGACGCGTGCACCATCACATCGAGCGGCCCCAGCGCGGGATCCCGCTTGGCGGCGCCGGCCGCCAGCGCCTCGCCCCAGATTGAGTCGGCCTTGTCCGGCAGGTAGAAGACGGGCTGCCAGCCCTCGGCGATCTCGGCGGTGAGTTCCACGTTCTTGGGACCCAGCGCGGCAATACTGACCGGAATGCGTTCGCGCACAGGGTGATTGATGAGCTGCAGCGCTTTGCCCAGCCCGGTTCCGCGGTCGGCGGGCAACGGCAACTGATAGTGCTTGCCGTCGTACCGCACGCGTTCGCGGCGCCACACCTTGCGACAGATCTCCACGATCTCGCGGGTACGCCCGATCGGGGCGTCGAACGGGACGCCGTGAAAGCCCTCGATCACCTGCGGCCCGGAGGTGCCGATGCCGAGGCGAAATCGCCCGTCGGACACGTAATCCAGCCCCGCGGCGGTCATCGCCAACAGCGACGGCGTGCGGATGTAGATGGGCAGCACCCCCGACGCCAACTCGACGGTGTCGGTCTTAGCGGCCAGATAACCGAGCTGGCTGATGGCGTCGAAGGCATACGCCTCGGCCACCACCGCGACCTCGATGCCGGACTTCTCGAGTTCGACCACGCGGTCCACGGCCTCGTGAAAGCCGCCCGAATAGTTCAGAGCGATCCCGATTCTCATCAATGACACTTACCACGCTGCCGCGCCGGCCGGGACGCTCAGCCCAGGCGAGGGATGCTCACTTCAGCAGGGCGACGATCTTGTCTTCCAGGGGAATCGGTCCGGCCTCGGGGTCGATGGCGTCCGTGCCCGGCAGATGCACGTCGGGATCGGCGAAGTCGCGGTACGTCTTGTCGCCGCCCAGGGTGTAGAGCAGGTAGCCGGTCAGCAGCGCCCGGACCGAGCGCTGGGTGCGCCGGTGCGCGCCCGGCAGGCCCACCACCTTGGTCAGCCGCCGCCCCTCGACCAGGCCGCCGGGTTCGGCCTTGCTGACGATGCGCAGCGTCGCCGCGTCCCACGCGTCGGCCAGCGGCAACGCGTGCGAGTTCAGCGTTTTCGCATCGCCCGGCGCGGCGAAGATCACCCCGGGAACCTTCAGCGTCGCGGCCGGCTGCTGGGCCGGCGGGCTGGTGACGCTCGGGAAGATCGCGGCCACCGCGGCCGGCTTGGCCGGCATCCCGGCCGCGGCGAACACCGCCGCCGAGCCGCCGAAGCCGTGACCGGCCACACCCAGCTTGGCCGGGTGCACGCTGATCTTGCCCGGGCCCAGGCGCACGCCCGACACGATGTCCAGGGCGGTGCCCAGATCGAAGGCGAAGTTGAGCACCGAAGGAGCCACGCCGCGCTGGGTGTCGGGTGCGCCGGCCACGATGCCCCACGACGCCAGGTGCTCGAGCAGGTTCGCGTACCGGGCCGCACCGGCGAGCCAGTCATGGCCGAACGCCACGCCGGGCAGATTCAGTCCCTCCTCCGGGGTGTACACCACCCCGGGCAGGCCGGCAAAGGCCAGGTCACCGCGCAAGACTCGATGCGGACCACGGCGGCTGAGAGCTGCGACGAGCTTGCGGATGCGGGCCACGCGTCGACGTTAGCGCATCGGAATCGGGCGCCGGGGGACAAGCAACGCCGGCCCGGCCGCGCGGGGCCCCACCGGGCGCTTTCTAGCCCCTGACCTCGATGAGACCCACCCGCCACAGTGCGGCGTAGAGCTGGCGCAGCGGGATGGACAGCAACCGGGTGGTCATGTCCATCAGGGGGTCCGGGGAACCCGCCGACGGCTGCCGGCGCGGCTTGGCTGGTTGCCTGGGCGCCGGCGCCACCGGGGCGGGCACCACATCGTCGTACCGAACTGCGGTCATGATGGCCTCCCATGGCGCCCGGCGGGCGGTCGGAGAAAGTTACGCATCTCAATACGACCCGTTGCACAATTCCCGGTTAACAACCACTGACGAGCAGAATTCGCGACTCGGCTAAAAGCGTGGTCCCAGGTAGCCAGAATATTTGGCCTGCGCACAATAAAAAGCGGACCGCGCATCGTTGACCACGGGGTTGTAGTCGATACGCTGTGTGATCGTGATCGGGCGGGCTTCAAGTAGCTCGTCCTTTCGCTGGATCCGGTCCTCTCCAGTCTTTGCTGACATTTCGAATGTAAGGCGGCATGTCCCGTAGGGGTTGCCGCGACACGAAAACGTCGCAAATACATGAGGTGAAAAACATTTCCGTCGTTTATGGCGATTGAGTGAATGATGGACCGGGCGGGGCCACCGCCCAGGGGCGGCGAACCCAGAAGCGGCGATGGAGGAAGGTCACAGCGGGCCTTTTGCGCAGGTGGGCGGCCTGATCCCGGCCGCGGAGTGCGGGGTCGGTGCGGCACCTGCACTACCCTGTTCAGAATGTGCGGAATCGTCGGCTACGTCGGGCAGCAGCCCGCCTGCGAGGTCGTCATGGCCGCGCTGCGCCGGATGGAGTACCGCGGCTACGACTCGTCGGGCGTCGCCCTGGCCAACGGTGACGGCACGCTGACGGTCAGCCGCCGCGCCGGCCGGCTGGCCAACCTGGAAGAGGCGGTCGCCCAGATGCCGCCGTCGTCTTTGACCGGGACCACCGGCCTGGGCCACACCCGGTGGGCCACCCACGGGCGGCCCACCGACCGCAACGCCCACCCGCACCGCGACGCCGCCGGCAAGATCGCCGTGGTCCACAACGGCATCATCGAGAACTACGCCAACCTGCGCCACGAGCTGGAGGCCCAGGGCGTGGAGTTCGCCAGCGACACCGACACCGAGGTCGCGGTGCATCTGGTGGCGCAGGCATATCGGCACGGCGACACCGCGGGCGATTTCGCCGCCTCGGTGCTCGCGGTGCTGCGCCGGCTGGACGGCCACTTCACGTTGGTGTTCGCCAACGCCGACGACCCCGGCACCATCGTCGCCGCGCGCCGCTCCACCCCGCTGGTGATCGGCATCGGCGACGGCGAGATGTTCGTCGGCTCCGACGTCGCGGCGTTCATCCCGCACACCCGCAACGCCATCGAACTCGGCCAGGACCAGGCCGTGGTGATCACCGCCGACGGTTACCGGATCACCGACTTCGACGGCAACGAGGACTTGGGGCCCGGCGCCTACCGGGAGTTCCACATCGATTGGGACCTGGCCGCCGCCGAGAAGGGCGGCTACGAGTACTTCATGCTCAAGGAGATCGCCGAGCAGCCCGCCGCGGTCGCCGACACCCTGCTGGGGCACTTCGTCGACGGCCGGATCGTCCTGGACGAACAGCGCCTGTCCGACCAGGAACTGCGCGAGATCGACAAGGTGTTCGTGGTCGCCTGCGGCACCGCGTATCACTCCGGGCTGCTGGCCAAGTACGCGATCGAGCACTGGACGCGGCTGCCGGTCGAGGTCGAGCTGGCCAGCGAATTCCGGTATCGCGACCCGGTTTTGGACCGCAGCACCCTGGTGGTCGCCATCTCGCAGTCCGGCGAGACCGCGGACACGCTCGAAGCGGTCCGCCACGCCAAGGAGCAGAAGGCCAAGGTGCTGGCGATCTGCAACACCAACGGCTCGCAGATCCCGCGCGAGTGCGACGCCGTGCTCTACACCCGCGCCGGACCGGAGATCGGGGTGGCCTCCACCAAGACGTTCCTGGCGCAGATCACCGCCAACTATCTGGTGGGGCTGGCGCTGGCGCAGGCCCGGGGCACCAAGTACCCCGACGAGGTGCAGCGCGAATACCACGAGCTGGAAGCGATGCCGGACCTCGTCGCCCGGGTGATCGCGACGATCAAGCCGGTGGCCGCCCTGGCCTACCAATTCGCCTCGTCGCCGACGGTACTGTTCCTGGGCCGCCACGTCGGGTACCCGGTGGCCCTCGAAGGTGCGCTCAAACTCAAGGAATTGGCCTACATGCACGCCGAGGGATTTGCCGCCGGCGAGCTCAAGCACGGCCCGATCGCGCTGATCGAAGACGACCTGCCGGTGATCGTCATCATGCCGTCCCCCAAGAACTCCGCGACCCTGCACGCCAAGCTGCTCTCCAACATCCGCGAGATCCAGGCGCGCGGCGCGATCACCATCGTGATCGCCGAGGAAGGCGACGACACCGTGCGCCCCTACGCCGATCACCTGATCGAAATCCCTGCGGTATCAACGCTTTTGCAGCCGCTGCTGTCCACGATCCCGCTGCAGGTGTTCGCCGCGTCGGTGGCGCAGGCCCGCGGCTACGACGTCGACAAGCCGCGAAACCTGGCGAAGTCCGTCACCGTCGAGTAGGCGAGCGTAGCTCGCGCCGCTTCGCCGTATCACCGGCGCACACGCGGCCGATCCATTACATTGCCCTGGGGCGGCATTTGCGGCAGGTGGGTTGGGCTACGTCCCCACGGGAGGCAGTATGCGATCGGCCGGCACGAAGTACGGCGTCGTGGGTCTTGTCGTCCTCATCCTCGCGGCATACGTGGTGGCGGTCGCGATGTACGCGCAAAGCGGCAGCGGACGGCATCTGGACGTCACGGCTCCGTCGGTCGATGGCGACAGGCCGTCGGCGACCATCAACGTGGAAGACATCCAGTCCAACAACAGCGTGCTCGCCGTCAACCTGGCGTTCAATCCCGGATCGGCGTTGTTGGACCCGAAAACCCACCACCTCAAGGACGATCTGAGCCTGCGGGTGCGTTCGTCGGCCATGCCGTCCCGGCACACCTGGACCAAGGGCATGCTGCCCGGGCTGATGGCGGTCCCGCTGACCATCGCCGGCCAGATCGAGCGGTGGCCGTTCGACGAATACCGCTCGGGGCCGATCGAAGTCGAGATCTTCTACGGCCCCGACACCGACCGGGCGCCCGACCACGTGCCGGTCACCTTCGTCGACCACCTGTCGGGGTGGCGGCTCTCGGCCACCAGGGCCCAGGCCGACGGTCCGTACCGCCTGAACGTGCGGCGCTCGCTCAGCACTGCGGCGTTCGCCATCGTCATCCTCGGCGTGCTCATCACGATCGCCAGCCTGGCCCTCGTCGTCGCGATCCAGACCGCGCGTGACCGGCGGCCGTTTCAGCCGCCGATGACAACCTGGTACGCGGCAATGCTGTTCGCGGTGGTGCCGTTGCGCAACGCGCTACCCGGCTCGCCACCGTTCGGCAGCTGGGTCGACATCACCGTCGTCATCTGGGTGCTGGTGGCGCTGGCGGTCTCGATGATTCTCTACATCGGCTGCTGGTGGCGGCATTTGAAACCGCCGCCCGCGCCCGAGCCGGCGCAACCGGCGCCCGCACCGGCGGAACCGGCCCCCGCGCCCGCGAAGTAGCCGGACGCCGGCGGCGTGTTTGCCGCCGAAGCCCTCCGGCGCCGCGCCGCGCGTGCGAAGGTTGAGGGGTGGCGCATCCATCGGTTCGCTCCCGCGTGCGCAGCATGACGCTGGCGGTGTGGCATTACGTCACGAGCGCGCCGCTGACCTATGGCTGGCTGCTGGTGCTGATGATCACGACGATCATCCAGACCCATCTCACCGGCCGGGAACTGCATTCGGTACTCCTGCACCGCTCCACCAACATTCACGAATTGGGCAGGGATCCGCTCGACGTCCTGTTCTCCAGCCTGCTGTGGATCGACGGCAAGAACTTCGAGCCCTACCTGCTGCTGTTCACCCTGTTCCTCGCGCCGGCCGAACACTGGCTGGGCCAGCTGCGCTGGCTCACTGTGGGATTGAGTTCGCACATCCTGGCCACCTACATCAGCGAAGGCATCCTGTACTTCGCGATCGAGGAACACGACGTGTCGCAACGGCTGGTGCACGCCCGCGACATCGGGGTGAGCTATTTCCTGGTGGGCGTGATGGCCGTGCTGACCTATCACATCGCCCGGCCGTGGCGCTGGGGCTATCTCGGGGTGCTGTTCGTCATCTTCGGTTTCCCGCTGATCACCATGGGCAACGAGCTGAACTTCACCGCGATCGGGCACTTCACCTCGATCCTCATCGGCCTGTGCTTCTACCCGATGACGCGCACGCGCTCCAAGGGCAGCCGGCAGTTGAGTCCGGCGCGCCTGCGGGCCATCGTGCGCCGCCGCGTGCCGCCGGCCACCCCGAGCTGATGTCGGCACCGGCCAGGAACGAAAAACCGTGCGCGCCAAGCGCCCGCGACGCTGCCACGTAATCTGGCTCTGATGCGGCATTACTACTCGGTAGACGCGATCCGCCAGGCCGAAGCGCCACTGCTGGCCAGCCTGCCCGACGGCGCCTTGATGCGGCGCGCGGCCTATGGGCTGGCGACCGAGATCATCGGTGAGTTAGCGGCGCGCACCGGCGGGGTAACCGGGCGGCGTGTGTGCGCGGTCGTCGGCTCCGGAGACAACGGCGGAGACGCGTTGTGGGCGGCCACCTTCCTGCGCCGGCGCGGCGCGGCCGCCGACGCTATCCTGCTCAACCCGGAGCGCACCCACCGCAAGGGCCTGGCGGCGTTCCGACAGGCCGGCGGTCGCGTCGTCGAAACCGTCTCACCGACAACCGATCTCGTCATCGACGGGGTGGTGGGCATCTCCGGCTCGGGCGCGCTGCGGCCCGCCGCCGCCGCGGTGTTCGCGGCCGTCGACGATGCCGGGATCCCGGTGATCGCCGTCGACATCCCCAGCGGCATCGACGCGGCCACCGGCGCGATCACCGGTCCCGCCGTGCGCGCCGCGCTGACCGTCACCTTCGGCGGCCTCAAACCCGTGCACGCGCTGGGCGATTGCGGTCGGGTGAAGCTGATCGACATCGGGCTCGACCTGCCCGACACCGACCTGGTGGGGTTCGAGGCCGCCGACGTGGCCGCCCGCTGGCCGGTGCCCGGGCCCCACGACGACAAGTACTCCCAGGGCGTCACCGGCGTGATGGCCGGCTCGTCGACGTATCCGGGCGCCGCCGTGCTGTGCACCGGCGCCGCCGTCGCCGCCACCTCGGGCATGGTCCGCTACGCGGGCAGCGCGCACCGCGAGGTGCTCGCGCACTGGCCGGAGGTGATCGCCTCGCCCACCCCCGCCTCGGCCGGGCGGGTGCAGTCCTGGGTCGTCGGCCCGGGACTGGGCACCGACGACGTCGGGGCGGCGGCGCTGTGGTTCGCGCTGGAAACCGACCTGCCGGTGATCGTGGACGCCGACGGGCTGACCATCCTGGCCGCGCACCCCGAGTTGGTGGCCAACCGCGCGGCGCCGACGGTGCTGACGCCGCATGCGGGTGAATTCGCGCGGCTGGCGGGTAACCCGCCCGGTGATGACCGGGTGGGCGCGTGCCGCAAGCTGGCCGACGCTTTCGGCGCCACCGTGCTGCTCAAGGGCAACGTCACCGTCATCGCCGATCCGGGCGGCCCGGTGTATCTCAATCCGGCCGGGCAGTCCTGGGCGTCCACCGCCGGCTCCGGTGACGTGTTGTCCGGGATGATCGGCGCGCTGCTGGCCGCCGGGCTGCCGGCGGTCGAGGCGGCCGCCGCCGCGGCCTTCGTGCACGCGCGCGCGGCGGCCCTGTCGGCCGCCGACCCGGGCCCCGGCGACGCGCCCACCTCGGCATCGCGGATGGTGCCGCACATCAGAGCCGCCCTGGCCGCCCTATAGAGAGGATTCGTTGTGCCCCAACACCCGTCCATGCCCGCCCACTCGATCGCGCCCGCCTACACCGGTCGCCTGTTCACCGCGCCGGTGCCGGCGCTGCGGATGCCCGACGAGTCGATGGATCCCGACGCCGCCTACCGCTTCATCCATGACGAGCTGATGCTCGACGGCAGCTCTCGGCTGAACCTGGCCACCTTCGTCACGACGTGGATGGATCCCCAGGCCGGGCGGTTGATGGCCGAGACGTTCGACAAGAACATGATCGACAAGGACGAATACCCGGCCACCGCCGCGATCGAGCAGCGCTGCGTGTGCATGGTGGCCGACCTGTTCCACGCCGACGGGCTGCGCGACGACGACCCGTCCAGCGCGTGTGGCGTGTCCACCATCGGATCCAGCGAGGCCGTCATGCTCGGCGGGCTGGCCATGAAGTGGCGCTGGCGCGAGAAGGTCGGCAAAGACTGGAAGGGCCGCACCCCGAACCTGGTGATGGGCTCCAACGTCCAGGTGGTCTGGGAGAAGTTCTGCCGCTACTTCGACGTCGAACCGCGCTACCTGCCGATGGAGGAGGGGCGCTACGTCATCACGCCCGAGCAGGTCGTCGACGCCGTCGACGAGGACACCATCGGCGTGGTGGCGATTTTGGGCACCACCTACACCGGCGAGCTGGAGCCCATCGCCGAGATCTGCGCGGCCCTTGACAAGCTGGCCGCCGGCGGCGGGGTGGACGTCCCGGTGCACGTCGACGCGGCCAGCGGCGGGTTCGTCGTGCCGTTCCTGCACCCCGAGCTGAAGTGGGACTTCCGGCTGCCGCGGGTGGTGTCGATCAACGTCAGCGGTCACAAGTACGGCCTGACCTACCCCGGCGTCGGGTTCGTGGTGTGGCGCAGCAAGGAGTACCTGCCCGAAGACCTGGTGTTCCACGTCAATTACCTGGGCGGCGACATGCCGACCTTCACGCTGAACTTCTCCCGCCCCGGCAACCAGGTCGTCGGGCAGTACTACAACTTCCTGCGGCTCGGGAGCGAGGGCTACACGCAGGTGATGCAGACGCTGTCGTCGACCGCGCGCTGGCTCGGTGAGCAGCTGCGGGTTGGAGACCACTGCGAGCTGATCTCGGACGGCTCGGCGATCCCGGTGGTCAGCTTCCGGCTGCAGCGCGGTCTGGGCTACACCGAGTTCGACGTCTCCCACGAGCTGCGCGGATATGGCTGGCAGGTGCCCGCCTACACGATGCCCGACAACGCCACCGACATCTCGGTGCTGCGCATCGTGGTCCGCGAGGGCCTGTCCGCCGACCTGGCCCGGGCCCTGCACGACGACGCCCGCACCGCGTTGGCGTCGCTGGACAAGCTCAAGCCGGCCGGGCACTACAGCGCCGAGCACTTCGCGCACTGAAAGCCTGCCGCCGAACGTCGACTTCTTGGGCCAACCAGGGCGGAATTCCGCAGGACAGGTCGACGTTCGACGGCCCATTCGCACGGTCTGGGAGAATGGCGGTCGTGTCCGCAACGCCGATATCCCTGACACCGGGGCTCCTCGCCGAGGCCCTGGTGGACCTGGGCGCGATTGAGCACAACGTGCGATTGCTGCGCGAACAGGCCGGCGGCGCCCAGGTGATGGCCGTGGTCAAGGCCGACGGCTACGGCCACGGGGCTACCCCGTCGGCGCGCGCCGCGCTGGCCGCGGGGGCCACCGAATTGGGCGTCGCCACCGCCGCCGAGGCCCTGGCGCTGCGCGCCGACGGGATCACCGCGCCGGTGCTGGCCTGGTTGCATCCGCCCGGCATCGACTTCGGGCCCGCGCTGCTGGCCGACGTGCAGATCGCCGTGTCGTCGCAGCGCCAGCTCGACGAGGTGGTGGACGCGGCGCGCCGCACCGGACGGACCGCGACCGTCACCGTCAAGGTGGACACCGGGCTGAACCGCAACGGGGTGCCGCCCGGGCAATACCCCGGGATGCTGACCGCGCTGGGCCGGGCCGTCGCCGAGGAGGCCATCGTGCTGCGCGGCGTGATGTCGCACATGGTGTACGCCGATGAGCCCGCCAATCCCGTGAACAACCTTCAGGCCCAACGCTTCAGCGACATGCTGGCGCAGGCGCGCGAGAAGGGCGTGCGGTTCGACGTGGCGCACCTGTCGAATTCGTCGGCCACCATGTCCCGTCCCGACCTGGCCTTCGACATGGTGCGCCCCGGCATCGCGATCTACGGGCTGAGCCCGGTGCCCGAGCGCGGCGACATGGGTTTGATACCGGCGATGACGGTGAAATGCGCTGTGGCGCTGGTGAAGTCGATCCGCGCCGGGGAGAGCGTGTCCTACGGCCACACCTGGACCGCGCGGCGCGACACCACCCTCGCGCTGCTGCCCGTCGGCTACGCCGACGGCGTCTTCCGGTCGCTGGGCGGGCGGCTCGAGGTGCTGATCAACGGCAGCCGCCGGCCGGGCGTCGGGCGCATCTGCATGGACCAGTTCGTCGTCGATCTCGGCCCGGGACCCATTGACGTGGCCGAAGGGGACGAGGCGATCCTGTTCGGGTCCGGCGCAAACGGTGAACCCACCGCGCAGGACTGGGCCGACCTGGTCGGCACCATCCACTACGAAGTCGTGACCAGCCCCCGCGGGCGAATCACCAGGACCTACCGCGAGGCGCGAACCGTTGAGTCCTGAGGAATCCCGCAGGCGCCGCAGGGGCAGGGCCTGGCTCGCGGGAGGCGCGGGGGTGACGGCCGTCGCCACCATCATCGGCGCGTCCGCCCGCCGGTCGATGACCCAGCGCGCCGCGGCCGAAGACCCTTATGCGAACGAGGATTTCAACCGGCTCGAGGACGATGCCGGCGTGGTGGTGACCACACCCGACGGGGTTCCGCTGGCCGTGCGCGATACCGGTCCGGCCGATGCGCCGCTGACCCTGGTGTTCGTCCACGGCTTCTGCCTGCAGATGGGAGCCTTCCATTTTCAGCGCACCCGATTGCCCGATCAGTTGGGCCCCGACGTGCGGATGGTCTTCTATGACCAGCGCGGCCACGGCAGATCCGGCGAGGCCGATCCGGAGACCTACACGCTGACCCAACTCGGCAGGGACCTGCAGACCGTGCTGAACGTGGTGGCGCCGCGCGGCATGATCGTGCTGGTGGGCCACTCGATGGGCGGCATGACGGTGTTGTCCCACGCCCGTCAGTTCCCCGAACAGTACGGACGCCGAATCGTGGGTGCGGCGCTGATTTCGTCTGCGGCCGAAGGTGTTTCCCGCTCCCCGCTGGGTGAGATCCTGAAAAACCCCGCGCTGGAAGCGGTTCGGGTGGCCGCCCGGTCCGCGCCCAAGCTGATGCACCGGGGCCGCAACGTGTCGCGGTCGTTGATAGGCCCGGTGCTGCGGGCCGCCTCCTACAGCGACCTGCAGGTCAGCCGGAGCCTGGACGCCTTCTCGCAGCGGATGATGAACAGCACCCCGATCCCGACCATGGTCGGCTTTTTGGACGCGCTGGAAAAGCATGACGAAACCGCCGGGCTGTGGACGCTGCTGCGGGTCCCGACGCTGATCGCGTGCGGTGACCACGACCTGCTCACCCCCGACGAATATTCCCGGAGGATGGCCGCCAGCCTGCCGCAGTCCGAGCTGGTCATCGTCGTCGGCGCCAGCCACCTGGCGCTGCTGGACAAGCCCGACGCCATCAACGGGGGACTGGTCCGACTGGTCAGGCGGGCCACCCCGAGCAAGGCCGCGCTGCGCATGCGGCGGATGCGAGAAAGGTTGCGGCGCCGTGGCTGAAGGTGGCGGCGGCACCGCG
Organism: Mycobacterium sp. NGS33; assembly: GCF_059812885.1. NCBI lineage: Bacteria > Bacillati > Actinomycetota > Actinomycetes > Mycobacteriales > Mycobacteriaceae > Mycobacterium > Mycobacterium sp. NGS33. The sequence goes on along the minus strand of NZ_JCALDN010000028.1, from coordinate 8,818 downwards.
ACCTGCGACCGGGTCGAGGACACCATGGCGCTGGGGTCGCGGCTGGGCAGACAGCTGCGGGCGGGTGACGTGGTGGTGCTCACCGGCCCGCTCGGGGCGGGGAAGACCGTGCTGGCCAAGGGAATTGCCGCGGCCATGGATGTCGACGGACCGGTCACCTCACCGTCCTACGTGTTGGCGCGCGTGCATCCGGCGCGGCGCCCGGGCGCCCCCACCATGATTCACGTCGACATGTACCGGCTGCTCGACCACACCGGCAACCAGGGCGCCGATCTGCTCGGTGAACTCGATTCACTGGACTTGGACAGCGATCTCGAGGACGCTGTCGTCGTGGTGGAATGGGGCGAGGGCCTGGTCGAGCGGCTCGCCGAGCGGCATCTGGACATCCGGCTCGAGCGCGTCACCGGATCCGACGTGCGAATCGCCACCTGGCGGTGGGCCGACAACGCTGGCAACGCCGACGATGGGGGCGATCCGTGACCATCGTCCTCGCCCTCGACACCTCCACCCCGGCGGTGACGGCCGGCATCGTGCGGCGTGACGACCTGTGCGTGCTCGCCGAGCGGGTCACGGTCGACGCCCGGGCCCACGCCGAACGCCTCACCCCCAATGTGATTGCCGCCCTGGCCGATTCGAAGCTGACGATGGCCGACCTGGATGCCGTCGTGGTGGGCTGCGGCCCGGGGCCGTTCACCGGCCTGCGGGCCGGGATGGCCACGGCCGCCGCCTACGGGCATGCGCTGGGCATCCCGGTGTACGGGGTGTGCAGCCTGGACGCCATCGGTGTGCGCACCATCGGGGAAACCTTGGTGGTCACCGACGCCCGCCGGCGCGAGGTCTATTGGGCCCGCTACCGCGACGGCGTGCGCACCCACGGCCCGGCGGTCAACGCCCCGGCGGACGTCGATCCGGGCGCCGCGGCGGTCGTTGCCGGCTCACCCGACCACGCCCGCCTGTTCGGCCTGCCGGTCTGCGAGCCGAGCTGCCCGACGCCGACCGGATTGGTTGGCGCCGTGACTGATTGGTCCGCCGACCCCGAGCCGCTGGTGGCCCTGTACCTGCGTCGGCCGGACGCCACACCGTTGGCGGCGCGGCGATGACGGCCCACAGCGAGCCCTTGACCGTCGGCGGCCTGACCCGGGCGGACGCCCAGCGGTGCGCGGAGCTGGAGGCGCAGCTGTTCGACGGCGACGACCCCTGGCCCGCGGCGGCGTTCCACCGCGAATTGGCCAGTGCCCACAACCATTACGTGGGCGCGCGGGTGGGCGAGACGCTGGTCGGCTACGCCGGCATTTCCCGGTTGGGCCGCACCCCGCCCTACGAATACGAGGTGCACACCATCGGCGTGGATCCGGCGTATCAGGGTCGGGGCATCGGCCGCCGGCTGCTCGACGAGCTGCTGACCTTCGCCGACGGCGGCGCGGTGTACCTGGAAGTCCGCACCGACAACGAGGCCGCCATCGGGCTGTATGCCAGCGTTGGGTTCGAGCGAATCGGCCTGCGCCGCCGCTATTACCGGGTGAGCGGCGCGGACGCGTACACGATGCGCAAGGAGCCCACATGAGCACCATCCTCGCGATCGAAACCTCGTGCGACGAAACGGGAGTCGGCATCGCACGACTGGGCGCCGACGGCACCGTGACGCTGCTGGCCGACGAGGTGGCGTCCAGCGTCGACGAACACGTGCGATTCGGCGGCGTGGTCCCCGAGATCGCCTCGCGCGCACATCTGGAGGCGTTGGGCCCCGCTATGCGCCGCGCGCTGTCGACCGCCGGGCTGGACAAGCCCGACGTCGTCGCGGCCACCATCGGTCCCGGGCTGGCCGGCGCCCTGCTGGTGGGAATCGCTGCGGCCAAAGCGTATTCGGCCGCCTGGGGGGTGCCCTTCTACGCGGTGAACCACCTGGGTGGGCATCTGGCCGCCGACGTCTACGAGCACGGGCCGTTGCCCGAGTGCGTGGCGCTGCTGGTCTCCGGCGGCCACACCCACCTGCTGCACGTGCGCTCGCTCGGCGAGCCGATCGTCGAGCTGGGCAGCACCGTCGACGACGCCGCGGGCGAGGCCTACGACAAGGTGGCCAGGCTGCTGGGGCTGGGCTATCCGGGCGGCCGGGTGCTCGACGAGCTGGCCCGCAGCGGTGATCGCGACGCCATCGCGTTTCCGCGCGGCATGACCGGGCCGCGCGACGACCCGTACGCGTTCAGCTTCTCCGGCCTCAAGACGGCCGTCGCGCGTTATCTGGAAAGCCGCCCGGACGCGGTGAACGCCGATATCGCGGCCGGATTCCAGGAAGCCGTCGCCGACGTGCTGACCAAGAAGGCGGTGCGCGCGGCCACCGAGCTCGGCGTGAAGACCCTGCTGATCGCGGGCGGCGTGGCCGCCAATTCCCGGCTGCGCGAGCTGGCGGAGCAGCGCTGCGCCGAGGCGGGCCTGACGCTGCGCATCCCCAGGCCCCGGCTGTGCACCGACAACGGCGCGATGATCGCCTCGTTCGCCGCGCACCTGGTGGCCGCGGGTGCGGCGCCCTCGCCGTTGGAGGCGCCCAGCGACCCGGGACTGCCGGTGGTAAAAGCGCAGGTGAGCTGATGTTCGCTGAGCGCGGACACGACGACACCGGAGAAGCAGCGGGGGGCCCTTGAGTGCTAGCACTCGCATGTATAGAGTGCTAGGTGGCAATCGGCCAAGCCCTGTGTCGGCACCCGCGACGACGGCGCTCGGGCGCGGACGAATGCCGAACACCTGATAACTCGGAAGGTGCGGGGTCAACCCGTGTCGGCCGTCAACTCCGGTCCGGGCGCGTCCCGGACCCGACCCAAACAGTGGAGGGCTCCAATCGTGGCGAAGGTGAACATCAAGCCACTCGAGGACAAGATTCTCGTGCAGGCCAACGAGGCCGAGACCACGACCGCGTCCGGTCTGGTCATTCCCGACACCGCCAAGGAGAAGCCGCAGGAAGGCACCGTCGTCGCAGTCGGCCCCGGCCGGTGGGACGAAGACGGGGAGAAGCGCATCCCGCTGGACGTCTCGGAAGGCGACACCGTCATCTACAGCAAGTACGGCGGCACCGAGATCAAGTACAACGGCGAGGAGTACCTGATCCTGTCGGCACGCGACGTGCTGGCTGTCGTCTCCAAGTAAGAACCGTGTTCCGCCCCGGCGATCCCCGCCTCCTGCGCGGGTGATTTCCGGGGCGGCATGCGTTTTGGGGCTAGTGGCGATCACAAGCGCGGCGAAGCCGGGCGAAGCGGGTCGCCGCCATTCAAACAAGGAGCCTGATGAGCAAGATCATTGAGTACGACGAGACCGCGCGTCGCGCCATCGAGGCGGGCGTGAACACGCTCGCCGACGCGGTACGGGTGACGCTCGGGCCGCGCGGCCGGCATGTGGTGCTGGCCAAGGCATTCGGCGGCCCCGCGGTCACCAACGACGGCGTGACCGTCGCGCGTGAGATCGACCTGGAAGACCCGTTCGAGAACCTGGGCGCCCAGCTGGTGAAGTCGGTGGCCACCAAGACCAACGACGTCGCCGGCGACGGCACCACGACGGCGACCGTGCTGGCGCAGGCGCTGGTCAAGGGCGGCCTGCGGTTGGTCGCGGCCGGCGCCAACCCCATCGAATTGGGCGCGGGAATCAGCAAGGCCGCCGACGCGGTGTCCGAGGCGCTGCTGGCCGCGGCCACCCCGGTCTCCGGCAAGGACGCGATCGCGCAGGTGGCGACCGTGTCCTCGCGCGACCAACTGCTGGGTGAGCTGGTCGGCGAGGCGATGACCAAGGTCGGCACCGACGGCGTCGTCAGCGTCGAAGAATCCTCGACGCTGAGCACCGAGCTCGAGTTCACCGAGGGCGTCGGTTTCGACAAGGGCTTCCTGTCGGCGTATTTCGTCACCGACTTCGACGCCCAGCAGGCCGTGCTGGACGACCCGGTGATCCTGTTGCACCAGGACAAGATCAGCTCGCTGCCCGACCTGCTGCCGATGCTGGAGAAGGTCGCCGAATCCGGCAAGCCGCTGCTGATCATCGCCGAGGACATCGAGGGCGAGGCGCTGGCCACCCTGGTCGTCAACTCCATCCGCAAGACGCTGCGGGCCGTCGCGGTCAAGGCGCCGTTCTTCGGCGACCGCCGCAAGGCGTTCCTGGAGGATCTGGCGATAGTGACCGGCGGCCAGGTGATCAACCCCGACGCGGGCCTGTTGCTGCGCGAGGTCGGCACCGACGTGCTGGGCTCGGCTCGCCGCGTGGTGGTCAGCAAGGACGACACCGTCATCGTCGACGGCGGCGGCACCAAGGACGCCGTGGCCAACCGCATCAAGCAGCTGCGCGCCGAGATCGAGGCGAGCGACTCCGACTGGGACCGCGAGAAGCTGCAGGAACGGCTGGCCAAGTTGGCCGGCGGCGTGGCCGTGATCCAGGTGGGAGCCGCGACCGAGACCGCGCTGAAGGAACGCAAGGAGAGCGTCGAGGATGCCGTCGCGGCGGCCAAGGCCGCGGTCGAGGAGGGCATCGTCGCCGGCGGCGGCTCGGCGCTGCTGAAGACCCGGGCGGCGCTGGACACGCTGCGCGGCTCGCTGAGCGGCGACCAGGCGCTGGGCGTCAACGTGTTCTCCGAGGCGCTGGCGGCGCCACTGTATTGGATCGCCACCAACGCCGGGCTCGACGGCGCGGTCGCGGTGCACAAGGTGACCGAGCTGCCCAACGGGCACGGGCTCAACGCGGACAAGCTGACCTACGGCGACCTGATCGCCGACGGCGTCATCGACCCGGTCAAGGTCACCCGTTCGGCGGTGCTCAACGCGGCCTCGGTGGCCCGGATGGTGCTGACCACCGAGACCGCGGTGGTTGACAAGCCGGCCGAGGAGGCCGACGACCACGGCCACGGTCATCACCACCATCACTGAGTGAGCGACGACAAGCGCCCCCGGCCGCATGGCCGGGGGCGCTTGTTTGTTTGCTGACCCCGCCCGCGATCCGCGGTTGAGCGTCTACGGTCGCGGCATGGACCGCATCTGGCAGTGGGCGTGGGATCGGTACAAGACGCGCTACTCGTGGGCGGTCTACGCCGTCGGACTCCCCATGATGCTGTGGACCTACCTGTTCTGGTTGTACTTGATCGTCGCCGTGCAGGGATCCGGTCGCTACGTCGAGACGGCTGTCCTCGCCCTTATCGCCGCACCCGTGGCGTGGTACGTGACAGTGCTTCCCGGCGCGGGTCTCGGGCGCCTGGTGCAGCGGTGGGCGGGCGGTCACGATGTCGACCGGGTGAGCGCACTGGACGCCACCTACGCCTGGGCGCGCGGGACGGTCGTTCGGGCGGTGGCTTTCAACGCTGTGTGGACCGGGCTGTGGTCCATCGTTGCTGCCGCTGTTGCCGGGGCGACGTGGTCGCAACGCGTCCAGTACGGCGTCGTGGGCACCTTGATGGGGACGGCCGTGATGATGAGTGGAGTGCACGGCACGGCGGAAGCGGCGGCGCGGCCGGCCAGAATGGCGATCGTCGGTGGCACGCCGGTCGGTGACGACCTGCCGCGCTCCCGGCCGACTTTCGCCTTTTGGTCGAGCGCGGCCCTGCTGGCGAGTTCGTTTCTGTTCGCCGTTGACGGCACCATGTTGGTGGCCGCATTCCGCTGGGCGCGTGAGCAACCGGTGCTCTTTGCCGGTATCGGGTGCGCGTTGGTGCTCGCATTCGGGATGCCGATGACCGTTGGTGCTGCACTCGCGCCGTCCTTGAGGCCGATTCGCGATCTGGCCGAGGGGACGAAACGCGTTGCGGCGGGCGATTACAGCCGGCGTCTGCCCGTGGTCCAGGACGACGACCTCGGCGCGCTGGCAGCGTCGTTCAACCGAATGCAGGCGGGTTTGGCCGAGCGGCAACGACTTCAGAGCGCGTTCGGCACCTACGTCGACCCCATCCTGGCCGCGCGGTTACTGCAGCAGGGCGACGACGTGTTCAGCGGGGAGCGTCGCGAGGTGTCGGTGATGTTCGTCGACATCCGCGATTTCACCCCATTCGCCGAGGCGAACTCCGCCGAGGACACGGTCGCCCGACTCAACGCCCTTTTCCACATCGTGGTGCCGGCCGTGGTCGACGCCGGGGGACACGTGAACAAGTTCCTGGGGGACGGGGCGCTGGCCGTGTTCGGTGCTCCCAACGAGCTCGCCGATCATGCCGATGCCGCGGTGAACACAGCCGTGCTGATCCACCGCCGCGTGGCCGAGCGATTCGGCGGTGAGCTTCGCATCGGCATCGGGATCAACACCGGCAAGGTGATCGCCGGAACCATCGGTGGTGGAGGCAAACTCGAATTCACGCTCATCGGCGACGCGGTGAACGTCGCGGCCCGCGTCGAGCAGCTCACCAAGACCATCGGGGACGCGATCCTGCTGACCCACCAGACCGTCAACGCGCTGCGTTCCCGACCAATCGGGCTGAGGGACAGGGGGTTTCACGCCCTGAAGGGAAAGTCGGCCGAGGTACAGGTGTTTGGCATCGGGCCGACGCCCGCGGATCGCTTCGCCTGAATCTCCGCCGCGACGGCGCACACGAATGGGTCGGCGCGGACGTCACGGACGGTGTCGATGTCGTAGGGTGCAACCGTAGCCCACTCCACGAGGAGTCCCGCCCATGACGCAAGTGATGCAGACCCAGGTGTGTGTCGCCGGCGGCGGTCCCGCCGGCATGGTCCATGCCCTGCTGCTCGCCCGCGCCGGAATCCGGGTTGTCGTGTTGGAAAAGCACAACGACTTCCTGCGCGACTTCCGCGGCGACACCGTGCATCCGAGCACCCTGCGGATCATGGATGAGCTGGGGTTCATCGACGAGTTCCTGCGGCTACCGCACACCAAGATCGACCGCGTCGCCTTCGACACTGACGGCTCGATTCGCACCTTCGGCAACTTCAAGGTGCTCAAGCGGCTCGGGTTCCGGCAGCCCTATATCGCCATGATGCCGCAGTGGGACTTTCTCGACTTCCTCGCCGAAAAGGCTTCTGCCTACCCCGAATTCACGTTGGTTCGCAATGCCGAGGTCACCGACGTGATCGTCGAGGGCGACCGGGTGGCCGGGGTGCGCACGCCGAACCTGGAGGTGCGCGCCCAGCTGGTGATAGCCGCAGATGGACGCAAGTCCGCGGTGCGCGCCGCGGCCGGGCAGCAGACCGCCGCGGCGCACTCCCCGATGGACGTGCTGTGGTTCCGCCTGAAATGGCGCCCGGGCGACCCCGAGGAACTATTCGCGGTGCTGCGCAAGGGCCTGATGATGGCGATGATTTATCGCGGCGATTACTGGCAGATCGCCTATCTGATGCCGAAGGGATCGAACCCGCGGGAGGGATCCCTAGAGGAGTTCAAGGAGCGGATCGTGACCGCGCAACCGCGGCTGCGCGAACACGTCAACGACCTGACTTCGTGGGAAGACACCAGCCAACTCGACGTCCGGGTGGACCGCCTCGCGACGTGGTGGCGCACCGGCCTGCTGTGCATCGGCGATGCGGCGCACGCCATGTCGCCGGCCGGCGGGGTCGGCATCAACCTCGCCGTGGCCGACGCGGTCGCCGCCGCCAACGCCCTGTGCGCACCGCTCCGCGAAGGACGACTGACCGACCAAGACCTCGCGAAAGTGCAGCGGCGCCGCGAGCTACCAACCCGGATCGTCCAGGCGTTCCAGGTGCTGATGCAAGACAACGCGATCGCGCCCAACCTGAGCGGTGACCTATCCCCGATCCGCGTCCCCAAGATCGTGGGAATGGGTCCGCTGCAAGCGATTCCGCCGATCTTCGTCGGGCGCGGTTTCCGTCCCGAGCACGTCCGCACCCCCGACGCCCACGCGGTGTAGGCCCTCAGAGGCCGGCGATCACGATCACGACGCCGGCCAAGATCGCCAGGGACAGGGATATCAGCAAAAAGCTGACGAACCCCTCTTTGCCGACCGAGGACTCGTGGTCGCCGGTCGCAATCGGCGCGAATCGGCGGCCGGCACCCCACGCCGCCGCGAGCAGCGTCGCCAACCAGTTCGCGTAGCCGGCGTAGGCGACCAGTGCGACCGCCGCGATCCCCCACGCGGGGGACAGGTGAAGGTGCGGCCACAGCAGGCCGAGCACCACCAGGAAGATGCCGTTGAGCAACGCCTCGAGGTGGCTCGACAGCGCCATGCGCGGATTCTTCAGTGCGGGCACGGCCAGCCCGGTGAGCAGCCCGAGCAGGAACAGGACCAGCCCGAGCGCGAACAGCAGCGTCTGCATGTCAGCACAGTAGGGGCGTACGGCGGCGCCCGCGGTGGATTCGCCTCAAGCGAGTACCCACGGCGCCGACGCGACGAAGATGGCACACATGGGTAGGCCGATATTCTCTGTCACTCCCGGCTATGGCGACCATCAGCTGCGGGAGCACCACTATTCGCAGGTCGTTCGGTACGGCGACCGGGTGGAGACCGCCGGTCAGGGAGGCTGGGATGAGCACTGGCGCTATCCCGAGTCGGTCCGCGACGAGGTCGTCGCGGCCTTCGGCAACGTCGAACGGACCCTGTCGGCGGCCGGGGCCGGCTGGCGGGACGTGGTGCACGTGCACTCCTACCACCTGCCCGACGCGGACGGCCGGATCGGGCCCGAGCACCTGGACACCATGGTCCAACAGTTCCGCCGCCGCATGGGCGACCACGCACCCCTGTGGACATGCATCGGCGTCGCCGCGCTGGCGAGTCCGAAGATGCGCGTCGAGATCCAAGTCACCGCCATCCTCGCGGACCACGACTGAGCGCGGTGGCGGGTGCGAAACACCCCCGGTCCCTTGCGGATCGGGGGTGTTCCTTTCGTGGTGGCTTGGGCGT
>NZ_JCALDN010000027.1:0-55750 GCF_059812885.1 Mycobacterium sp. NGS33 | reverse complement strand
TTCGGTGAAGGCGCCGCGGAACTGCCCGTACACCAGGGCCAAAATCAGAACGCACACGACTAGCACGGCGACGGCGATCCACTTGTACGGCGGGATCCGTTGCGAGTTGATCTGCATGGGCGAGCCGGGACCTGTTTTTGTCGACAAGACCGCCGCCGCCCCTCACGTCCGCGCCGAGCCTGCCGGCGCGGCGAAAAATCCCTCCCCTGCCTTTGCCAGGGGCTCCGACAATTGTGCAATAACGAGTCCAGTGAATGTACCGCGGCGGCCGACCTTGTGCGAACCGCCGTTCACAAATTCGGCGGGCGCCGAAAAGTCACCCAGCCATGGCCTCGCCGGGCGGCCACGACCTTATCCTTGGCAGATGTCCAGGCGTGTCGCCTCGCAGCCGTCGGTCGGGCGCTGGCACGCGATCGGTCTGATCGCTTTTCTGTGCTTGCTCATTATGTATGCGGTGGAGGCACGCGTGGCCGGCGGAGTCGACCCGCGGCTGTTCTGCCTTCTCGCCGGGTCGGGTGTTGCGGCCGGAGCCGTTGGTTGGCTGGGGACGCTTCGCGGCTGGCAAGACCGTCGGGCCCTGCTGGCCGGCTGGCCGGTCGCGTCGTTGATCGTCACCACGCTGGCCGGAGCGATCGATCCGCGGGTCACCCTGGATTTTCCCGGCACCGTCACGATCACGTTCGCCTACATCGGTCTGACCTGCCCGCGATGGCGATCGCTGGCCTTCGTGCCGCTCGGCGTCGCGGCGTTCGTCGTCGGCGGCGCCAAGGTTCTTCCGGGCGCGTTCACCACCGTGGTGCTGGCGGTAGCCATGTGGGTGATCGTCGCCGAGGTGCCGGCATGGCTCATCGCCCGGCTGGAAGAGCAGAGCGCGCTGCTGCGGCAGATCGCGCACACCGACGCGCTGACCCAGCTGCTCGACCGGAGCACCCTCGGACCCCAGCTGTCGGCGCATGCCAGCGGCTCGGCCGTCGTCCTCATCGACCTCGACAACTTCAAGCGCTACAACGACACCCACGGCCACGGGGCCGGCGACGAGCTGTTGGTGTCCTTCGCCGACGCGCTGCGCTGGTCGGTCGGCGAGGCGGGCACCGCTTTTCGCATCGGCGGCGACGAGTTCCTGGTGCTGCTGGTCGGTGCCGAGCGCGCCGAGGCCGAGCGGATCCTCGATCGGCTGCGCGACCGCTGGGCTCAGGATGGCGAACCGGTCGGCTTCAGCGCCGGGATCGCCGTCGGCGAGCGGGACCTCATGCGGCTGGCCGACGAGCACATGTATGCCAACAAGCGCTCCCGCGATCTGTCCGCCGACTGAGCCGTCGTAGTGAGCGCGCGGTCTACGCTCGATGAGGATCGCGATGAGGACAAAGAAAGGTGCGCGATGCTGGCAGCGTTCGGATTCGAATCCCTGGGCGTGGTCGTCGGGGACATGTACTTCATCGACCCGTCCCCGCTCGAGGGTCAGGAGACCCCGGAGCGCGGAGTCAGACTGGAACTGCGCCTCGTCGAGCGGGCCGAGCCGCAAGGCTCGATCTACGCCGGCGTCCCGTTCGCCTTCACCCGCCCGGTGTGGCGGGTGGACCTGTTCGGGTCCACCGAGAGCCCGCCCGGGACCCTGGACCGCGCCCATCACCACCCGCAGTTCAACGGCTGGGAACCCAGTCGCCGGCACTTCGTGCCCGAGCTGTCGGCCGACCCGCTGACCTGGCTGTCCGAGCAGCTGGCCGACCCGGTCGCCGTGCTGGCCCGCGCCGGCGTCGGCGCGGACGAGGTCAGCGAAGCCGACACGGCCGGGCTCGCGGCCGCCGCTCCGGAGATCGTCGCCGCGGTGAAACGGTTGCTCGACGGCGTGCGCAACGGCGAATTGGCCCCGGCACCCGCCGAGCCGGTCGCCGCCGCCCGCACCGGCTGGCTCTGACGTGCGTTAGCGTCGTCGGCGTGACACTGAAAAACATCGCCCTGACTACCCTCGACGGCCGGCCCACCACGCTGGCCGAATTGTCCGACGGCGCAACGCTGGTCGTCAACGTAGCCTCCAAATGCGGGCTGACGCCGCAGTACACGGCGCTGGAAAAGCTGGCCACGGACTATCGCGATCGCGGCCTGACCGTCGTCGGCGTCCCCTGCAACCAGTTCATGGGCCAGGAACCGGGCACGGCCGAGGAGATCCAGGAGTTCTGCTCGACGACCTACGGCGTGACGTTCCCGCTCCTTGCCAAGACCGACGTCAATGGCAAAGGCCGCCACCCGCTATACGCCGAGCTGACCAACGCCGCCGACGCCGACGGACAGGCCGGCGACATCCAGTGGAACTTCGAGAAGTTCCTGCTCGCACCCGACGGTGCGGTGGTGCGCCGCTTCCGCCCCCGCACCGAGCCCGACGCCCCGGAGGTCATCAGCGCCATCGAGGACGTGCTGCCGCGATAGGCGGGCGCCTGCACTTAGTCCTGCCGTTGGGCAGCAAACCGTGGCCAACCTTTTCACTATGGGTTGAAATGATAGGGTTCGCACGTGCCGCCACCTGGGAATACGACGAAGCGACGAGGCAGGCGCCAGGGTGGACCGGTATCGCGCGACGCGGTCCTGCACGCTGCGAAGCAGCAGTTCGCCAAGCGCGGCTATGACAAGACGACGCTGCGAGCGATTGCCGACGATGCGCGGGTCGATCCTTCGATGGTGCTGTACCTCTTCGGCTCGAAGGCGGAATTGTTTCGGGAGTCGATGAAGCTGGTGCTGCCGGCGAACCTGTTGACGAACGAACTCGCCGAGAAGGACGACGATGTAGGACGCCGCGTGGTGCGGGCCTACCTCGGCATTTGGGAGCGGCCCGATACGGCCGCCAGCATGGCCTCGATGGTGCAGTCGGCGACGTCGAACAGCGATGCCAACGAGGCGTTTCGCGGTTTTCTGCACGACTATCTGCTCACTGCCGTGGCCAACGCTCTGGGCGGCGGCGGCGAAGCGCGACTGCGTGCGATGCTGGCCGCCACCAGCCTCGTCGGCACCGCGATGTTGCGCTACATCATGCGTGTGCCGCCCCTGTCATCGCTCGGAGTCGATGAGGTGGTCGCGCTCGTCGGTCCCGCAGTGCACCGATCCTTGACCATCCCCGCCGACGAGCTGGGGTTGGACCTGCCGCCCAGTAAAACCCGGGCCGCCCAGACCACGGGCCCCGCGGCTACACTGCGGTCGCCTCGAGGATATTGAGCGGCGACACGGTTTCGACGACGCGGTTCAACCGGAAACCGGCTTGACCGAACAGCCGGTCGTACTCTTGGGCGATGCGTTCGCGCGCGCCGGCAACGACCAACATCTCGATATCCACCCACTTGCCGTGGAAGTCGCGATCGTGGTCGGGAATAACGAACTCGCAGAGCAGAATTCGCGCGCCGGTGCGAGCCGCGCTGCGGACGTTGTTCAAGATGCGCACCGCGTCATCCTCGGGCCAGTCATGGATTACGTTTTTGAGCACATACGCGTCACCGCCGGCCGGCGCGGAATCGAAGAATGAGCCCTGCTCGATCCGGACGCGGTCATGGACACCGTTCTCGCGCAACAACTCTGGAGCGCACGCCACCACCTCCGGGAGATCGAACAGCACGCCGCGCGAATTCGGAGCCGCTGAATGGCGGCCAGCAACCGACCGTGGCCGCCACCACATCGACGATCGTCGCGAAGGTACTGAAGTCATACGCCGCCGTCAGGGGCGCGATGGAGAATTCGGACAGATTGGTCATGGCGGAGTTGAAAATCCGGCCGAGCTTCGCCTCGCCAGCCAGGTACTCGAAGACCGTTTTGCCGCGAAGCTTTGGAATCACCGGTTTCCCGGTCCGAATTGCTTCGGTCAGGTGGCTCCAGTGCTCGCGATGCTGAGGCGACCCGACCCACCTTTGCCATCCCGGCCATCACACCGGCGCGTCGGTCCGCAGCGTTTCGGCGAGCGGATTGAGGGCGTAACGGCCGTCTCTGCGTCGCCGGAAAATGCCGACGCCGATCCGCGCGCAGCAGTCGCCGCAGCGCGGCGGTGTCGGCGCCGACCCGGCCCGCCAACTGCTCCCCAGACAACGGACCATCCGCGAGGGCGTCTGCCACTCCAAGATCCGCGGCGGTCGCGACCGCCTGAGCGACCCATCCGTTCAGGGTCGTCTCCAGCATCACCACCGCGGGCGGAGCAAAGCGTTGGCGCAGACCCGTCAAGTGGTGGCGGGCGCGTTCAACGGCTCGCGCTACCTTGGCCGGCGGAACTTTCGACGTCAATTGCCACCTTCTCACGCACTTCGAACGGGCACCTTCTACCCTGCCCGCAAACCAACAATATTTCAATAGTCATTGAAATATTGTCCGGATCGCTCTAGAGTCCTGCCAGGGGGCCGGATGAATGGAGCTGCCATGTCGCGTCTAGCCACCAAGGTCGTCGTTGCGGCGATCCTCGCCTTCACCGCCGTCACGGCGAGCGGATGCCTTCCCACGGCCAGCGTCGAGCCACCGCTCGGCGTCGCAGCCGGTTAGTGCGGTCGCGGCAGGGTGGTGGCGCGCCGCGCCACCACCCGAGCCCAGCGGGGAGAGGTCTCGAACCTGCGTTGCGCTCGTTAAGCGAGCATGGGGTCGATCGCGGAGCGCGGTACCAACACCTGAGGGGCACCCGCCGCGTCGGGCAGCATATGACCCTGGTCGAAAAAGAAGATCACACCGTCGTTGGTGACGGCGAAATTCTGATAGTTCGCCGGGTCGTAGAGGACGGCCGGCGCGATGGTCACGGGCGGCGCGGTCGGCGCCTGGTTCGCCGGCGACGTGGTCTGCGTCTGGTTCGCCGGCGGCGCGGTCGGCGCCTGGCCCGCCGGCGGCGCAGTCTGCTTCTGCAGCTCGCTCTGCACGATGGGCGCGACGGTCGTCAGCGGGTCGTCGACGCGCCACAAGGGCGTGTTGTTCTTGTCGTCTGACGCTGCGGTCCACACAATCGCCTTGCGGTACGTCTGGTCCCAATTGAAGGACTTGTAGGTCGTCTGGGGGTGTGCGCCGACGTTCTGAACGACCTTCAACACCACGGCCTCGGTGCCGCGCGGCGGTATCGCCGACCCGTAATTCGTCGCCGAAATGGTCAGCTGGGAGGGCTGATCGCGGGATGCGGAGGATTTGGCGACGTTGAGGAAATCGTCGCGCTGCTTGGTAATGAAGTCGGCGATGGACTTCTCGTCGGGGTAGTTGGCCGGGAAGCTGATGTCGACGTTGTAGCCGACGTCAGCCATGTGGATTTCGCACGCCTGGCCCGTGTTGGCACCTTTGAGATCCGCGCAGTAATCCTTGGGCGGCGCGGCAGCGGCGACGCCAGCGGAGCCAAAGAGAACGAGGACCGTCGCGAACGCCGCCACCTTGAAGCTGCGCATGTGGGATCTCCTCCGACAACTCGCGGTACCGATGGACAGATGCAGGTAAAGATAAGCCATCGCCCCGCCGGCCATGATCGCCGGACTTCCGGAGAGGGCTCATCGGCGAACGGCGCCCGCCTTGCGCGCGAACGTCTCACCGGGCATGAAAACGGCCCCCGGACAAATCTCCGGGAGCCGTTTTACCTGGTAGCGGGGACAGGATTCGAACCTGCGACCTCTGGGTTATGAGCCCAGCGAGCTACCGAGCTGCTCCACCCCGCGTTGGTGAATGCCAGGTTACCGAACCGGTCTCTCGGCGACCAAATCGCGCGGTCAGCGGCCGTCGCAACCGCGAATGCTCAGTGCGATGGCGGGTTCAGCCCGTATCGCTGCGCGATGTCGTCCATCCACTCCGGGGACCCGTACGTCAGCCCGTATTTGTCGGCGAGCTCGCCGAACTCGGGCAACTCGTGCAGGGGCTTGCCGGCCGGATCCCGGTCGTGCTCCAGGAGCAGCTCGCCCAATTCGCGGAAGTAATTCTCGAATCCGCCCGGGGTGATGACCTCGATGATGCGGCCCGGCTCGCTGCCGGCATTCCACATCGCATGCATCTGCCCGCGCGGCTTGGTGATGTATCCGCCGGGACCCAGGACCACTTCGCTGTCGTCGGAACGGAAGCCGATCTCGCCGGCCAGCACGATCGAATGCTCGTCCTCGCGGGTGTGGCGGTGCGCCGCGGTGAGCAGGCCGACGGCGAACGGATGCTCGACGATGGACACCTCGCCGCCATTGGTCCTGCCGGACAGCTTGAACACCACCCCGAACCCCGGGAGGGTGACGACATCGCCCTCCCCCGGCTGCACCACGGTGACACCGATTGGATCTGAACCACTCATGCAACTACCTTCCTCGCAAATCCGTTGCGCCGCAAGGCCTATTCAGCCCGCCTCGGCCAGGTCGGCCGTCATCTCGTCGCGCGGCGGCCACAGCGGCTGCGGCACTTCGATGCCAAACGGCTTGTCCCAGCCGTTGCGGGACGAAACCTCTTGCACGGGATGGCGATTGGCCGCGACGCCCCACCTGCCCAACGGGTAGCCCAGGGTGAGCATGGCCGACATCTTCCAGCCCTGCTCGACCGGGACTCCCAGGAGTTCATTCACCTCGTCCTCGAAGTTGCGCAGCACCATCGTCATGACGCCGCCGACGCCCTCGGCACGGGCGGCGAGCAACGCACTCCAGATCGCCGGGTAGATGTTGGCGCCGCCAAGGTCATCGATGGCGTAGACGAACAGCAGCAGGGGGATCTCTTCGAAATGGTCGGCCAGGTAATTGCCCGAGCCCTTCATTCGGCGCATCGTTTCGGCGTGAGCTTCCGGATCCGCTCCAGGCGCCGTCGCCACCATCGGTCCCGTTCCCGCGCTGAACTTTTCGTATTCGACGGCGCGGGCCTTGCGGAACAGGTGGGCAAACTTGGCGATGAGTTCCCGATCGTCCACGGCCACGAAGTGCCAACGCTGGGTGTTGCCCCCGTTCGGGGCGCGCACGGCCGCATCGAGGATGCGGGCCTGGGTGTCCAGCGGGATCGGGTCCGGGCGCAGCCGCCGCATCATCCGGGTGGTGTAGAGGCCTTCGTAAATGTCCATTGTTGCGCTCCTTCCGCTACTCGGGCCAGCGGTTGTGCAGGATCAGGTCGACGAAGTCGACGCGCTCGAAGGCGGGATCGAAGTGCGCCAGCACGTCGGCGTTCATGGTGCCGGCGGTGGTCCGCGGCCGGTGCTTCATGCCGTCGTTGAACGCCGCCAGGATGCGCTGCTTGAACTCATGCCGCGGGTGCGCGGCGGTCACCGCGGCCAGCGCCTCGGGGTCGAGCTGCTCGCGCCCGACGCCGACCACGTCGACCTCCACGCCGGCCTGCAGCAAGGCGACCTCGGGGGCCATGAACTCGGGCACGCCGGGGGTGGTGTGCAAGGCGATGCCGAGCCACACCTTGTCGGCTTCGGCCCTGTCGACGCCGTGGGCCGTCAAGAAGTCCCGGGCGGCGTCGGCACCGTCGACCTCGAAGCGGACGGCCGAGCCGCGGTAACGCTCGGTCAGACCCAGGTCGTGAAACATCGCCGCGACGTACAGCAGCTCCGCGTCCGGCTTCAGGCCGCGGCGCAGGCCCTGCAGCGCGCCGAAGAAGAACACCCGCCGGGAGTGGTTGAACAGCAACTCGTCCTCGGTGTCGCGGATGAACTCGGTGGCCTCGCGCGCCAGCGCGGTGTCGGGGACATCGATGCCGGCGACGGTATCGATTGAGCTGGTGGTCATAGTCCTCATCTCCTTCGTGGTGACCGTTGCTATGAGTGTGCGGCGGTGGGGACGGATCGACCGTGGCCGTTCTGGCCGTCCTCCCCACAGAACGCGACACAATGGCTGCGTGAGCGACGCCAAGGCGAGTACGCGGGTGGTGGTCATCGTCGTATTCGACGGGGTGACGCTGTTGGATGTGGCCGGCGCGGGTGAGGTGTTCGTCGAGGCCAACCGGTTCGGCGCCGACTACCAGGTCAAGATCGCCTCGCTCGACGGACGCGACGTGACCAGCTCGATCGGGGCCCGGCTGGGCGTGACCGACAGCATCGCGGCGATCGAGTCCGCCGATACCGTCCTGGTCGCCGGCAGTGACAACCTGCCCGCAGGGCCCATCGACCCCGCCCTGGTCGAGGCCATGCGATCGGTGTCGGCCCGGACCCGGCGCCTGGCGTCGATCTGCACGGGCTCGTTCATCCTCGCGCAGGCGGGGGTGCTCAGCGGCCGGCGCGCCACCACGCACTGGCACGACACCCGGTTGCTGGCCCGGGCGTTTCCCGATATCACCGTCGAGCCGGACGCGATCTTCGTCCGCGACGGCGACATCTTCACCTCGGCGGGGATTTCGTCGGGCATCGACCTGGCGCTGGCGCTGGTCGAAATGGATTACGGGACCGAGCTGGTCCGCGACGTGGCCAGGTGGCTGGTCGTCTACCTCAAACGCGCGGGCGGCCAGTCACAATTCTCGGTGTTGGTCGAGGCCGATCCCCCGCCGCAGTCGCCCCTGCGCCCGGTCACCGACGCGATCGCGGCCGACCCCGGCGCCGACTACAGTCTCAAAAGGCTTGCGGCGCTGGCGTCCCTGAGCACCCGCCAGTTGACCCGGCTCTTCCAGGCCGAGCTCGGGATGAGCCCGGCGCGCTACGTCGAACTGGTCCGGATCGATTTCGCCCGCAACGCGCTGGAATCCGGCCGATCGGTGACCGAGACCGCGGGCCTGGCCGGCTTCGGCAGCATCGAAACCCTGCGACGGGTGTTCGTCAATCACCTGGGCATCAGCCCAAAGGCCTACCGGGACAGGTTCCGAACGGCCTACGCCTGAAAGCTATTTCGTGTTGTTGTACTTGGTGATCGCGTCGTCCAGCCGCTGCAGCGCCGCACCGTAGCCGGCGAAATCGCCCTTCTTCTGCGCGTCTTTCGCCGCGCCGATGGCCGCCTGAATCTCTTGCAGGACGGCCGCTTTCGCCGGCGACAGCGTCACCGACCCGTCGGAGACCGGCGGCGCTGCCACGGGCGGCGGCGATCCGGGCGTGACGGCCGGTGCCGGCGTGTTGGCCGGCGGACTGGCGGCGGGAGTGCCGGACTCGGTGGGCTGGATGCCCGTCGCCGCCGCGCCCGCGCCCGGACCGAACAGCCCGGTCAGGGCGTCACGTACGGTCGGGCCGTATCCGATCTTGTCGTTGTACATCATTGCCACCCGGATGAGCCGCGGATACGACGACGCCGCGTCGCTCGCGCCCGGCGAGGCGTACACCGGTTCGACATAGAGCAACCCGCCCTGGCCCACGGGCAGGGTGAGCAGATTCCCCCACCGGATCCGGTTCTGGTTGTCGCGCCCGATCACACCGAGGTCCTGGGACACCGCCGGATCGGTGGTGATCGCATTGTTGGCCAGCTTCGGACCGTTGACCTGACCCGGGATGGTCAGCACGGTGATCCTGCCGTAGGTCGCCGGGTCGGAGCTGGCGCTGATGTAGGCGGCCAGATAGTCACGCTTGAACCGGTTCATCGCGCTGGTGAGCTGATACGACGCCGTATTGTCGTTCTTCGCAATGTTTTTCGCCACGATGTAGTACGGCGGCTGGTAGCTGCTGGCCGTCGGGTTCGGATCAAGCGGCACATCCCAGAAGTCCGACGTGGAGAAGAACGTCACCGGATCGTTGACGTGATACTTGGCCAGCAGCATCCGCTGCACCTTGAACAGGTCCTCGGGATAGCGCAGGTGCTCGGCCAGCTCGGGGCTGATGTCGCTCTTCGGCTTGACCGTGCCCGGGAAGACCCGCATCCACGCCTTGAGGACCGGGTCCTGTTCGTCCTGCTGGTACAGGCTGACCGTGCCGTCGTAGGCGTCCACGGTCGCCTTGACCGAGTTGCGGATGTAGGAGACCCGCTTGTCGGGTGCCAGCCTGTTGAACGCCACCTCGTTGGAGTCCGCGGTCGCCGACTCCAGCGACGTGAGTTCGGAATACGGGTAGTTGTCCAGCGTGGTGTAGCCGTCGATGATCCACACCAGTCGCTTGTTGACGATCGCCGGGTACACGGCGCTGTCGGTGGTCAGCCACGGCGCCACCGCCTCCACCCGCCGCGCCGGGTCACGGTTGAACAGGATCTTGCTGTTCGAGCCGATCACGTTGGAGAACAAGAAGTTTCGCTCGGCGAATTTCGCGGCGAACACGCTGCGCGACAGCCAGTCGCCGATCGGGACGCCGCCGAGCCCGGTGTAGGTGTAGTTCTTGGTCTCGTTGCTGGTCTCGTAGTCGTATTCGCGATCGGTGCCGTTGCGCCCGACGATCGCGTAGTCGGCCGACGTGTTCGCGATGACCGGCCCGAAATAGACGCGCGGCTGGTCGAGCTGCGCCGGACCGTCGGACACCACGCCGCCGTTGGCGCCGACGACGTTGACCAGGAATTCGGGGTAGCCGCCGTTCTGGTTGGGGTCGTTGGCGATTCCGCGCACGGTGTTGGCCGGCGACGCGATGAAGCCGTTGCCGTGGGTGTAGACGGTGTGCCGGTTGATCCAGTCGCGCTGGTTGTCGATCAGCCGGTCGGGGTTGAGCTCGCGGGCCGCCACGACGTAGTCACGCAACGCGCCGTTGCGGTCCTGGTAGCGGTCGATGGAGAGCTGGTCGGGGAAGTAGTAGAAGTTCTTGCCCTGCTGGAATTGGGTGAACGCCGGGCTGACGATCGTCGGGTCCAGCAGCCGGATGTTCGACGTGGTGGCCCGGTCGTCGGCGACCTGCTGGGCGGTGGCCTGCGCGTCGCCGGTGTAGTTGCGGTAGGTGACCTGGTCGGACGTCAGGCCATAGGCTTGCCGAGTCGCGGCGATGCTGCGGCTGATGTATTCGCTTTCCTTTTGCGCGGCATTGGGTTTGACGCTGATCTGCTCGACGATCAGCGGCCATCCCGCCCCCACGATCAGTGACGAGAGCAGCAACAGGACCAGACCGATCGCGGGAATCCGCAGATCGCGCAGCACGATCGCCGAGAACACCGCGCCGGCGCAGATGAGCGCGATGGCCATCAGGATCAGCTTGGCCGGCAGCACCGCGTTGATGTCGGTGTACCCGGCGCCGGTGAAGGGCTTGCCCCCGCGGGTATGCGACAACAACTCATAGCGGTCCAACCAGTAGGCGAAGGCCTTGAGCAGCACCAGCACCCCGACCAGGGTGACCAGCTGGATGCGCGCCGATCGGCTCAGCGCCCCGGCGCGGCCGGACAGCCGGATGCCGCCAAAAATATAGTGGGCCAACAGGTTCGCCACGAAGGCCAGGAAGACCGCGACGAACAGGTAGGACAGCAGCAGCCGGTAGAACGGCAGCTCGAACGCGTAGAAGCCGAGGTCCTTGCCGAACTGCGGGTCCTTGATGCCGAAATCGCCGCCGTGCAAATACAGTTGGATGCGCACCCAATAGCTTTGGGCGACGATGCCGGCCAGCAGGCCG
The DNA here is from genome assembly GCF_059812885.1 of Mycobacterium sp. NGS33. Lineage (NCBI taxonomy): Bacteria > Bacillati > Actinomycetota > Actinomycetes > Mycobacteriales > Mycobacteriaceae > Mycobacterium > Mycobacterium sp. NGS33. The sequence continues at coordinate 44,376 of NZ_JCALDN010000027.1, read as the reverse complement.
ATCGCCACCGGAATTCCGGCGCTCACCAGTCGCAACCGCGACAGCACCAGGACGCGGTAGCGCGCCACCGGGTCGTTGTCGTTGCTCGGCACGAACACCGGGCGGGTGCGGTAGGCCACCGCCAGCCCGGCGAACACGATGCCGCCCACCAACAGCCCGGCGATCAAAAACACCACGAACCGCGTGACCAGCACGGTGGAGAACACCGAGCGATAGCCGAGCTCGCCGAACCACAGCCAGTCGACGTAGGCGTCGATCAGCCGCGGACCCGCGAGCAGCAACGCGATCACACCCAGTGCGATCAGGATCAGAATCCGGCTACGCCGAGTCAGCTTCGGCATCCGTGCGGTGGGCCGCATCCCCACTGGCTACGCTCCCTGATCGATTGCTAGACGGTGACAACTCTACGCATGGCACAACCCGTGATCGCCCGGCTTCGCTAGCAGCTTGGCGCCTGCCCGCCCGAGCCGATCGCGTGCAACGCGTCCACTGCCTGCCCGAGCGTCTCGACCTTGACCAATCGCAGGCCGGACGGATTGTCCGAGCTGGCCTCGTAGCAGTTCTTCGCCGGCACCAGAAACACCGTGGCCCCGGCCGCGTGCGCGGCGACCATCTTGTGGGTGATGCCGCCAATCTGGCCGACCTTGCCGTCGGACGAGATGGTGCCGGTCCCGGCGATGAAATTCGACTTGGCCAAGTCCCCGGTGGTTAACTTGTCGACCACCGCGAGGCTGAACATGAGCCCGGCCGACGGCCCGCCCACGTTGGCGAGGTTGAAGTCGACGGTGAACGGCGCCCACGGGGCGTCGAGCACCGCGACGCCCAGAAAGCCGTAGTCGCGGTCCTTGTTGGCGCCCAGGGTGATCTGCGCCACACCGGCCGGTTCGTTCTTGCGGCGGTAGTCAATCGTCACCACCTGGCCGGGCTTGGTGTTCTTGAGCAATCCGGTGAATTCGTCGACGGTGGCCACCGGGACGCCGTTGACCGCGTCGATGGCGTCACCGGTCTTGAGCTTGCCCGCCGAGGGCCCCGGCTCGGGGACTTTGGCGACGGTGACCGCGGCCGGGTACTTGAGGTAGCCCAGGGCGGCATAGGCGGCGCTGTCCTCGGATTGCTTGAAGTCGGCGTTGTTGGCCTTGTCCACTTCCTCGCGCGACTTACCGGGCGGATAGATGAGGTCGCGCGGTACCAGCTGTTCGGTGTCCGAAAGCCACAGCGTCAGCGCCTCGCCCAGCGTCAGGTCGTCGCGCTGGGACACCGTCGTCATATTGAGGTGGCCGGTGGTCGGATGCGTCTGGGTGCCCTCGATCGCCACCACCTGCTTGCCGTCGACCTCACCGAGCGTGTCGAAGGTGGGGCCCGGCCCCAGCGACACGAACGGCACCGTCACCACCGCCAGCAACACGCCGAACACCACGATCGGCACCAGCGCGACCACCAAGGTCAGGATGCGCCTGTTCACGCCGATCACACTAGACGGCGGCCGCGGCACGGTGTTCAGCCACGACGCCCGGTGCGGCGGGTTCAGCTACAAGCTGACCCGAGGTCGCGCCGCCTGACCTAGCGGTGAGTACCGTTGAGGGTATGGCTGACCTGCCTTTCGGGTTCTCTTCGGGAGACTCTGGGGACGACCCCGACAAACACGGGAAGAAAGATCCCAACTCGGGCTCGAACCCGTCCGACCCGTTCGCCGCGTTCGGCATGAGCGGCGAATTCGGCATGGGCGACTTGGGGCAGATCTTCACCCAACTGGGCCAGATGTTTTCCAGCGCGGGCACTGTCGGGCCCGGCGGAACCGGCTCGGGTCCGGTCAATTACGACTTGGCGCGCCGCGTCGCGACGAATTCGATCGGCTTTGTGGCGCCGATTCCGGACACCACCAACTCGGCGATCGCCGACGCGGTGCACCTGGCCGAAACCTGGCTGGACGGATCCACGGCGCTGCCGGCGGGCACCACCAAGGCGGTGGGCTGGACTCCCGGCGACTGGGTCGACAACACCTTGGAGACCTGGAAGCGGCTGTGTGACCCGATGGCACAACAGATTTCGACGGTGTGGGCCGCGTCGCTGCCCGAGGAGGCCAAGAGCATGGCCGGCCCGCTGCTGCAGATGATGTCGCAGATGGGTGGCATGGCGTTCGGCTCGCAGCTCGGGCAGGCGCTGGGCCGGCTGTCCCGCGAGGTGCTGACCTCGACCGACATCGGTTTACCGTTGGGGCCCAAGGGGATTGCGGCGGTGCTGCCCGACGCCGTCGAATCGTTCGCCACCGGTCTGGAGCGGCCGCGCAGCGAGGTCCTGACCTTTTTGGCCGCGCGGGAGGCCGCCCACCACCGGCTGTTCAGCCACGTGCCGTGGCTGTCGAGCCAGCTGCTCGGCGCCGTCGAGGCGTACGCCATGGGCATGCAGATCGACATGTCCGGAATCGAGGAACTGGCGCGCGACTTCAATCCGGCGTCGCTGTCGGATCCGGCGGCCATCGAAAACCTGCTCGGGCAGGGCGTTTTCGAGCCGAAGGCGACGCCGGCCCAGACCCAGGCACTGGAACGCCTGGAGACGCTGCTCGCCCTCATCGAGGGCTGGGTGCAGGTGGTGGTGGCCGGCGCGCTGGGCGACCGGATTCCCGGTGCCGCCGCGCTGGGCGAGACGATGCGCCGCCGCCGGGCCAGCAGCGGCCCGGCCGAGCAGACCTTCGCGACGCTGGTCGGGCTGGAGCTGCGGCCCCGCAAGATGCGTGAGGCCGCGGCCTTCTGGGAGCGCCTGACGGAGGCCGCCGGCGTCGACACGCGTGACGGCATCTGGCAACACCCCGATCTGCTGCCCGACGCCGAGGACCTCGACGAGCCGGCGGGCTTCATCGACCGGGTCATCGGCGGCGACACCAGCGGTATCGACGAGGCCATCGCCAAACTCGAGCGCGAGGGCCAGGGACCCGACGGGCCGGGCGCCGACGGCGGCTCTGTGGATAACTGATCGGGCCCATCGCCTACGGCGTGCCACAGTGACGCCGTGTCTTCGCCCTGCCAGGCCACGCTTTCCACCTATGCGCTGAACCCGGCGCTGCCGGTCCTGCTGCGGCCCGACGGCGCGGTCCAGGTGGGCTGGGATCCCCGCCGCGCGGTGCTGGTCCGTCCGCCGGGCGGCCTGGCCGCCGCCGAGCTCGCCACCCTGTTGCGGTTGATGTGGTCACCGACCCCGCTGGCGGAATTGCAGCGCCGCGCGCTCGAGCGCGGGCTGACCGACGCCGACGGTCTGCGAAACCTGGTCGCGCAGTTGGTCGGAGCCGGGGTGGCCACCGAATGCGGGCGGCCGCGAGGCCGGGCGGCCTCGGTGCGGATCCACGGCCGCGGGCCGCTTTCGGAGCTGCTAGTGGAGGCGTTGCGCTGTTCGGGCGCCCGGATCGCGCACAGCAGCCAACCCCACGCCGCTGTGTCGGCCCACGACGTCGATCTGGTGGTGTTGTCGGACTTCCTGGTCGCCGACCCGCGCATGGTGCGCGATCTGCACGGCCAGGGCGTCGCCCATCTGTTGGTACGGGTGCGCGACGGCATCGGCCTGGTGGGTCCGCTGGTGATTCCCGGCGTCACCAGCTGCCTGGGTTGTGCGGACCTGCACCGCCGGGACCGCGACGCGGCGTGGCCGGCGATCTGCGCGCAGCTGCGCGACACCGTCGGCGTCGCCGATCGGGCCACCGTGCTGGCGACGGCGGCGCTGGCGCTTTCTCAGGTGAACCGGGTGATCGCGGCGGTGCACGGACAGGAGGCCGCCGCAGGTCCCGAACCACCCCAGACGCTGAACGCGACCCTGGAATTCGACCTGCACTCCGGTGCGATCGTCACGCGGCACTGGGTCAGACACCCCCTGTGCTCCTGCTGAATCGCGGCTACTTCCGTTGTGGCGCTTGGCGTTGCCGCCGGCCAGTGGTGGCGAATAGGGCAGTTGACCTGCGCTTACAAAATGTGACAACGAGCGTTGTCGACTTGTCTCCACATCGCGGTGGCCATCATGGATGATGGACACGTGGCAGACATCAAAAGGGGCCGTGCCGCGCGTAACGCGAAGCTGGCCAGCATTCCGGTCGGGTTCGCCGGCCGGGCGGCGATCGGATTCGGTAAGCGGCTGACCGGAAAGTCCAGGGACGAGGTCCAGGCCGAGATGCTGGAGAAGGCCGCCCACCAGCTGTTCACCGTCCTCGGCGAGCTCAAGGGCGGCGCGATGAAGGTGGGCCAGGCCCTCTCGGTGCTCGAGGCCGCGATTCCCGAGGAGTTCGGCGAGCCCTACCGCGAAGCGCTGACCAAGCTGCAAAAGGACGCCCCGCCGCTGCCCGCCGGCAAGGTGCACCGGGTGCTCGACGCCCAGCTGGGCACCAAGTGGCGCGAGCGGTTCAGCGCGTTCGACGACACCCCGGTGGCCTCGGCCAGCATCGGCCAGGTGCACAAGGGGGTGTGGTCCGACGGCCGCGAGGTCGCGGTCAAGATCCAGTACCCGGGCGCCGACGAGGCGCTGCGCGCCGACCTCAAGACCATGCAGCGCCTGGTCGGGGTGTTCAAGCAGCTCGCGCCCGGCGCCGACGTCCAGGGCGTGGTCGACGAGCTGATCGAGCGCACCGAGATGGAGCTCGACTACCGGCTGGAGGCCGAGAATCAGCGCGCCTTCGCCAAGGCCTACCAGGACCACCCGCACTTCGCGGTGCCGCGGGTCGTGGCCAGCGCGCCGAAGGTGGTCATCCAGGAATGGATGCAGGGCACCCCGATGGCCGAGATCATCCGGCACGGCACCGTCGAGCAGCGCGACTTGATCGGCACGCGGCTGCTCGAGCTCACCTTCGACGCGCCGCGCCGGCTCGAGATGCTGCACGGCGACGCCCACCCGGGCAACTTCATGCTGCTTCCCGACGGCCGCATGGGCGTGATCGACTTCGGTGCCGTCGCACCGCTGCCCGGCGGCCTGCCGATCGAGCTCGGTATGAGCATCCGGCTGGCCCGCGACAAGAACTACGACCTGCTGTTGCCGACGATGGAGAAGGCCGGCTTCATCCAGAAGGGCCAGCAGGTGTCGGTGCGCGACATCGACGACATGCTGCGCCAGTACGTCGAACCCGTCGAGGTCGAGGTCTTCCACTACACCCGCAAGTGGCTGCAGAAGATGTCCGCCATCGAGATCGACCGGTCGGTGTCGCAGATCCGGACGGCGCGGCAGATGGATCTGCCGCCCAAGCTGGTCATCCCGATGCGGGTGATCATGTCGGTGGCCGCCATCCTCTGCCAGCTCGACGCCCACGTGCCGATCAAGGCGCTGTCCGAGGAACTGGTGCCCGGCTTCGCCGAGCCCGACAACGCGGTCATCTAGCCGCCGCGCCCTAGGCGGCGGCTCCGTCTCGCCGTCCGTCTTTGCGCGGACGCCCGCGGGGCCGTTTGAAGCTCAGGACCGACCCGCGGTCGATGATCTCGCCGCCCCACACACCCCAGGGTTCGGCCCGTTCCAGCGCGGCCGCCAGGCACTGGCGCCGGACCGGGCAGCTGCCGCACAACGTCTTGGCCCGCTCGAGATCGGCCGGGGTGTCGGCGAACCACAGGTCGGGATCGCCGGCGTGACACGGCAGGGCTTGTCTGGGGACCGTCGATGCCGACATGTCCTACCACCTACTTCCTGATCTGGGTTGCTATCCGTTGGGGATCCGGACCAGGTCAAGAAGTTGTCGCTCAACAACTATGGCCACGGATCCTGTGACTTCGGGTCCGTGGCCATCTGGGGAGAAAACCGGGCTGGTGCTTAGCTTGCCTTCGGTGGGCCCCCGACTTGTACGGACGCGTCGGTCGCGGCGGCGGCGCGATGCTTACGCGCGGCCGCCGTGGCGGCGTGTGCGGCGTGGGAGGTAGCAGCGTCGAGCGCCGCGCGGGCCACGCCTACACCGAAAGCGTCGTTGATCATCGTGGCCACCCCCTTCCATGTGCCGACATCCGTGGTGCCGAGTTGTGCGATTCGAGGGTAAATGGTCACCGCCGCAGACCACAACCGATTTTCTGACCTGCGGGTTTAGCCGGTCAGCGGCTGCGCACCAACTCCAGCACGTCGGGCCCGTACTGTTCCAGCTTGCGGGAGCCGATGCCCGGGATCGCGATGAGCGCCTCTTCGTCACCGGGCAGCAGCTCGGCGATGGCGATCAGCGTGTTGTCGGTGAAGACGACGTAGGCGGGCACCTTCTGCTCCTTGGCGACGTCCAGCCGCCAGGCCTTGAGCCGCAGCAACAGGTCCTCGTCGATGTCGGCGGCGCAGGTCTCGCAGCGCCGCAGCATGACGGCGGCCGGGGTGGTCAGGTTGTTGTTGCAGATCCGGCAGCGGGTCGCGGTGCCGCGGGTGCGGCGAGACTTGTTCGGCGCGGCGTCGGCCCGCGCCTGGGGCGCGATGCCGTTGAGGAACCGCGAGGGCTTGCGCCCCTGGCGACCGCCCGGGCTGCGGGCCAGCGCCCAGCTGAGCGCCAAATGCGTTCTGGCCCTAGTGATTCCGACGTAGAGCAGCCGGCGTTCCTCCTCGACCGCTTCGCTTTCGGCGCCGTGCGCCAGCGCGTGCGAGATGGGCAGCGTGCCGTCGGCCAACCCGACCAAGAACACCGCGTCCCACTCGAGCCCCTTGGCGGCGTGCAGCGAGGCCAGCGCGACGCCCTGCACCACCGGTGGGTGCCGGGAGTCGGCGCGCATCCGGAGTTCGGCCATCAGCCCGGGAAAGTCGAGCTGCGGACGCTGCGCGACTTCGTCGTCCACCAGTTCGGCCAAGGCGGTCAACGCTTCCCAGCGCTCGCGGGCCCGGGCGCCCACCGGTTCCTCGGCGGTGAGCCCCAGCGGTTCCAGCACCGAGCGCACCACGTCGGGGAGCGGCCCCCCGGCGTCCTCGGTGGCGCGTTCCGAGGCCCGCTGCAGCGCCAGCAGGGCCTGCTTGATCTCCTGCCGGTTGAAGAACCCCTCGCCACCGCGAACCTGATAGGCGATGCCGGCCTCGGTCAACGCCTCCTCGTAGATCTCCGATTGCGCGTTGACGCGGTAGAGCACCGCGATCTCGGACGCCGGGGTACCGGATTCGATGAGCCGCTTGATCGACGCCGCGACCGCGGCGGCCTCGGCGGGTTCGTCGGGATGCTCGCTAAACGAGGGCGCCGGACCGGGGGCCCGCTGGCCCACCAGGTGCAGCTTGCTGCCGGCGACGCGGCCGCGCGCCGCGGCGATCACCTGGTTGGCCAGCGACACCACCTGCGGGGTGGAGCGGTAGTCGCGTTCCAGGCGCACCACGGTGGCGTCGGGGAACCGGCGGGAGAAGTCGAGCAGGAACCGCGGCGAGGCGCCGGTGAACGAGTAGATGGTCTGGTTGGCGTCGCCCACCACGGTCAGGTCGTCGCGATCGCCCAGCCACGCCGTCAGCACCCGCTGCTGCAACGGGGTGACGTCCTGATATTCGTCGACGACGAAGCAGCGGTACCGGTCGCGGAACTCTTCGGCCACCGCGGCATCGTTTTCGATCGCGGCCGCGGTGTGCAGCAACAGGTCGTCGAAATCGAGCAGGGTGACGTTCTCGTCGCGGACCTTGAGCGCCTCGTAGGCGGCGTAGACGGTGGCGACCCGCGCGGCGTCCAGCGGGATGTCGCGCGCGGCGTCGGCAACGGCGGCCGGGTATTCCTCCGGGCCGATCAGCGAGGCCTTGGCCCACTCGATCTCGCCGGCGAGGTCGCGCACGTCGTCGGTGCCGACGTTGATCCGGGCGCGGGCGGCCGCCCGGGCGACGACGGCGAATTTGCTGTCCAGCAGCTGCCAGCCGGTGTCGCCGACCACCCGCGGCCAGAAATACCGCAGCTGCCGGTGGGCGGCCGCGTGGAACGTCAGGGCCGAGACCGCGCCGACGGTGGTGCCCGCGCCCGCCGCGGCGTCGATCATCCGCAGCCTCGAGCGCATCTCCCCCGCCGCCCGCTGGGTGAAGGTGACGGCCAGCACCTGCCCGGCCGCGACGTGACCGCTGGCGATCAGCTGCGCGATCCGGTGGGTGATGGTGCGCGTCTTTCCCGTTCCGGCGCCGGCGAGCACGCAGACCGGGCCGCGGGGAGCCAGCACGGCTTCGCGCTGCTCGTCGTCCAGCCCGGCTGTCAAGGGATCGGCGACCGTCGGCATGGCGTCCATCTTGGCAGCGCTCGGTGACAAACCCCGCGCATCGCCACACCTTGATCGGCGGCCCGGCGTGTCGCCCGAACACCCCCGGCGCGGAATGCATCGTCGCCAAGCTACGTTAACCAACCATGACCTCTGCGCCGCTCACCGTCTACACGACCTCCTGGTGTGGTTACTGCCACCGGCTCATGACGGTGCTCAAGTCCAACGGGATCCCCTACGAGGCGGTCGACATCGAGCACGACGCGGCGGCCGCAGACTTCGTCAGCTCGGTCAACGGCGGCAACAGGACGGTCCCGACGGTCAAGTTCGCAGACGGGTCGACGCTGACCAACCCGAGCGCCGCCCAGGTGAAGGCCAAGCTGGCCGAGGCCGGCAGCTAGCCCTCAGTCGATCGCGGCCCAGGATTCGATGATCACCCGGGCGATCGAGATCGACCCCGGCAGCAGCAGTTTCGACTCCGACGAGCTCGACCAGTCCCCCGCCGCCAGCGCGGCCCGCACCTCCTCGCGGGTGAACCAGGCCGCCTCGGCGATCTCGCCGTCGTTGAAGGAGAACTCTTCGGCCGGGTCGCCGACGGCGTGGAAGCCCACCATCAGCGAGCGCGGGAACGGCCAGGGCTGGCTGCCCAGGTAGCGCACGTCGCGCACGGTTAGGCCGATCTCCTCGCGGATCTCGCGGGCGACGCATACCTCGAAGGATTCACCGGCCTCGACGAATCCGGCCAGCAGCGAGAACATCCGCTCCGGCCACACCGCCTGGCGGGCCAGCACCGCGCGGTCACCGCCGTCGTGGACCAGGCAGATCACCGCCGGGTCGATGCGCGGGAACTCCTCGTGACCGGTGACCGGGTTGACGCGTGCCCATCCCGCCCGGGCCGGCCGCGTCGGCGAACCGTCCTCGGGGCTGTACCGCGCCTTCTCGTGCCAATTCAGCAGCGCGACGGCCGCGGACACCAGCTGGCTGCTGGTGTCATCGAAGATCGGGCCGAGGCTGCGCAGGTTCACCACCTCGGCGTGCGCGCCCGGATCGTCCGGGGCTTGCAGCGCGCCGCGGATCCCCCAGACGTGCCGGCCGTCCTCCAGGCGACCCAGAAACACCGCCTCCGGCGGCGGCTTGTCGCCCACTTCGGCCGCGGCGCCGAGCACCACGCGGCCGTTGGCGGCCAGCACCTGGTTGCGCGAATCCACCCGCAGCAGCGCCGCCTCCGCCCAGCCGGCGGTGGCGGCCTCGACGTCGGTGCGCAGCTGATCGGCGCGGTCGGCGCCGACGCGCGACAGCAACGGCACGCTGCGCAGCTGGAAGTCCGCGATCGCCATCAGTGGTCGGCGTTTCGGATGTAGAGCAGCCGGTCGTTGGCCTCGATGGCATCCACCTCGGGTGCGCCGATGCGCAGCAGCCGGCCGTCGCGGACCACGCCGAGCACGGTGTCGCGCAGGTGCCGTGGCGATCCGCCGACCTCGGTCTGCTCCACCTCACGCTCGGCGATGGCCAGCCCGACGTCGGGGGTCAGCAGGTCCTCGATCATCTCCACGACGCTGGGCGTGGTGGTGGCCAGCCCCAGGAGCCGGCCCGCGGTGGCCGAGGAGACCACCACCGAGTCCGCTCCGGACTGCTGCAGCAGGTGCTGATTCTCCGTCTCCCGGATCGAGGCGACGATCTTGGCGTTGGGTGCCAGCTCGCGCGCCGTCAGCGTCACCAGCACCGCGGTGTCGTCGCGGCTGGTGGCCACCACGATGGACGCCGCGTGCTGGGCGCCGGCCAGCCGCAGCACATCGGCCTTGGTGGCGTCGCCGTGCAGGGTGACCAGCCCCGCGCTTTCGGCGTGCTCGAGGGTGCCGCGATCGGTGTCGACGACGACGACGTCGCCCTGGGCGGTCTCGTCACCGAGGATGGCGGCGACCGCCGTCTTCCCCTTGGTGCCGTAGCCGATCACGATGGTGTGGTTGCGCACTCTGCTCCTCCAACGCTGAATCTTCCACCCTTGGCGAGACCGCTCGGAGAGCACTTCGAGCGTGGTGCCGACCAGCACGGCCAGGAACGCGATCCGCAGCGCGGTGAAGATCAGGGTGTGCACCAGGCGCGCGGTCTCGGTGTAGGGCGTGATGTCGCCGTAGCCGGTCGTCGACAGCGAGACCGCGGAGAAATACACGCAGTCCAGAAACGTCAGCGGTTGGTTGCGCACGTCGCGGTACCCGTTGCGGTCCAGGTAGACGATGACGGCCGCGGCCAACAGCACCACCAGCGCGATGGCCAGGCGACGGGTGATGACCCGGATGGGACTCGCGTGATCTTCGGGGATGCGCACCACGCCGATCAGCTGGTGACCGCGCTGAGCGGTCAGGGTTTCGTCCAGACCGCTCAGCTTTCGGGACCTACCGTTGCCCACGGCGGCCCGTCACCGGCTGCACTTCTGCGCACGCGACACGCACGGGTCTTATGTAACCACGGCCACAGCTTCCCCAATACTCGGAGCCGACAGCAGGTCCGCGACCTCGGCGTCGCCCGGCAGTGCATCGGGGATCACCGTGGTGCGGGCGCGCACGTAATAGAAGGCGGTGCGCACCGACGATTCGGGCACACCGGCCAGCGCCGCCCAGGCCGAGCGATACACCGCGAGCTGGACGGCGGCCTGCCGCATCGCTTCGGGCCCGCGCGGCGGTTCACCGGTTTTCCAGTCGACCACGGTGGCGCCGCCGTCGGGGTCGGCGAAGACCGCGTCGATGCGCCCGCGCACAAGGGTGTCGCCGATCGGCATTTCGAACGGCACCTCCACGGCGACGGGTGTTCTTGCGGCCCAGGGTGATTCGGCGAAGGCCTCCTGCAATGCGGCCAATTCCGTGCTGTCGCCGACATCGGAATCCGCCGCGCCGGGCAGGTCGCCGAGATCGAACAGGCACTCGGCGCCGTAGAACTTCTGCACCCACGCGTGAAAGGCATTGCCCAGCAAGGCATGCGGTTCGGGGCGCGACGGCAGCCGATGCCTCAACCGCTGCGCCGTGCCCTCCGGGTCGCGCGCCAGGCCGACCAGGGAGCTGACGGACAATTGGCCGGGCAGGGTGCGCGGCGCCGGCTGCACCAGCCTGGCACGCTCGGCCAGCAGGGCGTCGACGTCGGCGGCCCAGCCATCCACGTCGACCCCGGTTTCGGTCGCGCCGGCGCGCAGCGCCCGAGCCACCAGCGCCGCCCCGCGCTCGACGTCGTTGCGCCGCCCGGACAACGGGTCGGGTGGCCAGACGGCTTCGACGACGTTGTCGCGCAGCGGGTTTGGTTCGCCGTCGGCGGGTGACGGCGCCCAGTGCTCCACCGTTCCGCAGGGTTCGCCGGCAGCGACCGAATCGTCGATGACGGCCTTGATCTCGCACAGGAAGTCCGACGGGCCGCGCGGCTTGATGCCGGTGGCCCCCCAGTGGTGCCCGGACACCAGCAGGGTGTCCTCCGCGCGGGTGATGGCGACATACAGCAGCCGCCGCTCCTCGTCGATGCGCCGCTGCTCGAGCTGGCGGCGATGCTCGGAGATCTTGTCCGACAGCTGCTTTCGGTTGGTGACGTCCGAGGTGTCCATGACCGGGATGCCCAAAATGCCGGCGTCGGCGCGGTCGCCTCGCAACAGCGGCGGCAGCTCCGCGGCATCGGTGAGCCAGGTGCTCTTCGACGCCGTCGACGGGAAGGTGCCGCCGGACAGGTGCGCCACCGCCACCACCTGCCATTCGAGCCCCTTCGCCGAGTGCACGGTGAGCACCTGGACGCGGTCGCGGGCGACCGCCAATGGTGCCGGCGCCAGGCCGTTTTCGACCGACTCGGCCACGTCCAGGTAGGCCAGCAGGCCGGTCACCGACGTGGCCGCCGATCCGTCCCCCGGCCCGGTGACGGCGTCGGTGCGTTCGGCGTAGGCGGCGACGACGTCGGCGAACGCGTCCAGGTGCTCGGTGCCGGCCCAGCCGGCTCCCACCCCCGCCGCGGCCCGGACCTCGCAGTCGATGCCGAGCACCCGGCGCACCTCGGCCACGAGCTCCGGGAGCGGATGGCCGAGGTGGGCGCGCAGGGCGCTTAGTTCGGCGGCCAGCGCGGTGATGCGCTGATATCCCGCGGCCGAATATGCCCCGGCCGCACCGGGATCGGCGATCGCGTCGGCCAGGCACACGATGTCCGCGTCGGGGCCGGCCGCACTCGCGATCGACTCCGGCGAGCAGGCGTCGACCGACGGCGCACCCGCGCCCAGCGCTCGGGCGCGCTGCCACAGCGCCGCGAGGTCGCGGGCGCCCAGGCGCCAGCGCGAACCGGTGAGCACCCGCATCGCCGCCGCGCCGGCCGTCGGGTCGGCGACCAGCCGCAGCACGGCGACCACCTCGGCGACCTCCGGGATGGCCAGCAGCCCGGCCAGCCCGACGACCTCGACCGGGATCCCGCGGGCGTGCAGCGCGTCCGCGATGGGCGCCGCATCGGCGTTGCGGCGCACCAGCACCGCGGCCGTCGGCGGGCTGACCCCCTCGTCGCGGGCCCGCCGGTAGTGCGCGTCGAGGTGCTCGGCGATCCACTCCCGCTCGGCCGTCACATCGGGCAGCAACGCACAGCGGACCGTGCCGGGCGGGGCGTCCGGGCGCGGGCGCAGCGCGTGCACGGCGACCGAGCGCCGCCGCGCCTCGGCCGACACCGCGTTGGCCACCCGCAGCGTGCGCGGCGGATTGCGCCAGCTGGTCCGCAACTCGCGCATCGGCGCGGGGGTGCCGTCGGATCGGGGGAAGTCGGTGGTGAACCGGGGCAGGTTGGTCGCCGATGCGCCGCGCCAGCCGTAGATCGACTGGATGGGGTCGCCGACGGCCGTGAGAGCCAGACCGTCGTCGACCCCACCGCCGAACAGCGTTGAGAGCGCGACGCGTTGGGCGTGGCCGGTGTCCTGGTACTCGTCGAGCAGCACGACGCGATACCGGCCGCGCAGGTCCTCGCCGACTTGCGGGAACGTCGCCGCCAGCCTGGCCGCGGACGCCATCTGCATCCCGAAATCCATCACCTTCGCGGCGCGCATGCGTTCGTTGAGGGCGTCGAGCAGTGGCACCAGTTCGGCGCGTTCGGTCTGGGTGGCCAGCAGCCGCAGCAGCCATTGGCTGGGGCCGCGGTCCCGCTGGTATGGCCCGGCGGGCAGGGAGTGGATGAGCCGTTCCAGCTCCACGTGGGTGTCGCGCAGCTGGCCGGTGTCCACCAGATGTTCGGCCAGCTGTCCCCACAGCCGCAGCACCATCGAGGTGACGGCCGCCGGGGTCTTGTCGGTCCGCAGTTCCCCGGGATAGGCGTTCACCACGTCGAAAGCCAGTTGCCACAACTCGGTTTCGCTGAGCAGTCGGGTGTCGGGCTCGAGGGGCAACAGCAGCCCGTAGTCGCGCAGCAGCGAGCCCGCGAAGGCGTGGTAGGTGCTGACCGTCGGCGCGCCCTCGGTGTCGACTGCCGCATCGACGGCGCCCGGCACGCCCAGGCCGACACCCGCCAGCCGGCCAAGTCGGGTCCGGACCCGGCGCAGCAGCTGGCCGGCGGCCTTGCGGGTGAAGGTCAATCCGAGCACCTGGCCGGGGTCGGCATAGCCGTTGGCGATCAGCCACACCACCCGCGCGGCCATCGTTTCGGTCTTGCCGGCGCCGGCCCCGGCGATGACCACCAGCGGCCCCGGCGGCGCGGCGATGACGGCGGCCTGCTCGTCGGTGGGCGGGAAAAGGCCGAGCGCGCCGGCTAATTCGGCCGGGGAATACCGTGGCGCCCTCATCGGGGTGACCCGTCGGCGTGGGCCGGGCAGTTCGGCCGGATGGGGCAATGGGTGCAGCCGTCGTTGCGCCGGGCGATGAACTGCGGGCCGGACGTCGCGCCGGCCGCCGCCGCGATGACCTTGCGCCATTCGTCACCACCGGCCGCGGTCATCGGATCCTGTTGGCGTTCGGCCACTCCCGATGCCCCGGTCTTGCCGAGGTAGACCAGCCGCGCGCCGCCGGGTTCGACGTTGTCGGTCCCCTCGCCGACCAATCCCTCGGCCACCGCCAGCTGATACATGGCCAGCTGGGCGTGTTGCTGCGCGTCGTCCTTGCTGACCGGCGTCTTGCCGGTTTTGATGTCGACGATGACCAGCCGGCCTTCGGCGTCGCGTTCGACCCGGTCGACCCGCCCGCGCAGCCGGACCTCGCCGCCCTCGGTGGTTACGGTTCCGTCGATCTCGACCTCGACGCCGACCTCGGTCAACGCGCCGCGGGTCTGCGCTCGCCACTCGGTGAACGCCTCCAGCATGGCGCGGTGGCGGGCCAGCTCGTTGGCCGAATGCCATTGCGCCGCAAAGGGCAGGTGCTGCCAGGCGCGGTCCAGTTCGGCCAGCAGTTCTGCATCGCTCTTGTTCGGCTCGGCGATCAGGGCGTGCACCACCGAGCCGATCGTCGAGCGCACATCGCGCGGGTTGGCTCCGCCGTGCCGCTCGGCGAGCCAGCGCAGCGGGCAGTCGTTGAGGGTTTGCATGGTCGAGGGCGTCAGGGTGACCACATCGCCGCTGCCCCGCAACGGTTCGCTGGTGCTGATCGGGATCATGCCGTGCCACCCGGCCGGGTCGGCGCCGGGCACGCCCACCTTGGCCAGCCGGGCCAGTTGCGTTGCCGCGCAGTCGCGGGCGACCTCGTCGACCGCGCCGTCGGGGGCGCACACCACGCCACGCAGCCGGCCCACCAGCGCGGCCGCCGACAACACCCGCGGCGCCGAGACCGGTTGCACCTCAGCGCAATCCGGTTCTTCGTCGGCCCACCGCGCGATCTCGGCGAAGAACACCGACGGCAGCGCCGCCTCGTGGCCCGCCCCGCCGGTGTCGCTGTCGACGGCCGTCACCAGGAGGCGCCGGCGAGCCCGGCCCATCGCCGCGACCAGCAGCCTGCGCTCCTCGGCCAGCAGCGGCGCCCGCACCGAGGCGTCCGCGCCGACCCCGTCCAGCACGTCCAGCAGCCGCTGGGTACCCAGCACGCCTCCACGCGGAACGGTGTTGGGCCACAACCCTTCCTGCAGTCCGGCGATGACCACGAAATCCCATTCGTGCCCCAGCGCCGCGTGCGCGCTGAGCACCTGGACCTGTTCGGCCGCCGCGAACGGCTCGGGAACGGCACCCGGCAGCGCCAGCGCGGCGACGTGCTCGACCAGACCGCGCAGGGAGGCGCCCGAGGTGCGCGACACATAGTCGTCGGTGACGTCGAACAGCGCCGTCACCGACTCGAGGTCCCGGGTGGCCTGGGCCGCGGCGGGCCCGCCGCGCTCGCTGACCAACAGCCAGCGGCGCTGCAGGCCGGACCGGTGCCAGGCGGCCCACAGGGTGTAGCGCGGGTCCTCGCCGGCGCCGTGCGAGCGCGCCGCCGCGTCCAGCACCGCGCGGACCTTGCGCAGCGGGGCGAACTGCGGGCCCGCCGGCACGCCGTCGGCGGACAGCGCCTCGACCAGCAGCTCGGCGAAGTCACCCGGGCGGCGATCGGGGTTGGCGCGCTGCAGCGTTCGGCGCAGCTGGCGCAGCGACACCGGATCGACTCGGCCGATGGGCCCGGTCAGCAGCGTCAGCGCCTGCTGGCCGTCCAGTCCGTCGGCGGTGGCCTGCAGCACGGTGAGCAGGGCCCGCGCGGCCGGTTCCTCGGCCAACGGTCCGGGGATGGCGGGCGCGGCCACCGGCACCCCGGCGGCGGCCAGGGCGCGCGGCAGGCGCGCACCCGCCCGCGGCACCGACCGGACGACGACCGCCATCCGCGACCAGGGCACGCCGTCGATCAGGTGTGCGCGCCGCAGCGCGTCGGCGATGGTCGCCGCCTCGGCATGCGCCGACGCGGCCAGACGCACCGAGACCGAGCCCTCCCCCGCCCCGGCGCCGTCGATCCGCCGGCCGGTGGCGCCGCCGGGTAACCGGGCGGCGATACCGCTGACCGCCCGCGCCACGGCCGGGGCGCAGCGATGCGACGTCGTCAGCGTCACCGAGGGCGTGTCGCCGCCGAGCAGCCCTGCGGGTTCACCGCCCCGGAAACCGAACACCGCCTGGTTGGGATCCCCGGCGATCAGCGCCAGCTCGGCGCCGGCGGAGAGCACCCGAACCAGTCGGGCCGCCTGCGGGTCGAGCTGCTGGGCGTCGTCGACCAACAAGACGCGGATCCGGCCGCGTTCGGCGGACAACAGCTCGGGGTCCGCGGCGAACGCTTCCAGCGCGGCGCCCACCAGTTCGGCGGCACCCAGCGCGGGCGTGGTGGCCTCCGGCGCGGCCGTGCCCACCGCCGCGCGCAGCAGCATCACCTGCTCGTACTGGCGGGCGAATTGGCCGGCGGCGGTCCATTCGGGCCGCCGGCAGCGACGGCCCAGCCGCTCCAGCTCCTGGGGGTCCACGCCGCGTTCGGCGCAGCGGGACAACAGGTTTCGCAGCTCGGCGGCGAATCCCGCGGTGCTCAGCGCGGGCCGCAGTGGGGTCGGCCAGGCCGTCGCCGCGCGCGGCCCGTCTTCGAGGTCGCCGGCCAGCAGCTCCCGGATGATGGCGTCCTGTTCGGCGCTGGTGACCATCCGCGGGGGCGCCTCACCGGCCCGCTCGGCCGCGCGCCGCAGGACCGCGTATGCGTAGCCGTGCACGGTCCGCACCAGCGGCTCGCTGACGGCGGCCCGGCCCGGGCCGGCGGACCGCGCCCGCAGCAGCGCCGTCGTCAGCGCGCCGCGTTCGGCCATCCCGATCCGGCCGGAACCGGTAAGCAGCAGAACCGATTCCGGGTTGACCCCGCCGTCGATCTGGGCGACCGCCGCGTCGATCAGCAGGCTGCTCTTGCCGGTGCCAGGGCCGCCCAGGATGCGCAGCTGACCGCGCGCACCGGGGTCCAAGACGGTGTGCGCTTGCGCATCCCACGTGTAGGCCATGACGGCATGACATCACGAGGGTCCGACAGATCCGCTAGCGCGCGACGAACGCCGCCTGCAGCAGCCGGTGGTCGAACGCGCCGACCGTCTCGCCGGTGACCGCGTACTGGTAGACCGCGACCCGGAAGATCTGGCTGAGCGCGGTCGAGATGAACGAGATGGCAACGGCGACCGCGAACGTCGCCGCCAGCACCGCGAGACCCAGCGGCGCCAGACGGGCCGCGATCAGCGCGATGCCGCCGACCACACCGCCCACCACGACCACCAGGGTGACCAGAAACGTGACCACCCCGATGGTGGCCGCCCCGGCGGCGCTCTCACCCCAGCGCGCCTTGATGGTGTCCACCGAGCGGCGCAGTGACCGAAACGGTCCGGTGCCCTCGAGCGCTATCACCGGGATGACGAAAAACGTTGCGACCGCCCACGCCGCGCCGACCAGGTCCGCGGCGAGCCTGGCCAGGGTCGGTAGGCGCTCCTCGAGCGCCTTGAGGACCAGCCCGACCGTGGTCGCCACCACGCTCCACCCCAGGATCGGGCCGATCCGGCGCGCCGCGGCGGTGATGCCTTCGGCGACCCTGGTGTCCTCGCCGCGCATCGAGCGCACCGCGCACGCGGCGAGCGCCACATTAAAGAAGATGGCGATGAACGTCGACACGTACGCCGTCGCCACGCCCGCGATGTAGTAGACGGGGTCCTGGTGGTCCACCTGATGGCCGCCGAACACGCCGCGCAGCAGCAGCGTCGGCGCCCAGATCGCGATCGCGGCGAGGACGGCGAAAAGGGTGGACAGGACGGGGAAAAGGACCAGCGACCGGTCGTTTTTCAGCACCTGCCAGCTCTGCTGCGATAGCGCCCAACCGCGCCTGATTCTGCCCATGACCGCTCCCCTTGGGTCGTCGACCTGATCGAGCGGCCAGCGTACCCGGCCCCCCCGCCGCCGCCTCTTACCCTGGAGGCCGGAGGAGCCGGAGAACGGAAGGAGGGGTGCAAGACCATGAACGACGACGAACGCGGCTTTCCCGTCGACGAGGCGCCGGAAGGCGACGCGGTGGAACAACGGCGGCCTGTCGATTCCGACGACGAGACCGGTCTGGACATCGAGTACGTCGCCGCCGCCGCGGACCGGGAAGCCAACGAGGCCGACGTGATCGAACAGGCCTACATCGTCTCCACCGAGGACGACCGGGATGACGACCGTTAAGGACCGCCCGCAACCCGCGACCGCGGCGGCTGGCACCATCGACGGGTGACCGCGAAGTTGCATGTGCACCGCTACGGCCCGTCCGGTCCGGTGCGGATCCTGGCGTTGCACGGGCTGACCGGCCACGGCCAGCGCTGGGAGCAGCTGTCCGGCTTGTTGCCCGGGATCGGCATCGCCGCACCGGATCTGGTGGGCCACGGCAGGTCGTCGTGGGCGGCGCCGTGGACCATCGACGCCAACGTCGCGGCGTTGGCCGCGCTGCTCGACGAGCAGCCCGACACGCCCGTGGTGATCGTGGGTCACTCGTTCGGCGGCGGGCTGGCCATGCATCTGGCCGCCGTCCGCCCGCAGCGGGTGGCGGGGCTGCTGCTGCTCGACCCGGCGGTCGGGCTGGACGGCACGTGGATGCGCGAGATCGCCGAGGCGATGCTGTCCTCGCCCGACTACCCGGACCCCGAGGAAGCGCGCCTGGAAAAGGTGCACGGCTCGTGGTCGGATGTCGAACCCGCCCTGCTGGACGCCGAGATCGACGAGCACCTGATCGCCCTGCCGGGCGGGCGTTACGGCTGGCGGGTGAGCCTGCCGGCGATGATGTCGTACTGGAGCGAGTTGGCCCGCGAGACCGTGCTGCCGCCCGCGTCGACCCCGACCGTGCTGGTGCGGGCCAAGCGCACCACCCCGCCCTATGTCACCGACACACTGATCGACGCCCTGGCCGAGCGGTTGGGACCGGACTTCCGGCTGCTGGATTTCGACTGCAACCACATGGTGCCCTACGCCAAGCCCGACGAGGTCGCCGCGTTGACCCGCGAGCTGTTGGAAGCCCGCTGACCGTGGCGCCGGTCACCGACGAGCAGGTCGAGCGGGTGCGTGCGCTGGTTGCCGCGATCCCGTCCGGGCGGGTGGCCACCTACGGTGACATCGCCACCGCCGCAGGGCTTTCCAGCCCGCGGATCGTCGGCTGGATCATGCGGACCGACTCGTCGGACCTGCCGTGGCACCGGGTGATCACGGCGTCCGGTCGTCCGGCGCGGCACCTGACGACCCGCCAGCTGGAGTTGTTGCGCGCCGAAGGCGTGCTGGCGACCGACGGCAAAATCGCGCTGCGCGAGGTTCGCTACGAGTTCCCCGACGGGCGTTAGCGGCGGCCAGGTTAGAGCACCAGGCGGACCAGCGCCGCGGTGCGGGCCAGGCCCGGGAACGCCTCGGCGGTGGACCGAGGATGCAGCGCGTGGACCGCGAGACGAAACATCAACGCCCGCAACAACATCTGCGGCCATTCCGGCAGGGCGTTCCAGCGCTCGATGAGGCCGTCGTCGGCCTCTCCCCACGACAGCGCATCGATGACGACCACACCGGCCGCCCACGACGCGGGCCGCCAGTACGGGGTGATGTCGGTGATCCCGGGGGCGGCGGTGCCGACGAAAAGCACTGTGCCGTAAAGGTCTCCGTGGACC
Organism: Mycobacterium sp. NGS33; assembly: GCF_059812885.1. NCBI lineage: Bacteria > Bacillati > Actinomycetota > Actinomycetes > Mycobacteriales > Mycobacteriaceae > Mycobacterium > Mycobacterium sp. NGS33. Next base: position 24,685 of record NZ_JCALDN010000027.1, on the reverse strand, counting down.
AGCTGGTTGGGGCTCTTGGTCGGCTTGCGCAGGGTGCCCAACTGATGCAGCAGCTCGACGGATCGCTCGGCATCCGCCGTCGCGGGCGCCGACCGCGCTCCGGGCGGCACCGAGGCCAGCGGCCGTTCCTCCCACGCCGCGCGATCGGCGGCGATGAAGATGTCGACGTCGCCCCACGGCGCCGTGGGCCCCTGGGTCAGGAAGCGGGGCCGCTCGAGTTTGCCCGTCGCCTCGTGCAGGCGCACCGCGGCCGAGACGACTTCGTCATGGCGGGGCTCCGGCGTCCCGGCGACGAAGGTGTCCGCCCGCCACCCGGAAACGACGTAACGCCCGTCGGTGGAACGCACCGGCCGCGCCAGGCGAACGCCGTCGACGAACAAGGTCTCGCGGACCCGGGCCGACCAGGCCGCGCGCGCGTTGTCGGCCACCAACGACAAGACGACTTCGCCGCACCGCCAGCCGCCCTCCCAGCTGGCCCCCAGATTGACGGGTGTGACGCCGGCCAAACCAAACGCCGACAGCACATGATCCGGCGGTGGCTCGACTGTCACACCGGTACTCTAAACGAGTCCAACAAGCGGCGATCGCAAGCGCGGCGAAGCCGGGCGCGGCGGGTCGCCGCAGTCCACAGGGCGTGCCGGGTCAGTACATGACCATGTCGGGTTGCATCTGCTGCGCCCACGCCACGATCCCGCCCTGCAAATGCACCGCGTCGGCGAAGCCGGCCCTGCGCACCACGGCCAGCGCCTGGGCCGAACGCACCCCCGTTTTGCAGTACAGCACCGGCAGGCGGTCCTGCGGCAGCTTTGCCAGACCCTCGCCGGAATTGATCGACGACTGCGGGATCAGCTGGGCCCCATCGATGTGCACGATGTCGAACTCCACCGGCTCACGCACGTCGATCAGCGCCAGCTTCTTGCCCGAATCCAGCCAGTCGCGCAGCTCGCGCGGCGTGATGGCCGACGCGGCGTCGTGCGCCGAGGGCTCGGGCGTCACGCCGCACAGCTGCTCGTAGTCGACGAGCCCGGTGATCGTGGGCCTCGACGCGTCCGAGGGGTCGCGGCGAATCGCGATCGTGCGGTAGGTCATCTCCAGCGCGTCGTAGATCATCAAGCGGCCCAGCAACGACTCGCCGATCCCGGTGATGAGTTTGATCACTTCGGTGCTCATCACCGAGGCGATGGACGCGCAGACGATGCCCAGCACCCCACCCTCGGCGCAGGATGGGACCGAGCCGGCCGGCGGGGGTTCGGGGTAGAGGTCGCGATAGTTGAGCCCGCGTCCGTCCGGGGCGTCCTCCCAGCAGACCGAGACCTGGCCCTCGAAGCGGTAGATCGACCCCCACACGTACGGCTTTTTCGCCAGCACCGCAGCGTCGTTGGCCAGATACCGGGTCGCGAAGTTGTCGGTGCCGTCCACGATCAGGTCGTAGCCGCCAAACAATTCGACGGCGTTGGTGGAATCCAGCCGGAATTCGTGCAGCCGCACGTCGACCAGCGGGTTGATCGCGGCGATGGAGTCGCGCGCCGACTGCGCCTTGGACCGGCCGACGTCGGCCACCCCGTGGATGATCTGGCGGTGCAGGTTCGACTCGTCGACCACGTCGAAATCGACGATGCCGATCGTGCCCACGCCCGCGGCCGCCAGGTAGAGCAACGTCGGGGCGCCGAGCCCGCCGGCGCCGAGCACCAGCACCCGGGCGTTCTTGAGCCGCTTCTGCCCGTCGAGCCCCAGGCCGGGAATGATCAGGTGCCGGCTGTAGCGGGCCACCTCGTCGCCACTGAGGTGGTCTGCGGGCTCCACCAGCGGCGGCAGCGACGTCGACACGTGCGAAACATCTCCTCGGTTGGCTTCTCTTACCATCACAGCAGCCCGCGCGGGGCGCGGCAACGAGGCGGCGTCTAAAGGCCCGTCAGGCGATCGGGTACGGCCAGGGATTGAACCGGCAGGTCTTGCCGTCGGCCTTGACGACGTCGGGGTCGAACTGCGCGGCGTCGTTGTTCGACGTGGAAAACGTCTGCTGCATCATCACCGGCGCCAGGGCGTTCTGCTGCTCGCAGGGTTCGTGGTGCAGGTATCCGATGGCGTGGCCGACCTCGTGGTTGATCACGTACTGCCGGTAGGAGCCGATGTCACCTTCGAACGGCACGGCTCCCCGTACCCAGCGCGCCTCGTTGATGAACACCCGCGCCTCCCGGTTGGCGCCGAATACCGGGTTGTAGCAAGAGGTTTCGAGGCGGAATTCGTAACCGCACCCTTCGCGCACCGTCACCGGCGACACCAGCGAGATGCGAAAGTCGGGTTTGCCTCCACTGGCTCCGTCGATCCGGATGAACGCGAACTGCGGATTGTGCGTCCAGCCCTTCGGATTGGCCAGCGTCTGGTCGACCATCTGGGCGAAGGCGTCGTCGCCGCCGAACATGGTCGGATCGATGCCGTTCTCCACTTCGACGGTGTACCGGAACACCTTGGCGGTGCCCTGGCCGATCTGCGGCGTGGTGCCCGGCACGATGTGCCAGGTCTTGTCGCCCGCCTCGGTGAACGGGCCGCCGTCGGGCAACGTTCCGGCCGGCAGGTTGGCGTCGAACGCGGCGAGCCCGCGCGGCGGGGCGTCGATGATCGTGGTGCCCACCGCGCCGATCGCCGGCGGACTCTGGATGGGCTGGCCGGCCGTCGGCTTGGGGGCGCCGGTGCCGGTGACCGTCTGGTACATCACCACCGCGGTGAGCACCACCAGGACCGGCAGGGCGTACGCGCGCCACCCGTAGGTGGAGACGAAGCGGCCCAGCCAGGTTTGTTTGCGCCACTGTCGCGGCCGCTCGCGGTCGGCCCGGACCCGTCCGGCTTCCCGCGCCAACGGATCGCGCAGCGCCCGCAGCGGCTCTCGCCACTCGTCGCGTAACACCGGCACGCGCCCTGTGCTGCGTGGGGGCCGGGGGGACGTCATTTCCCCAGGATTACACAGCCGGGCACCGCCGCCGCCGGTGGCGCGCCCGAATCGGCCGTCCGACACCGCTTCTGCCAGCGGCGACGACGGCGATGACGGTCGCATCGAGGCGGCGGGTAGTAAGGTCTTTCCCACGGGCTGCGAGCGGTTGGCCCCGATTCAGCGATGGCCGGCCGCCGATAATCAGATGAGGACTCGATGAGCGAACTCGCCAAGGTGCCGGCGCGGCGCGCCGTCAGATCGGCTGACCGCGGTCGGCCGGACGGAGCCGCGGTTTCCAACCGGCGAGGCAATCGGTTGCCCCGCGACGAGCGGCGCGGCCAATTGCTCATCGTGGCCAGCGACGTGTTCGTCGACCGCGGCTATCACGCGGCGGGCATGGACGAGATCGCCGACCGCGCCGGAGTCAGCAAACCCGTTCTGTACCAACACTTTTCGAGCAAGCTCGAGCTGTACCTGGCGGTGCTGGCGCGGCACGTGGAAAACCTGGTGTCGGGCGTTCAGCAGGCCCTGAGCACCACCACCGACAACCGGCGCCGGTTGCACTCCGCGGTGCAGGCGTTCTTCGATTTCATCGAGCACGACAGCCAGGGCTACCGCCTGATCTTCGAGAACGACTACGTCACCGAACCCGAAGTGGCCGCCCAGGTGCGCGTCGCCACCGAATCCTGCATCGACGCGGTCTTCGCGTTGATCAGCGAGGATTCCGGGCTGGACCCGCACCGGGCCCGGATGATCGCGGTCGGTCTGGTGGGAATCAGCGTCGACTGCGCCAGGTACTGGCTGGACTCCGACCGGCCGATTTCCAAGGCGGACGCGGTCGACGGCACCGTCCAGTTCGCCTGGGGCGGGCTGTCACACGTGCCGCTGACCCGCTCCTAACGGCCCTTGCCGGCGTGTTTGCCGGTTTCGGCGCTGATCCCGAAGCCCACCCGGCGCGCGTCGGCGGCGCCGATCTCGACGTAGGCGATCTTGGCGGTGTGAATCAGGAAGCGGCGGCCCCGCTCGTCGCTCAGCCGCAGCAGACCCGACGCGTCGCTCAGTGCGGCGCTGACCAGATCTTCGACCTCGGCGGGCGTCTGGGCGCTGGCAAGGACCAGCTCGCGCGGACTATCCGTGATACCGATCTTGACCTCCACGGTCACCCCTTCCATGGGTCTTGCCGTCATTCCGCAGCTATCGAAGTCCCGGCCCTGTCAGCAGCAGGCTAGTGGACGCGGCCGGCCCCGACCCCGCCGCGTCCCCACACTTCGCGGTCAGCGAAACCGGTCGCGGCCCGATAACGATTCGCTCTCAGGTTGTCTCGCCCACCCGCGCGATACCCGATCTGTGCTTTCCCATGGCTAACTTCGGCACCATGGGTACCACGTTGCCGCACCTTGACGACAGGATCCGGGCTTACCCCGACGACTACGCCGCCGATGCCGACGCCTGCGATACCGACCCCTACCTGAACGCCGACTACAACTGGACGGGCTGGCCGGCGGACTCGCGCTGGCGCCCCGCCACGGCGATCGTGGGCGCGGTGGTGGCCCTGGGCGCCATCGCCACGGCCGTGATCATCAACAGCGGCGACAGCGCGTCCACCAAGGCCACGCTGGGCGCCCCCGCCCCCCACCCGGTCACCTCGGCGCCGGCGACCACCAAGGCGTCCGTGCCACCCAGCGCGTCCCCCGGCCCCTCGCAGTTGCCGGCCGAAACCTTCACGACGGTCACCACGCCCAGCGCCGCACCCTCCGCGCCGCCCGGGGTGGCCGCGCCCACCGTCGCCCCGCCGCTCGCCGCGACACCGCCGACGGCCGCGGTGAACCCGCGCACCGTCGTCTACAGCGTCAACGGAACCAAGCAGCTGCTGGACCTGGTCAACATCGTCTACACCGACGCCCGGGGCGTGCCCCAGACGGAGTTCAACGTGTCGCTGCCCTGGTCGAAGGTGGTGGTGCTGAACCCCGGCGTGGAGACCGAGTCCGTCGTCGCGACCAGCTTTTACGGCCGGCTCAGCTGCTCGATCTTCAACGCCGCCGGTCAGCGGGTCATCGCCTCGGCCACCAACTCGAACATGGCGACCTGCGCCCGCTGAGCCAGGTGGGCCTGCCTCAGCTCAGGCCGAGTTCGTGCATGCGCCGGTCGTGCGTCTGCTGCATCCGGTCGAAGAAGGCGTTGAGCTGGCCCAGGCCGCCGGCGCTGGACATCACCAGGTCCACCAGCTCGTCGTGGTCGGCCAGCAGGTACTGGGCCTGGGTGATCGCTTCGCCGAACAGGCGGCGTGACCACAGCGCCAGGCGGCTGCGCTGCTTGCCGCTGGACGTCACCGCGGCGCGCACCTCGGCGACGACGAACTGCGAGTGCCCGGTCTCCGACAGCGCCGCCCGCACCACGTCGGCAACCTCGTCGGGCAGACCGTCGGCGATCTCCAGGTACAGATCGGCCGCCAGGGCGTCGCCCACGTAGGTCTTCACCAGGGCCTCCAGCCACGTGCTGGGCATCGTCAACCGGTGGTAGTTCTCCAGCGCCGAGACGTACTTCGACATCGCCCCCACCACGTCGACGCCGCGGCTTTCCAGCGCGTCGCGCAGCTGCTCGTAGTGCTGCATCTCGGCGGCGGCCATGCTGGCCATGGAGATCCGTCCGCGCAGGTCAGGGGCCATCCGCGCCTCATCGGTGAGCCGGTAGAACGCGGCGATCTCCCCGTAGGCCAGGACCGCGAACAACTCGTTGACACCCGGGTGATCGGCCGATAACCGCGGGGCGGGTGAATCGTCGATCTGGTCGGCGGCCAGAGGGGCTTGGGAGGGCTCGCAGGAGGGCCGGGTCATGGCAACACTGTAGTCGGCTGACTTAGCGCGAAATGGGAGCCAGCTGTCGACCAGCTATCATGTAGGTAGATGGCGGCTGTATTGATGCCGTAACTGTTTTTTCGAGCCGCTATCGGCGAAATGTGCGTGCACAGCTGGCCCGCCCTAACTGGGCCCTCCCAGACTGAGCCAGGGCCGGCGACTCGGCGACGTATTCGGAGTCGGAACTCGTGCGCGCGTGACCGCGACAGAGAAATAACCGACCCAACCGAACGTCACCGAGAGGCTGCTTACCCACGCATGACCGCACCCACAAGCACAACTGAACTCACCCCCCAACCCACATTTGCCCAACTCGGCGTCCGCGACGAAATCGTGCGCGCGCTCGCCGAAAAAGGGATCGAAAGCCCCTTTGCCATCCAGGAACTGACCCTGCCGATGGCGCTCGCCGGCGACGATCTGATCGGCCAGGCCCGCACCGGTATGGGCAAGACCTTCGCCTTCGGCGTGCCGCTGCTGCAGCGCATCACCGCCGGCACCGCCGCCCGGCCGCTCAACGGCACGCCGCGCGCGCTGATCGTGGTGCCCACCCGCGAGCTGTGCCTGCAGGTCACCGATGACCTGACCCTGGCCGCCAAGCACCTGACCGCCGATGAGGGCCGGCCAGTGTCGGTGGTGCCGATCTACGGCGGGCGCCCCTACGAACCGCAGATCGAGGCGCTGCGCGCCGGCGCCGACGTCGTGGTGGGCACCCCGGGCCGGCTGCTCGACCTGAGCCAGCAGAACCACCTGCAACTCGGCGGGCTGTCGGTGCTGGTGCTCGACGAGGCCGACGAGATGCTTGACCTGGGCTTCCTGCCCGACATCGAGCGCATCCTGCGCCAGATCCCGACCGACCGGCAGTCGATGCTGTTCTCGGCGACCATGCCGGACCCGATCATCACGCTGGCCCGCACCTTCATGAACCAGCCCACCCACATCCGGGCCGAGGCGCCGCACTCGGCGGCCACCCATGACACCACCGTCCAGTACGTCTACCGGGCCCACGCCCTGGACAAGGTCGAACTGGTCAGCCGCGTGCTGCAGGCCGAGGGCCGCGGCGCGACGATGATCTTCACCCGCACCAAGCGCACCGCGCAGAAGGTGGCCGACGAACTGGCCGAGCGCGGATTCACGGTGGGCGCCGTGCACGGCGATCTGGGGCAGGTCGCCCGCGAGAAGGCGCTCAAGGCCTTCCGGTCCGGGGAGATCGACGTGCTGGTCGCCACCGACGTGGCCGCCCGCGGCATCGACATCGACGACATCACCCACGTCATCAACTACCAGATCCCCGAGGACGAGCAGGCCTACGTACACCGCATCGGCCGCACCGGCCGCGCCGGCAAGACCGGTATCGCCGTCACCCTGGTGGACTGGGACGAGCTACCCCGCTGGGCCATGATCGACAAGGCGCTGGGGCTGGACTGCCCCGAGCCCGCCGAGACGTACTCCAACTCGCCGCACCTGCATGCAGAGCTCGGCATCCCCGCCGAGGCCGGCGGCACGGTGGGCGCCGCCCGCAAGCCGCAAGGCCAGCGCCGCAGCAGCGACCGCGACGGCAAGAAGCCCGAACAGAAGTCGGAAAGGCCGGCGCGCCGCTCCGGCACCCGGCGGCGCACCCGCGGCGGCCAGCCCGTCACCGCGCACCCGTCGGGCAACGGCGCCGCGAGCAGCAACGGCGAGGCCGCCGCGGAGACACCGGCCGGCTCACCCCCGGGCAACGCCGGTTCGACCCGGCGCCGCCGCCGGCGTCGCAAGCCCGCCGAAGGCCAAGCCGCCAGCGCGGCCGCCGCCCCGCAGAACAACTGACGCGGCCGCGCCGCCGCATGGTCAGACCCGAGCGCCGGACCAAGGGCGACCTGGTCGCCGCCGCGGCCATCGCGGTCGTCGTCGCCGTCGTCGCGGCGTTGATCTGGTGGACCAGCGACGCCCGGGCCATCACCAGCCGGCCCGCGGCCGCCCCCGCACCCAACCCGACGCCGGCCAAGCAGGTGCCGGCCGGGCTGAAGCAGCTGTGGAGCGCCGCGAGCCCGGCCACCACGGCCCCGGTGGTCGCGGGCGGGGAGGTCGTCACGGGTGCGGGCCGCCGGATCGACGGGCGCGATCCCGAGTCCGGCCAGTCCCGCTGGAGCTACGCCCGCGACACCGACCTGTGCGGGATCACCTGGTTGTACCGCTATGCCGTCGGCGTCTACCGCGACGAGCGTGGCTGCGGCCAGGTGAGCACGCTGGACGGCTCGACCGGTCGCCGCGGGCCCGCCCGCAGTGGTTACGCCGATCCGCGGGTGCGGCTGTCCTCCGACGGCATGACGGTGCTCTCGGCCGGCGACACCCGGCTGGAGCTGTGGCGATCGGACATGGTCCGGATGCTGGCGTACGGCGAGACCGACGCCCGGGTGAAACCGTCGACGCGCGGGCTGCACTCCGGCTGCCGGCTGATCTCGGCCGCGGCCAGCTCGCAGGCGGTGTCGGTGCTGGAGAGCTGCGCGAATCAGGCCGACCTGCGGTTGGTGCTGCTGCGCCCGGGCAAGGACGACGACGAACCGCAGCAACGCCTCGTGGCCGAGCCGGGGATCGCGCCGGATTCGGGCGCGCGGGTGCTGGCCGTCTCGGAGAACACCACCGCGGTGTACCTGCCCGCGCCGCAGCCCCGCGTCGACGTGATCGACGAAACCGGCGCGACCGTGTCGAGCACCCCGCTGCCCAAGCCGCCGACGCGCACGTCGGCGGTCTCGCACCCGGGCAGCCTGATCACCTGGTGGACCGGCGATTCGCTGATGGTGTTCGACGCGAACACGGTGGCGCTGCGCTACACCATCGCCGCGGGCGACAAGACCGCGCCGTTGGGGCCCGGGGTGATGATGGCCGGCCGGCTGCTGGTGCCGGTCACGGGGGCGATCGGCGTCTACGACCCGCTCAGCGGCGCCAACGAACGCTACATCCCGGTGGACCGCTCGACCAGCGCACCGCCGGGCGGCAAGCCGGTGTTCCCGGCGGTGATCGGGTCGCGGGTGCTCGAGCAGCGCGGCGACACGCTGGTCGCGCTGGGCTAGGGCCTCAGCGTTGTGACGCCGCCGGGCGGTCTGGCCGTCGAGTGTGAATCGGTGGCGTTCGGTGTGAATCCGCGGCGGCGACACGCCGATCGGCCGCACCGTCAGCTCACACTCGACGCGGTCAGCTCACACTCAAAGCCGCCAGCTCGCGACCGCGGCTAGACCTCGACGGTGAACGTCGGCAGCGGCTTGCCGCTCTTCCAGTGCTTGAGCAACGCTTGCGCCAGCTCGCCGTAGGCCACCGCACCCTTGTTCTTGCGGCCGGCCATCACCGACGACCCCGAGGCGCTGGCCTCGGCGAATCGCACGGTCCGCGGAATCGGCGGGGCCAGCACCGGCAGGCTGTAGCGGTCGGCGACGTCGAGCAGCACGTCGCGGGTATGGGTGGTGCGCGAGTCGTACAGCGTCGGCAGGGCGCCGAGCAGGCGCAGCTCCGGGTTGGTGATCTGCTGGACGTCGGCGACGGTGCGCAGGAACTGGCCGACCCCGCGGTGCGCCAGGGTCTCGCACTGCAGCGGCACGATGACCTCGTCGGCGGCCGTCAGCCCGTTGAGGGTGAGCACGCCCAGCGACGGCGGGCAGTCGATGATCACCACGTCGAAGTCGTCGCCGAGCTTGGCCAGCGCGCGCTTGAGCGCGTATTCGCGGCCGGCCCGCATCAGCAGCATCGCTTCGGCCCCGGCCAGGTCGATGTTGGCCGGCAGCAGCGTCATTCCCTCCGCCGTCTCGACCAGCGCGGCGTTGGGTTCGACATCACCGAGCAGCACCTCGTGCACGGACACCGGCAGCTTGTCGGGGTCTTGGCCCAGCGAGAAGGTCAGGCACCCCTGCGGATCGAGGTCGACCAGCAGCACCCGCTTGTTCTCGTCCATCATCGCCGCCCCCAGCGACGCGACCGTGGTCGTCTTGGCGACACCACCCTTTTGGTTGGCTACCGCCAATACCCGCGTCTTACTCACCGGCGCCGCCACCTCATCGCTGCCTCCCCACTGCGTCGTCGCGTGCGGTTCACAGTGCCATCCTGGCATGTTCGCCCGCCGTGCGCTTCGGCCTGAGCAACCACCGCGAGTCGTCCGGCAGAATCGGTCGATATGGGCTTGCACAATCACCGTATGGTGCTGCTGCGCCACGGCGAGACCGAGTGGTCGAAATCGGGCCAGCACACCGGCCGCACCGAGGTCGAGCTGACCGAGGCCGGCCGAACGCAGGCCAAGCTGGCCCGCGGGGTGCTCGCCGAACTCGAACTCGTTGACCCGCTGGTGATCAGCAGTCCCCGGCAGCGGTCGCTGACCACCGCGCAGCTGGCCGGGCTGACCGTCGACGAGGTGTCCGAGGTGCTGGCCGAGTGGGACTACGGCTCATACGAGGGCCTCACCACGGCGCAGATCCAGGAGACGGTGCCCGATTGGCTGGTGTGGACCCACGGCTGCCCCGGCGGTGAGACCGTCGCGCAGGTCAGTGAGCGCGCCGACGCCGCCGTTGCGACCGCACTAAAGAACATGGAATCGCGCGACGTGGTCTTCGTCAGCCACGGCCACTTCTCCCGCGCGGTGATCACACGCTGGGTCGAGCTCCCGCTCGTCGAGGGCAGCCGCTTCGCCATGATCACCGCGTCGATCGCGGTCTGCGGCTTCGAACACGGCGTGCGCCAGTTGCGGGCGCTCGGATTGACCGGTCAGTGAGCGACCAACCGCCGTTCGCGCTGTGCGGCCCGACGCGCAGCCTGATCGCCGACGGGGTGCGGCACCGCTACGGCGACGTAGGCGCGGCGCAGGCCGCGTTGCGCTCCGGGGAAGCACCGATTGTGTTGGGCGCGTTGCCCTTTGACGTCGCCGGTCCGGCCGCGTTGTTGACGCCCGAGTCGGTGAACGTCACCGACGGGCCGCCGGACTGGCCGGCCGCCGGCCTGCCTGCGGTGCGGGTGGCGCAAGCCGTTCCGCCCCCGCTGGACTACCGGGACCGGGTCCGCCGGGCGTGCGAACAGCTCGCCGCGGCCGACAACCCGCTGCACAAGGTGGTGCTGGCGCGCGCGCTGCGGCTGGTCGCCGAGGCCCCGCTGGACGCGCGGGTGATCCTGCGCCGGCTCATCGCCGCGGACCCGGCGGCCTACGGCTACCTGGTCGACCTGAGCCCCGCCGGCGACGAGTACGCCGGTGCGGCGCTGGTGGGAGCCAGCCCCGAGCTTCTGGTGGCCCGCCGCGGCGACCGTGTCGAGTGCCAGCCGTTCGCCGGGTCGGCCCCCCGAGCGGCCGACCCGGACGCCGACGCGGCCAACGGCGCCGCGCTGGCCGCCTCGGCCAAGAACCGTCACGAGCACCGGCTGGTCATCGAGACGATCAGGGCCGCCCTCGAACCGTTGTGCGACGAGCTGTCGATCGCCGCCGAACCGCAGCTGAGCAGCACCGCCACCGTCTGGCACCTGTGCACGCCGATCAGCGGTCGACTCCGTGAAACATCAACGACCGCAATCGATTTGGCGTTGGCGCTGCACCCCACCCCGGCGGTCGGCGGGGTGCCGACCAAGGCCGCGATGCAGCTGATCGCCGAACTGGAGGGAGACCGCGGGTTCTACGCCGGGGCGGTGGGCTGGTGTGACGCCCGCGGCGACGGCCGCTGGGTGGTGTCGCTGCGCTGCGCGGAACTGTCGGCGGACCGGCGCGGCGCGCTGGCCCGGGCGGGCGGCGGTATCGTCGCCGAATCCGACCCCGACGACGAAGTCACCGAAACGACAACGAAATTCGGCACCATCCTCAACGCCCTGGGGGTTGAGCAATGAGCCGGCACATCCGGCGCGCATCGCCGCGCGACGCCGCCGCCATCACCGACATGATCTACGCGCTGGCCGAATTCGAACACGCCGTCGATCAGTGCACGGTGACCGAAACGCAAATCGCGGCAGCGCTTTTCGGTGATCCACCGACGGTGTACGGCCACGTCGCCGAGGTGGACGGCGAGATCGCGGCGATGGCGCTGTGGTTCGTCAACTTCTCCACCTGGGACGGGGTGGCGGGCATCTACCTGGAAGACCTGTTCGTGCGCCCGCAGTTCCGCAGGCGCGGGCTGGCCCGGGCGCTGCTGGCCGCGCTGGCCGCCGAATGCGTGCAGCGGGGCTACACGCGGCTGTCCTGGGCGGTGCTGAACTGGAACGCCGACGCCATCACGCTCTACGACGGCGTCGGCGGGGAGCCGCAGGACGAATGGACGACCTACCGGCTGTCCGGGGCGCCGTTGGCGCGGCTGGCGGAATCGCCCTGAGCGCCGGCGGCCCATCGCACGGCCGCGGGGCTGAACAGCAGTCCCAGCACGACCAGCGCCACGGCGCCCGCCGGAATCCCCACGCCCGGCCGGTGTGACCCCACCGCGAGGTACCAGGCCACCGGCAACAACAACAGCTGGGTGATCACGGCCAGCCCGCGACCCCAGCGCCTGCCGCGGATCAGGGCGCGCCCCGCGGCGATCACGGCGGCGCCGACCAGCACGAACCAGCCCGCCGTCGCCAGACCGTTGACCACCTGCTGATCGGCTCCGGCGATCCCGCGCACCACCAACACCACGGCCACGATCAACGCCGCAATCCCCTGCAGCGCAACGATCAGGCCCGCGCGGCGAACGGAGTTCGGGGTAGCTGGCGGCGGCACAGCGTCAGCGTAGTCAGCGCCGCGCTGCGGCGCGCATCGTCGCACCGCCTAAGCTCGTGCTTCATGCGGGCCGTGCTGATCGTCAACCCCACCGCCACTTCCACCACCCCGGCCGCGCGCGATCTGCTGGCCCACGCGCTCAAGAGCCGCCTGCAGCTGTCCGTCGAGCACACCAACCATCGCGGTCACGGCACCGAACTCGCACAGAAGGCCGTGGCCGACGGTGTCGACCTGGTGGTCGTGCACGGCGGCGACGGCACGGTGAGTGGGGTGGTCAACGGCCTGCTCGGCCCGCCGGGGCCGCTGCCGAGCGGCCCGGTGCCGGCGGTTGCCGTCGTTCCCGGCGGTTCGGCGAACGTGCTGGCGCGGTCCCTGGGCATCTCCACGGATCCGGTCGCGGCCACCAACCAGCTCATCCAGTTGCTCGACGACTACCAGCGGCGCGCCGTCTGGCGGCGCATCGGCCTGATCGACTGCGGCGAGCGCTGGGCGGTGTTCAACACCGGCATGGGTGTCGACGCCGAGGTGGTGGCCGCGGTCGAGGCCGAACGGGACAAGGGCGGCAAGGTTTCCGCGTGGCGCTACATCCGCGCCTCGGTGCCCGCCGTCTGGGCCTACACCCGCCGCGAACCGATGTTGACGCTCGAACTGCCCGGCCGCGAACCCATTACGGGAGTGAGCTTCGCCTTCGTGTCGAACTCGAGCCCGTGGACCTTCGCCAACGAACGGCCGGTGTGGACCAACCCCGGCTGCAGCTTCGAGTCGGGCCTGGGGGTCTTCGCGCCTACCACCATGAAGCCGATCCCGACCCTGCGCATCGTGCGGCAGATGTTCGCCAAACGGCCGACATTCAACTTCAAGCACCTCATCACCGAGGACGACCTGCCATGCCTGCGAGTTACCTCGACCGGAGGCGCCGTCGCCTGCCAGTTCGACGGCGATTACCTCGGCGTGCGCGAAACCATGACGTTCAAAGCCGTCCCGGACGCGCTGGCGGTGGTCGCCCCGCCTCACCAGAAACGACACTGACCTGCGCTAATACGACAGGCGAACCCGGGTGTGGGGAAATTACCGGGGAAGCAGCCCGTGGAGTGTAGTACAACGGAGTGAGGGCTCGGCTACGAGTTGATCAAAGTGAGATAGCCCACGAGCGAACTCACGCTATTGACATCTTCTGAGCCTGTGAAACGATCAAAAGGTTGCATGCAGAAATTTCCGCAGGAGTCCGGACTCCTTTTCTTCTGCACGCGTTAACAGCCGAAGAAAATGGCCGTGCGCCTTGCTGCGCACTCAGTGAGGAGTAAAGACGTATGGATTGGCGCCACAAGGCGGTCTGTCGTGACGAAGACCCGGAGCTGTTCTTCCCGGTAGGGAACAGCGGCCCGGCGCTCGCGCAGATCGCTGACGCGAAACTGGTCTGTAATCGGTGCCCGGTGACCACAGAGTGCCTCGGTTGGGCCCTGAACACGGGCCAGGACTCGGGCGTCTGGGGCGGCATGAGCGAAGACGAGCGGCGCGCGCTGAAGCGTCGCAACGCCCGGACGAAGGCCCGTAGCGGGGTATAACCGGAGATAACGCAAACAGTGCGGCCTCGGCGAAAGTCGGGGCCGCACCTTTGCGTGTGGGCGGGTCTACAGCAGCAAACGGGTGCGCCGGCCGATCGGCACCCGTAGCACCACATCGGTGCCGCGGGCGGGCGCCTCACGCATGCCCAGGGTGCCGTCCAGCTCGGCCGACACCAGGGTGCGCACGATCTGCAGCCCGAGGCTGTCGGAGGTCTCCAGGCTGAATCCTTCCGGTAGCCCGCGCCCGTCGTCGTGCACCACCACGTCGAGCCAGCGCGCCGAGCGCTCGGCGCGGATCGTCACCGAGCCCTCCTCGACCGCCGGGTCAAAGGCGTGCTCGATCGCGTTCTGCACCAGCTCGGTGATCACCATGATCAGCGCGGTGGCCCGGTCGGAGTCCAGCACGCCCAGATCGCCGACCCGGTTGATACGGATCGGCCGGTCCACCGAGGCCACGTCGTTCATGATCGGCAGGATCCGGTCGATCACCTCGTCGAGGTTGACCTGCTCGTCCACCGACATCGACAGCGCGTCGTGCACCAACGCGATCGAGGACACCCGGCGTACCGACTCGATCAGGGCTTCGCGCCCCTCCGCGTTGACCGTCCGGCGCGCCTGCAGGCGCAACAGCGCCGCCACGGTCTGCAGGTTGTTCTTCACCCGGTGGTGGATCTCCCGGATGGTGGCGTCCTTGGAGATCAGGGCCCGGTCGCGGCGCTTGACCTCGGTGACGTCGCGGATCAGCACCGCCGCGCCGGCGCTGGCGCCGTCGACCATCAACGGCAGCGTGCGCAGCAGCACGGTCGCCCCCCCGGCGTCGACCTCCATGCGCATGCTGCGCCCGCCGGCGACCAGGTCGCGCACGTGCTCGGCCACCTCCTGCGCCTCGAACGGGTCGGAGATCAGCGGGCGGGTGACCTCGATGAGGTTGTGCCCCTCCAGCTCGGTGGTCAGGCCCATCCGGTGATACGCCGACAGCGCGTTGGGGCTGGCGTAGGCGACGACGCCGTGCACGTCGAGGCGGATGAAGCCATCGCCCGCCCGCGGGGTCGAGCGCGACATGACCACGTCCCCCACGTCGGGAAAGGTCCCCTCGGCGAGCATGTGGACCAGATCGGCCGCGCACTCCCGGTAGGCGATCTCGAGCTGGCCGGACGCACGGTCGGCGGCCAACGCGGTCTGATGGTGGGTGAGCACGGCCACCACCTTGCCGCCGTAGCGCACCGGTGACGCCTCGACGTGAGTGCCGGGCAGCCACGAATCTTCTTGCCCCGCAGCGTCGTTGCGCTTCGCGGTGCCCGACGCGAACGTCTCGGCCACCAGTCCCAGCCGGTCGGATCCGACGGCGGTGCCCACCGCATCGGTCTGTAGCGCCGTGGGCGCCGTGTTCGGCCGGCACTGCGCCACACACACCAGCACACCGTCGTCGCGCCGCACCCACATCAGGTAGTCGGCGAAGGACAGGTCGGCCAGCAGCTGCCACTCCCCGACCACCGCGTGCAGGTGGTCCACCGCGTTGCCCGGCAGCATGGTGTGTTCGGCGAGCAGATCACCGAGAGTTGACATTGCTTACTCCCCGGGTCGTTCCCCGGCGGCTGATCGAAGGGGCCGGACGGCTAGCTGATGACCGCGATGAGGTCGCCCGCCTGAATGACGTCGCCCACCGACACGCTGACCTTGCTGACGGTGCCGCCGACCTCGGCCAGGACGGGAATCTCCATCTTCATCGACTCCAGCAGCACCACGATGTCGCCTTTGCCGATCTGGTCACCCTCGTTGACAACGACTTCGAGCACGCTGGCCACGATCTCGGCACGCACATCCTCCGCCATCTTCACCCCACTCGTCTCGGCCTTTGCGCAGGCTGGCTGCTGGTTCATCACGGTTCTCTTCGGCCCATCAGGCTCGGATACATCGAACCACAGGACCACTCGGGGCCGCGGCACACGGGCCCCCGACGGGCCCCGACGAGGGCGAAGACACTGCACAGGACGTCTCGTGAGAGAATGGTCGACAAGCCAACGGGCGCCGGGCGCCCGGTTTGACAAGCAATCACGGAGGTTTTCCATCATGGCCAAACGTGGCCGTAAGAAGCGCGACCGCAAGCACAGCAAGGCCAACCACGGCAAGCGGCCCAACGCCTGACAGGACGCGCTACTGCGAACCCCGGATGATGGTGGTGCGGCGGATCTCGAGCCGTAACCGCTCGCGCAATCCCTCCGGGGCCTTCTCGCCCCTGCACTTGGTGGCGATCAACGCCTTGATCCGCTCTTCGAGCCCGTAGTGCTTGAAGCAGCCGGGGCACGCCTCGAGGTGTCGGCGCAGCTGTTCGCGGGTGTCCGGGCCGCATTCACCGTCGAGCAGCAGCCAGACCTGGCGGATGACCTCCGCGCAGCCGACGCTGCCGTGGGACTCGTCGTTGGGGCAGGCGTCGGGCGAAGCACCGCCCTGGCCGGAGAACTCGCTCATGACGACACCTCCTCGTGCGTCTGCTGACCACGGTTGAAGCCCCGCTCCTTGGCAACGTCGGCCAGCAGGCCGCGCAGCTGCCGTCGGCCGCGGTGCAGCCGTGACATTACCGTTCCGATCGGCGTATCCATGATCTCGGCGATTTCCTTGTACGGGAAACCCTCGACGTCGGCGTAGTAGACCGCCATCCGGAATTCTTCCGGCAAAGCCGCCAGCGCCTCTTTGATCTCCGAGTCCGGCAGTGCCTCGAGCGCCTCGACCTCGGCCGACCGCAGCCCGGTCGACGAGTGCTCGGCGTTGGAGGCCAGCTGCCAGTCGGTGATCTCCTCGGTCGGGTATTCCGCGGGCTGGCGCTGCTTCTTGCGGTAGCTGTTGATGTAGGTGTTGGTCAAGATCCGGTACAGCCACGCCTTGAGATTGGTGCCGGCCCGAAACGAGCGGAAGCCCGCGTAGGCCTTCACCATGGTCTCTTGCAGCAGGTCCTCGGCGTCGGCGGGGTTGCGCGTCATGCGCAGCGCGCCGCCGTAGAGCTGGTCCAACAGGGGAATCGCGTCCCGTTCGAATCGCGCCGTTAATTCGGCGTCCGTCTCTTCGTGCGCCGCGGGGTCAAGAATCTCGGGCCCCGCCACGCCATCGCGGCCATCGTCAGAGTCGGCCATGTCGATTAACCCGGTCCCTTCTGCGGCGGTGTCACCGGAGGCCACCGAAAGCGCCACCGGACTCGCAAGGACGCCAGCCAACAGCTCCTCGCCTAACAGGCTCGTCGCCGTTGACACCACGCTGCTCCTCCCAATCTAAAGGCTGACCCCGACACCGTCCGTCCGGGTCCGCTCCACCACATGTGAGACCGACAAGATCAACAGCGTGCGGGACCCCGCTATTTCCGCAGCGCGATCGGGTCGGGTGGCGGTGTCGGGCGCGCCCGTCGGACCCCGATCCGGCCCCCCCGCGCGTGGCGTTAGTGTGACGCCATGTCCCACGCCAAGTCTCTACAAGGCAAGACCATGTTCATCTCCGGCGCCAGCCGCGGCATCGGCCTGGCCATCGCCAAGCGCGCCGCGCAGGACGGCGCCAACATCGCGCTGATCGCCAAGACCGCCGAGCCGCACCCGAAGCTGCCGGGAACGGTGTTCACCGCCGCCAAGGAGCTCGAGGAAGCGGGCGGGCAGGCCCTGCCGATCGTCGGCGACGTCCGCGACCCGGATTCGGTGGAAGCGGCCGTGGCCAAGACCGTCGAGCAGTTCGGCGGCATCGACATCTGCGTCAACAACGCGTCGGCCATCAACCTGGGATCCATCACCGAGGTGCCGATGAAGCGGTTCGACCTGATGAACGGCATCCAGGTGCGCGGCACCTACGCCGTGTCCCAGGCGTGTATCCCCCACCTGAAGGGCCGGGAGAACCCGCACATCCTGACGCTGTCCCCGCCAATCCTGCTCGGCAGCGAATGGCTGAAGCCGACCGCATACATGATGGCCAAGTTCGGTATGACGCTGTGCGCGTTGGGGATCGCGCAGGAGATGCGCGAGGAGGGCATCGCCTCGAACACGTTGTGGCCGCGGACGCTGGTGGCCACCGCCGCGGTGCAGAACCTGCTCGGCGGCGACGAGGCGATGGGACGCGCCCGCAAGCCCGAGATCTATTCCGACGCGGCCTACGTCGTCCTGACCAAGCCGTCCAAGGAGTTCACCGGCAACATGCTGCTGTGCGAGGACGTGCTGGTCGAATCCGGTGTCACCGACTTGTCGACCTACGACTGCATTCCCGGCTCGAAGCTGGGCGTCGACTTCTGGGTGGACGGCGTCAACCCGCCGGGTTACACGGGCCCCTAGTCGTGATCGCAAGCGCGGCGCAGCCGGGCGCAGCGGGTCACGACCATAGGCAGTAGATCGTGGCCGCCACACCGGGCATCGCCGCATTGGTGAAAGCCGGTGTGCCGCACCAGGTCCTGACCTTCGCCCACGATTCGCGGGAGCAATCGTTCGGCGCGGAGGCGGTCAAAGCGCTCACCGCGGCCGCTGGCATCGAACCCGCACAGATCTACAAGACGCTGGTCATCGCGCTGCCGAATGGATTGGCGGTCGCGATCGTGCCGGCGACCGCGCGTCTCTCGCTGAAGGCGGCCGCTGCGGCGCTGGGGGTTGCCAAGGCGTCCATGGCCGAGGCGTCGGTCGCGCAGCGGGCCACCGGCTACGTCGTCGGTGCGGTCTCGCCGTTCGGCCAACGCAGGCGGCTGCCGACGGTCGTCGACTCCAGCGCGCTGGGCTGGGAGCGGGTGTTCTGCAGTGCCGGCCGCCGGGGCTGGGAGGTCTCGGTGGCGCCCTCGGATCTGATCCGCCTCACCGGCGCGATCACCGCCGACATCAATCGAACGTGACGACGACCTTGTCCGCGGCCCCCGGGGTGTGCGCCAGCTCGAGCGCCTCGCCGACGTTGTCGAATCCGATGGTGTGGCTGACGATCAGCGCGTATTTCTCCCAGTTCGCCACCAGATCCTTGGTCACCTCGAAGATTTCGTCGGGGTAGCCCATGGACCCGAGGATGGTGATCTCGTTGCTCATCACGTTGACGAACTCGACGGGTACCGGCTCCTTGTGCACGCCAACGATTCCCAGCGTGGCCCCCTTCTGGGCGGCGGCCAGCGCGGTGTTGACGACGGCGGGCACGCCGGCGGCGTCGAGGTAGATGTTCGTGGCGGCCTTGCCGGGGAACATCGACTGGCCCTCGCCGTGCAGTTCGATCAGCCGCGCCACCACGTCCTCGTCGGCGGAGTTGATGACGGCGTCGGCGCCGATCTGCAGCGCCTTGTCCAGCCGTCCGGGGATCAGGTCCGCGACCACGATGTGGCTGACGCCAAGGGATTTGAAGGCCAGCACGGCGCCCAGCCCGATCGGGCCGGCCCCGAACACGACGACCTTGTCCGTCGGTTTGGGTTGGCATCGGTTGGCGCCGTGGCGCGCGACGGCCATCGGTTCGTTGAGCGCGGCCACCTCCCACGGGATGTGATCCGGGATCACCTCGAGACTCGTTCCGCGGACGGCGTTTTCGACGAGCAGGTAGTCGGCGAGCGCCCCGGTGGGCCCGCCGTTGCCGATGATGCCGCTGGGCGCGGCCATCGGGTTGATGACGACGTGGTCGCCGACGGCAAGCCCACTCACCTGCGCGCCGACCTCGGCGATCTCCCCCGCGGGCTCGTGCCCGAGCGGGGTGTGCCCCTGGCGCGGCGGCAGGCCGCCGATGGTGATGTAGAACGCGTCGGAACCGCAGATGCCGCAGGCGCGCATCCGCACCAGGACGTCGCGCGGCCCGACGGCTGGGCGCTCGGTGTCGAGCACCTCCGCCGTGCCCGGCCCGGTGACCACGGATGCTCTCACGGTGTGCCTTCCAGTTCGATGTCGAAGGTGTCGAGGTACTCACCGAAGACCGGCGCGAGCGCCTCGACGCTCAGCCCGTACTCGTCGAGGCGATAGGCGTTGAGCGCGAAGCGGTCCTGCGGGTGCGCGGCGAGCCAATCACGCATGCGCGCTTCGGTTTCGGCGGCCAGGGGTTCGTCGGCCCACTCGTAGATGCGCCGCATGACGTCCATCGGGTCGCGCATCATCTCGTGGTAGTACATGTGGAAGAAGCGCTCGTCGCCGATGCGGTCGCGTGCCCGCAGCGGGCGGTCGACGTGGTAGCGCATCTGCCACATCGCGAGCCGGCCCATCTCGGTCTGGTCCAACAGTTCGGTGTTCATCACCAGGCTCTGCGGCAACCGCCACAGGTTGCACAGCGACCCGGTCGCCTTGTACGGGTCGCGGTGCGCCCAGATCAGCCGGGCGTCGGGGAACACCTTCAGCAGCGCCTCGATGTGCACCGAATGCGACGGCATCTTGAGGCTCCAGGTGCCCGGCGCGGTGGACTGCAGCACCTGCAGGTAGCGCTTCTGGTATTCGTAGGTGCTGCTCATGTCGGCCTCGTCGAACAGCCAGCGCGCGTAGCGATCCGTCGGCAGGAACGAATCCCAGGACAGGCCCTTGAAATCCTGGTTGTGGATGAACATGTCCTCGGTCGGACCGTCGGCGTCTTCCCAGTGCGGCAGCGGCATTTTCGCCTGCGTCACCATCTCGAGGATCTTGCGCTGCTCCGCCAGCAGGGCCAGGCAGCGCGGATCGGTGCGCAGCGCGTCGGTGCCGGCGGGCGGAATGGGATCCACGCACTGCCAGTGCAACAACGATCGCCGGGCCGGATCCTGGTCGAGCAGGTAGCTGATGACCGTGGTTCCGGTGCGGGGCATGCCGAGCACGATCAGGGGCCGCTCGACGACCGCGTCCAGCACCTCGGGATGCGCCTGGATGTAGCCGTGCACCTGCATGCGCCGCCCCAGCGCGTTGGTCGCGTCGTCGAGGACCCGTTCGCGCCCGTACGGGGTGAACGCGGGCGAGGTGTTGACCTCGTCGAGGATGAGCCGCAGTCCGTCGCGCCATGAGTCGGAGTCGATTTCGGTGAGGCCGGTGCGCCCCGCCGCCAGCGTGAAGACGTCGTCCGGGGTGGCAACGCTGTCGAAGTCGCTCATGGCTCTAGACCGTCAGGTATCCGCCGTCGACGGCGATGGTGGTGCCGGTGATGTACGACGCGGCATCGGTACACAGGAACAGTGCCGCACCGGCGCAGTCCCAGGGCGTGCCGGGCCTGCCCAGCGGCGTGTGAAAGCCGATCTCGACATCCATCACCTCGGGAATTCCCATGGCGGGGTGGGTAATTCGGGTGTCGATGAGCCCGGGCGCGATGGCGTTGACCCGGATCCCGTCCTTGGCCCACCGGCGGGAGAGGTTCATCGTCAAGGCGACCAGTCCCATCTTCGACGAGGCGTAGCCGGGGACGAAGACCGCCGAGCGGAACGCGGACATCGAGACCACGCTGACGACGCTCGCGCCGCCGGGCGCCCGGCTGGACTTGAGGCGCTCATGGCAGCGCATGGTCAGCCGCATCGGGCCCAGCATGTTCTGCGCCACCGACGCGACGTAGCCGTCCGGGTCGTATTCGTCACCCGCGGGATAGGGTCCGCCTGCGTTGTTCACCAGGATATCCAGGTCGCCCAGCGAATCGGCCAGCGCGTCAACGGATTCCGGTTGCTGGATCCGGCACTGGCGGTAGGTGAATGCGCTCAGCTCCGTCTCGGAATAGTCCGCGGCCGACCCGCGGGTCCCGGTCACCGTGACGGCGGCCCCGGCGCCGGCGAACGCGGCGGCGATCGCGTTGCCGATGCCGCTGGTGCCGCCGGTCACCAGCACGTGGGCGCCGGTGAAGTCGAAGTTGACGGTGTTCATTCGGTCGTCCTCAATTCGTTGGTCGACTTGGTGAGCCAGGCTTTTTCCCAGAAGTTGTCGGAATCGGCGAGCAGCGCCTCGTGCGCCTCGGCGGCCGCCGCCCGCGCGCCGGCGTGCAACGGCTGCGCGGCCAGGATCAGGTCGGTGAGGTGGATGGCCTGCACCGGCCGCCCGGCGGTCAGGTGCGCGCGCGCCGCGTCCACGAGCGCATCGGCGCCGGCGGCGCTGACCACGTCGGCGGCCACCGAATCCGGTGACACACAGTACAATTCGGTGGTCGAGCGATGCCGGAACCATCCGGTGTACATCTCCCAGATCGCCCGCACGTTCCAGGAGGTCTTGCCGTACCCCTCGCCGATGTCGAGGTGCTCGGGCACCCTGACCTCCCGCATCGCGGTGTGGATGTCGGCGCCGGAATTCATCAGCTCGGCGGTGCGATCGTGCACGGCCTGCATCCCGTCGCGCATCGCGGTGACCTCCTCGGCGATGCGATCGGCGCCCTCGATGGGAGCGAAGTGGCCGGTGATCAGCCGCCGCGGCCCGTATTCCAGCACGGTGTTCAGCGATTCGATGTAGAGAATCGGGTCGCGGTACCGGTCGCCGCGGATGGTCATCAGATTCGGCACATGGCCGAACAACGGCCCGAACAGGTTGCCGGTGAACAGGATTCGATCCTCGGGCAACCACACCACCAGCGCGTCGGTGGTCTCGCCGCCGGGCGTCCACGCCAGTTCGAACGTGCGGCCGCCGACCGTGAAGGTGTGGCGGCGGTCGAACGTCGTGGTCGGCTCGGGAAACGAGAAGTCGATGGTGGCGGGGTCGATGGTCTTGAAGTGCTCGAGCACCGCGTCGGAGAACTTTGCGAAGGCGAACGACGTCTTGGGCACGCGGTAACCCATGAGCAGCGTGTTGTCGTCGCGCCAGTATCGGTAGTTGCGATGCATCACGATGTCGGTCGGGGGGTCGGCATTGCGCAGCGCGTGCACCCCACCCCAGTGGTCGGCGTGGCCCTGGGTGACGACGATGGCCCGCGTCGGGCCGGCCACGTTGGCAAAAGCCTTGCGGTGCAACGGCCCTTCGAAGACCAGGCCGCTGTTGACGATGACCCGTCCCTCGTCGGTGGCCACCGCGTAGGAATTGGAGACGCCCGGCGACATCCAGACGCCGTCGCCCAGGTCCTGCGCGGGAGTGGCGGTCGCCGCCGAAAGGTCGCTTGCCCCGGGGCGCTCGCGATGAATCCCTGCCATGACTGGCGATCCTCTACACTTCTAGAGGTAAAGTCAATATCCTCGTCTCGGAAGGGGGCGCTCATGGGACTGCGCGGGCTGGCCGACAAGGTGGCAGTCGTGGTCGGCGGCGCCACCGGCCTCGGGGCGGCGACGGCCGCCCGGCCGGGCGAGGAGGGCGCCCGGGTGGACATCGGCGATGTCGCCGCGCTGGTCGCCTTCCTGCTGTCCGAGCAAGGCGCATGGATCAACGGTCAGGTCGTCGATATCGACGGCGGCACGGTGCTGCGCTGAGGGCGGACATGGCCACCGACAGATCCCGCAGACGCAACGGCGACGAACGCCGTCGCGACCTGTGCGATGCGGCCATCCGGGTGCTGGCCGAGCACGGCTCGCGCGGCCTGACGCACGGGCAGGTCGACCGCGTCGCCGGCGTCCCCGAGGGCACCACGTCGTACTACTACCGCACCCGCGCCGCCCTGCTGCGTGGCGTCGGCAAGCGCGTCGCCGAGATCGATGTGGCCAACCTGCAGTCGGTGATCGACGAGCCGGTCGATCCGGCATCGCCGTTCGCTCATCTGGCGCGGCTCACCATGATCCAGGCCAGCGGCGACGGGCTGATGCTCAACAGGGCGCGCCAGGAGATACTGCTGGGCGCCAGCCGCGATCCCGGCCTGGCCGACACCTCGCAGGTGTTCGTCGCCCGGATCAACGGCATGGCCCGCGACGCCATCGCCCACCTGCAGCCCGAGATTCGCGACCCGCAGCTGCTGGACGCGCAGACCACCGCCGTCACCACGTTCATCGCCGGGGTCTTCACCCGGCTGGCCGTCGGCGACCGCCACGTCGGGGACGCCGAGCAACTCGGCCGGCTGCTGGAGGCCGTGGCCACCGCGGTGGCGCTCGCCGCCCAGCGAAGTTAAGAGTCGCGGCGAAAAGCACCCCTGACCCGTCGATTCCGCATACCGTTAGTGCCGATTCGTGCGCCCACAGGAGGATTGATGGACATGAAGCGTGTTGCCGCCGCAGGCGTGCTGGCGTTGGCCGGGCTGTTGACGATCGGTGTGGGCGTCAGCGGCGCCGACACGATCCAGACCGGGGGCAACTACCCGACGCGGGAGGCGTGCCAGAACGCCGGCCCGGGCGTGAAGGCCACGACCCCGGGCGGCTGGAACAACTTCTGGTGCATCCCGGACCGTAACGTCAACGGCAACTGGAAGTTGGTCCTCAGCAACTGAATTCGGCCCGCCCGTGGTGGGCCGTCGCCCATGACGGTCCGGCGCCTGGCCCATCATCGGCCGCTGTGGCCTGATCCGGACACCATTTCGGATACTGGAAACGCATACCGAAACCCATTGTGTCACTGTGGTTTCAGTGGTCACAGGGCGGCGTTTTTTGTCGGTGGGTGTGGCTAGTTTGGCGGTGTGACTGATCAGCAGGATATCGACGCGGTGTTCGACGCGCTCGATGCCGCCTGGGATCGAGTCTGCGCGCTCAACGTCGACGCGCTGAATCCGCGCCAACAGCTGGCGGTATTGGAGCGGTGTGAAAAGCAGCGCCGGCGCATCCCTGCCGTCGAGCATCCGGTGATCAATTCCCTTGCCCGCCAGGCGCCGTCTGTCGAGCTCGGCGGCACGGTGGTGC
>NZ_JCALDN010000026.1:0-55769 GCF_059812885.1 Mycobacterium sp. NGS33 | reverse complement strand
GCCTTACCACTCACGCCATCAGGGTAGTGGCCTAGCCTGACGCGGAGCAGGGGTTGGCGACTTTGACCTGTATGCCGCCGATATCGACAAGATCTACGTCGAGGGCAAGCCTAAGCAGCTGCTATCGACAATCGATCTCGCTAAGAAGCACGGCGGCTGCGCAGCGAGGTAGTCAGCGTGGACATGGAACTAACCCAGACACAGAGGTCACGAACCATTTCTGGTTTGTGACTTCATGCGTCACAGTTCGTCGAACCGCTCCATGTGGGCGAAAAGTGACTTGCAGTCCGGAGTCCCAAATGTCCGGTCTCGATCTAGTTGGCGGTCACTTACAGGGAGCGCCAGCAAGGATTCGACTCGGAAAGCTGTTGCGTATCTATGAAGTTGGCGGTTCCCAATGAAAATCCGACTGCCAGGTCTTGGCAGTCGCATGTCAGTCTAGGTGCCGCTCGACGTCCGTGTGCCTGTGCAGGATGCGCACTACGTCGATCAGAACTCCGCTGGCGGCAACGCGGTAATAGAGCGTGTGTGAACCCGCAGCATGTCGGCGGTAGCCGACACGAACCTCGTCGCAAGGCCTCCCGATGAGTGGGGTTGTCCGCCACAAGCTCAATAACTCGCTGAATCTCGCGCACGTACGTTTCGGCTTGGTTGGCACTCCACCGGTTACGGGTGTAGTCCCAGATCTGCTCCAGGTTGGACTGGTAGCAGGGGACACCAGGCGCTTATTTCATTGGCTTGACGCGATGTCCTGAGCTTATTTCACTGGCTCGGTGCGATGTCCTGGCAACCAGGCAGACATACCGTCTTGCACTCCGCGGTCTGTCTCTTCCCCTAGGGTGGGGCTGCCCGGAGTAGCTGTGTCTCGACAGCTACAGCTGAGTGTGCCGAACGGATTCGGGTCAGCACTTGTCGCTGGGGCTTGTCCGAGGGAGCCGACAGCGATTGCAGTGCTAACCAGTATCCTGATGATCACCTGGGTTACCCCTCATCTACCGGTGATTTGTCATCGCATCTGCGACTTGATGCGCCCGCAGGCCGCAGAGCTATACGCAGGCCATCATCTGTAGCCAGCGGATACAGTGGCATCGGGTAAACGTCTCTCGGTGTGATCTACACTACCCCCGTACGGTACCTCCGGTCAATGCTCGGTTTCACGCGCCAGGTGTAAAGGCACGCCGTCATCAGGTCTGCGCGCGAGGCCGTGTGACCCGCCACCGGCCGCCCCTGTTGTTCCCGATAGGCCCCAGTCAGTTCCGATCTCGTGCCGGATTGGCACTGTGAGGTGGTGAGCCATGATCAGTCGTTCGCCTTCGCCGCCCCGCCAATGCACATCGTCTAAGCCGGAAAGCTTCCGCTATGGGCGCCCCCGGGAGGTCGCGTAGCCATCACCGCCGCTTTCGTCGGGGTGCCAACGCACCGACTTGAGCTGGCGTGGCCTCGCTGGAGGTAAGGATCGCGTGGGGATTTGATCGCTTACGCATCGCCCTGACTGTATGTAGGCGCCGAACCGTGCTGCGGCCCACCAACAGCCGGCCGCTCAGGTGGGCAAAATGTCAGAGTGGGCGGGCTGCAGGCGGTGGGTCCGGTCTAGGCGGTGTAAGGCCACAGCGGCGACGATTCCGACGAGAACCAGTCCTGCCCATGCCAGTTCGCCCAGGCCCATTTGTCGTGCGGCGCCCATAACCGCGCCCGTGGCCAAATTACCGACGAGGATTCCGGCCCCGATGATGGTGTTGTACAAGCCGTAATGGGTGGCGACCAGTCGGCCGCCCAGCGAGACCACAATGTCCATCTCGAATGGGAAGACTGCGGCCGAGCCGATGGCCAGCAGGCCCGCAGACATCAGAAGCGCCGCGATCGCCGGCAGAGCGCCGAAGCGTTCGCGGTCTGGGACGACGATCAACGGCAGGAACGACGCTGCCATTATGGTCAGGCCCACGGCCAAACTGCGTCTGGTTCCCCACCTCTCGGCGAACCAACGGGTGATGCGCAATTGTCCACCAACCGCGGTGAGCCCTGAAACGGCGAAAAGCGCCGCGACTAGTAATGAATGAGATCCTGGCGCCAGCACCGACGCCTGCAACGGCAGTGCGAGATTGATCTGAAACGAGAGCACATAGGAACCGATCATCGCCGCGGCGAACAACAGGAAAGAGCGGTTAGCGACGACGACCCGCCAATCTTGCAATATCGAGGTCTTCTCCGGCGCTGGGTCGGCGCGGCGGCGAGGCAACGCCAGTAGTTGCACGACTGTGAGCACGGCGAAGACGACCGCCGCGCCGGCCGCGGCGACCCGAAAGTTTATGGCCATCAGGACAAGTCCAACAATTGGGCCAAGCAAGATGCCGGCGTGATTGAAAATATTGAACATCGCGAACGCCTCGACACGGCGGACGCCGACGTCGGCGGCCAGATACGCGCGAATCGCTGGGTTGAACAATGCACCGGCGAAACCGGTAGCCGCGGCGGCGATCAACACGGCGGGCAAGGACTGGCCCGCCACCAGTAACGCGAACCCACCGATGCGCAGTAGACATCCGGCCACGATCAGCCACTTGTAGCCCAGCCGATCGGCCAACGTGCCCCCCACGATGAACATGCCCAGCTCAGAGAAATCCCTGGTACCCAGGACCAGCCCGACAGCCCACGCCGCCAGCGCGAGCGGGCCGGCCAGGTAGCCGGCCAGATAGGGCATCAGCATGTAGAAACCGACGTTGATGCCGAACTGATTGATCAGCAGAATCCGGCTGGGCGTGTCGAACCCGCGAAACCGCGCCACAAAACCCACTGACCGCACCCTATACGTCAATTCCCGCTATCAAAACGCAGGCGCCGGTCAGACTGCTTGAGGCAGATCCTTGCGGAACCGTCGCAGCAGCAGCGCCGCCGTCGCGGCGAAGCCGGTGCTGAGCCCGGTCCACACTCCGGCCCCATGCAATTGCGCCGGGAACGCTAGGAGCAACATGGCGGGCAGGCCAACCAACCAATACCCGATCGTGGTTGCTCGCAAGCCGGCTTTGGTGTTGCCGATGCCCCGCAGCAGTCCCACGGCGATGTTTTGGGTGAAGTCCACGATTTGCTGAATTATCGCGAAGAAGAGGAAGAATTTGGCGATCACAATAGTGGCCGAATCGGCGGGGTCTAAAAATGGCCGTAAAACCCAGTAGGGGGCTACCACGTAGAGCAGTCCGAGTGTCACCGTGCTGATTACCCCTAGGAGAAGCGCGACGACCGCTATCTGCTCGGCCTGCCCTTTATCACCTTTGCCGGTCGCACGGCTGATGAGGATGGATGATCCGTGGGATAAGCCGATGCTGATTTGGAAGGCGATGCGGGTCAGCTGAGTCACCACATTGTGCGCGGCCAGCACGATGGGGCCGAAGGTTCCCATCACCACGGCGGCCAGCGAGGTGATCCCGGCTTCCGAGCCGTACGTCAATGAAATAGGGACTCCCAACCGCAGGATGTGGCGGGCCATTTCAGCGTCGGCATTCCAGCCGTCGATCGACAGCAGCGGGGCGAGGTGATTGTCACGGCGCAGGATGAAATAGAACGCCGCAACAGTGAGTACCTGCACCAGCGTCGTTGCCAGTCCGATGCCCGCCAAGCCCAGCCGGGGGAGGCCCAGCAGTCCGTAGATGAACACCAAATCCAGCGCCGCGTTCAGTGCGATGGAGGCGATGCTGACCGCCAACAGGGGACCGGGGCGGCGCATACCAACGGAGAACTGCCGCAACACATTCAGCCACACCATCGGAACCAGCCCTGGAGCTAAGGCAATCATCATGGGTCGCGCGAGGGCCAGCACGTCTTTGTCCACCCCGAAGACGGGCAATACATAGCCCAAAGCGATCAGCGCGGCGCCGAGAAGGACAGCCGTCAAGGTGGCCACCAAGAAGGCGGATCGGTTGATCTGGCGGATCTCCGTGTGCGCCTTGGTGTCTGGGCGGTCGCTTCCGGAACGTGCCTCCCCTTGAGCGGCCGCAGTGGCGACCAGGTTTCCCACCGCCGTGACTACACCGACGCACATGGTGCGCATCAGGTTGTATAGGATCGCGGCAAGCCCACCAGCGGCGATGGCTTGCACCCCGATGAGGCCCATCATGGCCAAATCGGTGGTGGTCAACGCAACTTGGGCGAATTGCACACCCGCGATGGGCGCGGCCAAAGCGGTGAGCTGCCGGCCGGTGCGCATCAGGGGAGCAAGCCGCACCCAGCGGTTTTCACCCACGGGCGCCCGGCTCACAAGCGATCGCCATTCTGGTCGGGGCGCCAGCGAAACCGGCCCTCGTCGTCACAAGTCACCTCGAGTTTCGGCGGCAAGGGGAGCCCATGGAACTCGGATTCGTTCTTGTCCATCTGGTAGCCAGCGGTATTGGGGTAGATCAGCAGGTCACCATAACGCGGCTGCCGCGGTAGCTCCACTTTTCGCCAGGTCAGCATGTCATAGTCCAGGCAGCTAGCCCCGCCGACGCAGCATCGGACCGGGCCTGTCGACTGCAGCTCGTCCGAGCTTTCTTGCGGCCACAGCGTCGGATCCGGGAGGAACTCGCTGGATTTCCACTGCTCCGACAAGCTCATGCTCAGCCCGAGAACGGTGATGATCCCGTAGTCGCCGCGCCGCTTGAATCCCTGCACGGGAAAAACGGTGAACCCTGCCCCGTTGAGCAACGCGCGGCCGGGCTCGAGCAGGAGCTTGGTTCCCGTCGTGGCGAATCGGTCGCCGACGGTGCCTTGGCCGCCGGCGTCCTCGCTGGAGAGGATTGCGGCCAACATGTCGGCCCCGGTCGGCTTCTGATGATAGGGGTAGAAGTGGGTGAACGTCTTGCCGGCGTGAAAGTCGCTTTCGGTGCTGTCGCGCAAGAACCGGTCCCACGTCTCGCCGTCGAGGTAGCTCACTGCGAATCCGCCGCCGATAGAAATGGACGTTGCCGCCAGGCCCTGCGCTCGTGCCTCAACAACACGGTCAACCAGCTGGGCCGCCAGCTGCGCACGTGGCGCGACCTCGTACCCGTTGAGGTGAAACGAGAATCCTTCCATGGACACACGCGACCGCTGCTGGGCGCATTGTTGTAGCGCGGCGTCCAATTCAGTGGGGTCCAGACCAAATCTGCTGTGCGGGTTCACTTCTGGAAGCACCCGCAACATGATCCGGACGCTCTCGCCGCGATGGGCCAGCGCGATAACCCTGTCGAGCTCGTCGAGGGCGTCCACTGCGATCAAGCAACCGTGGCGGGCGGCTAGCCAGAGCAGATGTTCGCTTTTGGCGGGCCCGGTGACCACGATGTCTGAACCGCGCACACCGCAACTAAGCGCATGAACCAATTCCGGGGCGCTGGCTGCATCGACACCTGCGCCGAGCTGCGCGCAGACGCGCAACCAGCACCCCGCCTTGTTGGCTTTCTTGGCGAAGAATACTTGCCCTTCCACGCCCGCCGAGTCGAGCACATCGGTAAACGCCTTCAGGTTTCGGGCGAACTGCGGCGCGAACAGCACGTGAAACGGGCCTCCGACCGCATGAGCCATATCGGCTACTAACGAACGATCAGATATGACTTCCCGGAACCATTCCGGCTCTACCGCCGGCAGCGACAACGGCGTCTGTGCTAGCTCCACAGTTTGATTTCCTGTCCGCGTCCACGAGCGATCGCTTGGGCGGCCAGTTCGTGCGCCACCGGGATGTCGGTGATGGCCATGCCGCTATTGAAAACGAAGACCCGGTCATCCTTGTCTCGCCTGCCCGGTGCTTGTCCGGCGAGGATGTCGGGAAGCTCGGCGTCCAAGCGTAACGAGCCGTTCTCGTCGGCGAAGCGGGTGCCTGTCACCGCCAGTTGGCCCGCGCTCGTCGCGGCGGCGTAGTCGGCGTCGCGCAGCGAGGACGAGTGCACGCCGGTCCCGTTGACCGAGACGAACAGCGCCCCTGGCTTGAGCCAGCTGGTGCGGAACTTGACCTCGGTGGCCGGGCCAGCCGACGTCGCGACTAGAACATCGGCTTCGTTGGCGGCTTTCTCGGGGTCGGTGACGACTTCGATGTCTCGGTCGGGGTGCTGCTCGCGGACATACGCGCGCACGGCGGCGATGCCATCCGGATGGGTGCCGAACAACAGCAGCCGATCCAAGTCCGGCAGAGCAGTCAACAGGAACGGAAAGGTGTATCGGCCTTGAGCGCCCGAACCGGTCACCAGCGCGGTGCGGGCCCCCGGCATTGCGCATGCGCTCGCGATCAGCGCGGTGTTGGCGGCCGTTCGTAGCGCGGTCACTCGGAAGCAGTCCATAAACGCTATCGGCAAACCCGCCTTATCGTCGTAGAGCGTAATGGTGATGTATTCTTTTTTCCCGTCGTCGTTTTGCATGTAATAATCTTTAAACGCCGTGATTTGTGAACCGCCGTCATAGCCGGGCATCGCATAGGCAGCCGAATCCCGGTACGGCGAGCGCATCATGATTTTCGCCGGCGCCCGAGATGAACCATCGGCCACTCGCAGATAAGCGCCCCTGACCAGCTCCATTACCTCACTGGGACTGATCGCAATGTCGGCGATATCGCTGCGTGTCAGCACGCGCAGCGCAACGTCCTCGCGGTCCAGAATCTGCTGTACCGGTTGGCTGCCTGTTGCTGCAGAAACCATTACTGTATTACGTCCTCTCGTGTTTTTGATTCAGTGCAGTGACCCAATGGGGATCCTGCTCGTGCAATTCGTGCAGCGGGGCTATGCAGGAATCTTCACCTCGACCGAGCCATTCCCCGCCTGAATCCCAGCAGCTGCTTTGCGGATCGGTACCGCCCCGCGCAGCAGTGTGGGGTTGGTGATGGTGGTGGTGCGTGTCCAGGAGGTGATGACGTGTTGGTTGGGGTCGATGAGGGTGGTGGGTTGGGGAGTGGGTTGCCAGCCCAGGAGCTCGTGTTGGCGGCAGTAGTCGTCGTTGTAGATGGTGTCGAAGTAGCGTTGGGGTCCGTCGGGGAAGACGGCGGCGATCCGGGTGTTTTTGGGGTAGGTGCGTGCGGCCCAGCCGGCGACCAGCGCGACGGCGCCGACGCTCCAGCCGCCGCTGGCGAACTGGCTGGCCGCCAAGGTGCGTGCCGCCCAGACGGCTTCGTGTGGGGCCACCCAGTGCACCTCGTTGAAGGCGGGGTAGTCGATGTTGGCCGGGTGGATGCTGGAGCCCAGCCCGCGCATCAACCGGGTGGTGGCCGGTTGGCCGAAAATGGTCGAGCCGATGGTGTCGACCCCGATCAGTTTCATGTCGGGGTTGAATCGGCGCAGCACCCGGGCCACGCCGGCGGAGTGTCCGCCGGTGCCTACCGAGCAGACCAGGACGTCGACGTTGCCGAGCTGGTCCATGAGCTCTAAGCCCAGTGATTGGTAGCCGGTGATGTTGTCGGGGTTGCTGTATTGGTCGGGGCACCAGGCTCCCGGCTCGGCGGCCAGGACTTGGGCGACGCGGTCTTTGCGGGCCTGTTGCCAGCCCCCGATCGGGTGGGGTTCGGTGACCAGGTCGACTTGGGCGCCGTAGGCGGCCAGCATGTGGCGCACGATGGGTTCCATGCCGGTGTCGGTGACCACGGTGACCGGGTGCCCGTAGGCTTGGCCGGCCAGCGCTAGGCCCAATCCGAGGCTGCCGCTGGTGGAATCCACGATGCGGGCCCCGGGCGCGAGCTCGCCGCGGGCGCGGGCTGCTTCGACCATGTGCAGGGCGGGGCGGTCTTTCATGCTGCCGCCGGGGTTGAACCCTTCTAGCTTGGCCCAAAACCCGCGATCGGGTGGGCTCAGCGGGGCCGAGATCCGCAGCACCGGCGTGTTGCCCACCAGGGCGGCGGGTCGCCGGGAGGTGGCGGGGGCGGGTGGTGCGCAGTCCCGCGGCTTGATGACCTTCAGTGCCGGAACGGGGTGAACGCATGTGTTGTCGAGAGGAAGAATTTCAGCCATGGGATTCGTCGCTTTCACGCGGGAGCCGCGAATATCGGTGCGCGGCACATGGTGACAGGGGGTCAGCGATCGCCGGCCGCCGCCACAAAGGGCAGAAACGACCTGGCGCTGACCAGTCAGCGACGAGACAGGCAGAACCGCGTCAAGACGTCTTGACCGGTAAGCGCAAAAGCCGGGGTACGGGGCGGGCCCCGCCCGGCGCGCACCGCAAACCGGGCCGGCCCAGCGGTCAGGGCCACGGCCAGCACCGCACCCAACACCGCCAGCGTCGCCAACGCGGCACCCGAGCGGGGCAGCACCGCTGTGGTGAACTGCTCATGATGGCCGCCCGAGGACCCCTTAGTCGCATGCGGATGATCGACGTTAACGGTGAACTCGCCACCCAGCGAAGCCACCAACGCGTGGGCTGGATGGCC
This sequence comes from Mycobacterium sp. NGS33, assembly GCF_059812885.1. Taxonomy (NCBI): domain Bacteria; kingdom Bacillati; phylum Actinomycetota; class Actinomycetes; order Mycobacteriales; family Mycobacteriaceae; genus Mycobacterium; species Mycobacterium sp. NGS33. The sequence continues at coordinate 47,422 of NZ_JCALDN010000026.1, read as the reverse complement.
TAGCGAAGACTGGGGATGCCCCAGGATGCTGTGGGCGCCGATCAGCACCCCCCACATCGCCAACCACGCCGCAGCCCCAACCGCCACCGCGTACCGCAGCCGTGGCGTTCCGCTAGCGCTGGCCAATCTCATAACACCCCGACCGTAGCACCGCCGGTCGTGGCCATTCGCGCTCCAAATCGAGTCGATGCCCGGCCGAGACCTGTCCGTGATCGATACCCCATCAGCCGCCCGTGGGGGTCGGCCGAAGGCCCGAACGAAGGCAGGGGAAAGTCCACACCAACGACGATACGGTCTGTACCCCATACCCGCAAAGGGTAGTGCGGCTCCAACTTCGCGTGCCGATACACGCGGCGTCGAGAGGGTCTGCCTTGCGCCGTCATAGCCATACGGGTGACGGCACGTTGCCCTGACGTGCGAGGCTACGCGAGCCCGGAATCGGGCACGGGCCCAGGTGCGCCCTCTAGCGGGCGATCACCCGTTGGGCGCGATACGGCACGGTACGTGCCATAATGAGGCCCATTAGCACTCGCATTTCCGCGATCCTGGCACCGCTTCCACGACACCGACGCCATTGCGATGGCTGACCCTCGTCACTACGCAGTAGGCGCAGGTCTCCCCGATGACCAAGACGCTGGGAGGATAGATGACAACCCCACTCGGATATTCGGCGCAAAAGGACAATTACGCCAAGCGACTGCGCCGCATCGAGGGCCAAGTCCGCGGCATCGCGAAGATGATCGAAGACGACAAGTATTGCATCGACGTCCTCACCCAGATCAGCGCCGCCAGCAGCGCCTTGAGGTCAGTCGCGCTGAATCTGCTCGACGAGCACCTTGACCACTGTCTGACCCGCGCCGCCGCGGAGGGCGGCGACCAGGCCCACGCGAAATTGGCCGAAGCCTCCGCCGCAATCGCACGACTTGTTCGCTCTTGATCGCTGCACGCGTGCATCCATCCGCTGCCGGTGGGGCTCACACGACGCAGTGAGGCGAACGGGCCGCGACAATCCGCGAGCGCGGTCGCACCGCATGACGCAAGCACACGTCGCTCACCCTTCGCGAGGGATTAAGCGCCGGGTAACGAACACACGGCATGGGCCTAAATCATCTTGGCAGCAGGCGCATTCTCTGTTCGTCGAATTCTTGCTGCGTCAGGATTCCGGCGGCACGCAGCGACGCCAGCTCGCGCAGCTCGGCAGCGATGTTGATCGCTCCGACCGGCGAAACCTGCGGGGCGATTGCTGGGGCGTTTGTCTTGTCCTTCTTGTTCGGGTCGCGGGGGGCCTTCGCCGTCTCGGCCCGGCTTCGCTCCCGACCCAACGCGCTCGTGCCGGCCATCGCGCGCCCGGCCATGCTCGCCACCGCCATCTCGCCGAACAGACTCCCGGTGCCGCTGGGGGCGGCCGCGGCGGCGGCTTCCGCGGCGGCGCCGGCGCTGGTCGCCGGCAACGCCAAAGCGGCCGGCCGTATCGCCGGGGCGGCGGCCGTCCACCCGGGCGGTACCGACAGGCCGCCGACGGTGTTGGCCTCACCGAGCCCCGCTGACGCCAGAGTTCCGAATCCACCCGCCGGGTTCGTGATGACCGGGAATGGCGATGGCGGCACCGCGCCCGCCCCCGGCCAGGACTGCACACCGGCCCACCCGCTGACGATGTCATCGGTGTGGAAACCGGTCAGCGCGCCGGCAATGTTGAAGGGAAGAGTCGTCGCACCGAAGGGGGTTACCACGCCGAGTCCAGCGACGCTGGCGGGCCCGTTCAGAAAGACCGTGATCAGATCGCTCTCCACGCCCAGCACGTCCGTCACCGACGGGTCGACGGCAGTTGGCCCCACTGCGGTTCTGGTCAACATGTTGGGTACCGCCGAGAACGGTTGCTGGGCAACCGCGTTGCGTGTGCTCCCGGCGGCGGTGCCGGTGGCCTGCGCTACGGCTCCGGATTGGTCCGCCCCGGGGTTGGTGGTCTGATCCGGCTGGACGAACGGTGTCAGCGTGGTCGCCGACGCCGTGGAACCCGCGTAGCCGAACATCGCCGCGGTGTCACGCGCCCACATCTCCGCATACTCGGTCTCGGTGGTGGCGATCGCCGGCGTGTTCTGCCCGAGGAAGTTCGTCGCGACGAGGGACGCCAGCAGGGTGCGGTTCGCCGTGATCACCGGCGGCGGCACCGTCTGGGCGAAGGCCGTCTCGTAGGCGAACGCCGCGGCCCGGGCCTTGGTGGCGGTTTCTTCGGCCTGGGCGCCGGTGGTCCGCATCCACTCCAGATAGGGGGCGATCGCCGCGGTCATGGCCGCAGCCGACGGGCCGACCCACGGGCCGGAGGTCAGGGCGGTGATCTCGGCCTGGTAGGAGTCCGCCGTCGACTGCAGCGCGGCGGCCAATTCGTCCCAGGCCATGGCGGCGGCCAGCATTGGTCCCGACCCCGGACCGGCGTACATCCGCGCGGAGTTAACCTCCGGCGGTAGTACTGCGAAGTCCACGTTCTCCTCCGATCGCTCTCATGGCCGCGAGGGCATCGACGGCTCCGGTGCGCGTCGTATGGGGGTAGCCAGCCGAACAGCAAACAAATCGCAATCCTTCGGGCAGTGCCGGTACCGCGAAGAAAGGCGACCTAATGAGACCGTCCCGACTGCTGAGGGATCGGCCTCACACCGTCGCAAGCGCTCCCACCTCAACAAACAGGACGAAATTCTCGCTACAGGTTACTTGCACATGACACAAGGACTCACGAAGGGTTTGGCGCCTGGTCCGAGAAATCACGTCCAGCCGCCTTCAGGCGCCGCACAGCCATGATGGGTTGGGGGTTGTCGATGCCCCTGACTGCCATTGGCGGCACAGCCGGATTCATTCGCTGAACGAGAATGCCGTCCGCCGCCGCGATTCGGTATGCCGGTCCACTGGTTCCATCGGGATGTAGCAATACGACCGTTCCTCAGGAGCGTCGTCGGGATCGTGACCGGGTACGGTCTCTATCGAATTCCGTGGAAGCGTCTGGTTGAGCCGAAGCGGCTGCGGGCAGACTTGTAGCTGTCGTGCAGCGGTCGAGAAGTCAGAGCACCGCCAAGGGCCGCCAGGGGAACCGGCCCTCGAACCGAGGAAAGGGCTTGTTGTGATGAGAATCAGGACTCTGACGGCGGCTGTCGCGGCGTTGGCTGCGCTGGTCGGCGCCGGCGCATGTAGTAACTCCCACACTGACCAGGCAGGCGCCACAAAGGGCGCACCGACTTCAGCGTCGGCCCCCGACGGCCATAAGCAGGCTGATGTCGTGTTCGCGCAGCACATGATTCCGCATCATCAGCAGGCCATTGAGATGAGCGACATTGTGTTGGGCAAGCAAGGCATTGACGCCCGTGTCGTAGATCTAGCGAATCAGATCAAGGCAGCTCAAGGGCCAGAGATTGAACAAATGCAGACTTGGTTGGGTCAGTGGGGGACGCCGAGCCAGACCATGATGCCCACGCGGAGCGCGATGCCGGGTATGAGCGGGATGTCCGACGAGGACATGGCCGCGCTAAAGAACGCCCAGGGCGTGGAGGCCAGCAGGCTGTTCTTGACGCAGATGATCCAACATCATCGGGGCGCGATCGCCATGGCCCAGGACGAGGTCAATTCCGGCGGATATCCTGCGGCGACGGCGATGGCCCGCTCGATCATCGCCAGCCAGCAGCAGGAGATCGACACCATGCAGAAGCTGCTGGCCTCGCTGTAACTGTCAAGACGCCCGCGGGATCACCGGATGCCCGGCTGAAACCGGCGAAGCCGCAAGCTATTACTGACGACGAACCCCGAAGAGAGCGCCATCGCGGCGCCGGCCAGCATCGGATTGAGCAGCCCGGCGGCGGCAAGCGGCAGCGCGGCGACGTTATAGGCGAAGGCCCAGAACAGGTTTCCCTTGATCGTGGCCAACGTCTTGCGCGATAGCCGGATCGCATCCGGCACCGCGCGCAAGTCGCCGCGGACCAGAGTCAGGTCACTGGCCTCGATGGCGACATCGGTGCCGGTACCCATCGCCAGTCCGAGGTCGGCCTGGGCCAGCGCGGCAGCGTCGTTGACGCCGTCGCCGACCATGGCCACCACCTTGCCGTCGGCCTGCAGACGCTTGATGGTATCGACCTTGTCCTGGGGCAGCACCTCCGCGATCACGTGGTCGAGGCCGACCTGACGGGCGACCGTGTCAGCGGCGGCCTGGTTGTCGCCGGTGAGCATGATCGGTGTCAATCCAAGCGCGCGTAGTTGGCTGATGGCCTCGGCCGACGTCGGTTTGACCGCGTCGGCGACCACGAGCACGCCGCGTGGCCTGCCATCCCAGCCGACTGCGACGGCGGTTTTACCTTGCGACTCGGCCGCCCGCATGGACTCAGCGAGCTTCTCCGGCAGGTGCTGCGACCAGTCCGCCAGTAGCCGTTCGCGGCCTACCATCACCGCGTGGCCGTCGACCATACCTTGGACACCGAGCCCCTCGAGGTTGGTGAATTCTTCGACGGCCGGAAGGTCACCGAGCTTCTCGCGTGCGGCTTTGGCGATCGCGGTGGCGATGGGATGCTCGGAGGCAGCTTCCAGCGCGCCGGCCACCCGGAGCACCTGATCGGGTTGTCCGCCGTCGTCGGTGATCACATCGATCAGGGTCATCGCGCCAGCGGTTACCGTGCCGGTCTTGTCGAGGACGATGGTGTCGATGCGTCGCGTCGATTCCAGCACCTCGGGACCCTTGATAAGGATGCCGAGTTGGGCGCCGCGGCCGGTGCCGACCATCAGAGCGGTCGGCGTGGCCAGGCCCAGTGCGCAAGGGCAGGCGATGATCAACACCGCGACGGCGGCCGTGAACGCCGCGCCGATCGACCCGCCGACGACCATCCACAATCCCAGCGTCGCCACCGACAACACGATGACAATCGGCACGAAGATGGCCGAGATCTTGTCGGCGAGCCGCTGCGCGTTCGCCTTTCCGGTTTGCGCCTCCTCGACCAGCCTGGCCATCTGCGCTAGCTGGGTGTCGGAGCCGATCCGGTTGGCCCGCACCACGAGTCGGCCGCCGACATTGACGGTGGCCCCGACCACGTGGTCGTCGGGCCGAACCTCCACCGGCACCGATTCGCCGGTCAGCATCGATGCGTCCACCGCCGAAGCGCCCTCGACGACGACGCCGTCGGTGGCGATTTTCTCCCCTGGCCGCACCACAAACTCGTCGCCGACCGCGAGTTGTTCGATCGGAATGCGTTGCTCCACAACGCCTTTGCGCACCACGACATCCTTGGCGCCGAGGTCGAGCAGCGCGCGTAGCGCGGCGCCGGCCCTCCGCTTGGCTCGGGCCTCGAAGAACCGGCCTGCCAGGATAAAAGTTGTGACACCGGCGGCGGCCTCGAGATAGATGTTCCCGGTACCGTCGGTACGCGTGACGGTCAACTCGAACGCGTGCCTCATGCCAGGCATACCGGCGGTGCCCCAGAACAGCGCATAGACGGACCAGCCCAACGCGGCGAGCGTCCCCATCGAGATCAGCGTGTCCATGGTCGCGGTGCGGTGGCGCAGGTTGGCCCACGCGGCCCGATGGAACGGCCACGCCCCCCACACCACCACCGGAGCGGCAAGCGTCAGCGACAGCCATTGCCAGTTGGCGAACTGGAGCGGCGGGATCATGGCCATCACGATCACCGGCACCGTCAGCACCAGCGAAACCAGGAGCCGCTGCCGTAGCGATGCTGTGGGGTCGCCGTCGGGCTGCCCGTTCAGGTCACCATCGGCCGGCTTCGGCTGGGGAAGCGCCGCCGAGTAGCCGGCGTCCGCGACCGCGGCCACCAGCTGATCGGGCGAGACATCTCCGACGTAGGCCACGCTGGCCCTTTCCGTTGCGTAGTTGACCGTCGCGGTGACGCCGTCAAGCTTGTTGAGCTTCTTCTCAATGCGGGCCGCGCACGACGCGCAGGTCATGCCGTCGATCAGCAGCTCGACGTGGCCGTTGGGTGTTGTCTCGATGACGGGACGCACGATGCTCTCCTTTAGGGGCCCGGCCTGCTAGCGGGCCGGCGGACCGTTCGACGGGGGTCGCACACAGTTGAGGGTTTGCTTCAGCCGGCGAGCTGGTATCCGGCCTCTTCGACGGCGGCCTTGAGCGCGTCGTTGTCGACTGGGTTGTCGCTCTCCACGGTGACCATGCCAGTTGACAAATCGACGTCGACTGCGGTGACGCCGGCGATGCTGCCGACCTCATCGTGTACTGAGGATGCGCAATGGGCGCAGGTCATTCCCGCAACCCTGACTGTGACGGTGCTCATGTCGGCTCCTTTCACGTCGACAGGCGTTTCAATCCACACTATACCCCCATAGGGTATCTGTCCAGGTGTCAACACCCCGAACGAACGCGCTGCCGAGCTCACGGGGACGAAGGTTCATTTGGCATAACCACATTTCGCCGAAAATATTGCCCCGATCGAAAGATGGCACGGACCAACAACGGCTGGTTGACGGCCTCACTGCGAAGCGAAGTGCCCATTTCTCGAGTCGCATCGGGCCGGCATGCAGTCCGGCGGCCGAAGCGACGCGACGCACAGGATTTAGTTCCTGGTCAGGGTGCAGCTCGCGGTCCGCCCAACTGCGTCAGAACGTCTGCAAGGGATGCCCCTCCGAGAAGGTCCGAGACCTCTAGATCGTGATTGAATTCGGCCTTCACACGGCGGCGTAACTCCAGTGCCTGCAGGGAATCCAGGCCGATCGCGACCATGGGGGCGGTGGTGTCAATCGTCTCGGCGCGGTCGACACCGATGGCTTCGGCCAGCAGGTTTACTAACCGTCGGGGTAGACCTGTCTCCTCGACGGGCGCTGGAGCTTCGACGATAGAAGTTGCCGCGGCGGGCGAGGTCAGCTGGGACAACAGCGGGCCGTAGCCGTAGACCTCCAGGACTGATCGTGCGCGAGCGAAATCGAATGCCGCGACGATGGCATTTCCAGGAAGTCGGCGCATTCCCAAAGCGATTGCGCCGGCAGGAGACATCGGGACGACGCCGATGGCAGCCAGCTGCGCCATGCTGGCGTCATCGAGATCAAAATGGACGGTCCACTGTCCCCACTGCACGGACACGCAGTCCAAACCCTCGGCTCGGAGTCGGTGCGCCGTAGCGTCGAGCATCCGATTGGCCGCCGCGTAGACGACCTGTCCCCGGCCGCCGATCGTCGCCCTGGCCGAGGAGCATAGGACTACCCGACAGTTGTCCGTCCTGGGGAACGTCCCTAATATGCGGCAGATGCCAACAACTTTGGCGCGTAACGCCTGGTCGACTTTCTCGGCGGTGATGTCCTGGAATTCGACAGCCGAATACTCTACGGCGGCGTGGATGATCAGATCTGCAGGCACGCTTTGGTTTTCGGCAGCCAGTCGTGAGACCGCTGCTTGGTCGCCCACGTCGCACCTAGTGACATGGATCGGCGTCGCTGCGGCCGAACGAATGCGCTGCAGTCGGTCTGCGACGGCAGCCGTCTCGCCCGATCTGCTTACCAACGTGATTCGCTGCGCGCCGCAGTGCGCGAAGTGCTCGCAGAATTCGAGCCCGAGATTTCCTGTTCCCCCGATGATGAGCACATGCTCAGGGGGTGCTGTGTCGCAGTCGCCGGCGGACGTGTCGCTCTCGGCGATGCGCTTGGCGTAGAGGCCGCCGTTGCGGAATGCCACCTCGGATTCTTCAGCCGTGTGCAGCGCCATGAGGATTGCGTGTGCTGAGTCTGACGCCGTCAGTCCGCGCGGCAGATCGAGGTGCCGGAATCCGATGCCTGGATAGTCGGCGCCTATGCTGCGAAACCCTGCGCTGGCTGCTGCGTGAACCGGATCCGGTGGCGCGTCGTCTGCAACAACCGCCTCACCGCCGACTGTTACGAGCCAGCAGTCGGTGACCGCGTCGTGTATCCCCGGCCACCAGCTGCGGTCGGCAAAGAATGTCGCGACCTCGGCTGCGGCGGCGGCGTCGTCCAGTTCGGGCGATTGCGGAACCAGGATGACGAGCGTATTGAGATCGCCACTGGCGGCGCTGTTTTCGGTGTTGATCATGCGACCCGTGGCGCCGATCTCTTCGGCCACGACGCATAAGGTGGTGGCCAGGTCCCCGCAGGCTCCGGTGTGATCCACGAGTCCGAGGGCGCGCGGCGGCATCAGTGAGCGCTGCGACAGCCGGACCCATTCCTCGACGAGGAGGCGCGCGGGTGTGGTTTCGGCGATCCGATCGCGCGCCGAATCGGCCACTGCGGCAACGGGTGTGACAGCGGATGGTTGACGGGCACGCACGGGCAGAACCTCGTTATAGGGCAGCCACAGCCGGGTCTCGTTCATCCGGGTGTTGGGGAAATCGCGTAACGGCAGCCGGACGTGGCCGTCAGATTCGGTGCGCAGGCACTCCCACGAATAGTCGAGGTCGTGTACTGCCACCTGCGCGAGGCCGCGGGTGAACTCGCCCAAATCGGTGGCGGTTCGTTCCGACGTGCCGACCACCACCGCCTCGCGTTCGTCCGCCTGGACAGCGAGATTCTCGTGAATCGCCAACTGCAGCGTCGGATGTTCGGCCAGTTCGACGAAAGTGTCGATGCCGTGCCGCACCGCGGTCGCAATCGCTTTGTCGAAGCGAACGGTGTTGCGCAGGTTCCAGAACCAATATTCGTCGACCGGCAGCTCAGGCATGATGGGGCCGCCGAGAGTGCCTCCGAGGCAGTCGATGTCGGTGTCGAGGAACTGCGGATTTTGCAGTTGGCGCTGCATGGACGCACGTACCGAAGCGGCGAGCTCATTGATCAAGCTGCTGTGCGCGGGATACTGCACGCGAATGACGCGCGCGAACGTGCCGCGCTCGGTCAACGTGTCCACGATGCCCTGCACCGTCTCTTGATCACCTGAAATGCCCACCATGCTCGGGGAATTCACCACCGAGAGCTGGGCCCAGCCCGAGCAACGCGCGAGTAAGTCCTCGCAGGTGTCACGGTCGGTGGCGACAACGGCCATGGCGTAATCACCGGAGGCGAACTCGTCGGCGGCACGTGCGCGGAGCCCGACGACGAGCGCGGCATCTGCCAAAGTGGTCATCCCGGATACGTAGGCCGCGGCGATCTCGCCTTGGCTGTGCCCGATGGTGACGTGGGGCGCAACGCCGAATGATCGCCACATCGCGGCCAGGCCGGCCATCTGTGTGAACAACGCGGGCTGGACGACGCCCGAACTGTCTTCGGCAGGAAAGTTGTCGTCGAGAAGGTATTTCAGCGGTGACTCGCCGAACTGCGTCTGGAATGCCTCGGCACAGCGATCTGCCTCGATTCGGAATGCCGGTATCGCTTCGTAAAAGAGCCGCCCCATCCCCGGTCGTTGGCCTCCCTGCCCGGGAAAAACATAGGCGAGCCGGCGGGTGCTGGCGGGTGTATTGGTGCGCACCAACGAAGGATGTTCGTGTTCATCGATAACCGCGTGCAGGGCGCTGATCAACTCGTCGCGCTGGGTCACCATGGCTAGGGCTTGGTGCCGGCGCGCGATCCGCGTCCGAAACAGCATTTCGGCGATCCGGTCGGGTGTCACCTCGGGATGGTCTGCGGCATAAGAAAGGAGGGCGACAGCCTCATCCCGCAGTAGTTCGCGCGTTTCGGCCGATAACAGGACGGGAATGGTGTCGTTCGGAAGCCGGTAGGTAAGAGGTGCCACTATTCACTCCAGGGAACTTGCGGGCATCGCGATGATCGCATGCGCGTTGGCGCCACCGGCGCCGAACGATGAGACCGCGCCGTAGCGGACGCCGCCTATGGGCTCCCACTGGTGCAGTTTTGTCGCCAATCGCAGGCCCGTCAGGTCCCAGTCCACCGTCTCGGTGGGGTTGTCCGAGAAGAGCGTTGGTGGGATCTGACCGTGCTGGCCGGCGAGTAACAGTTTGATCAGTCCGAGGATTCCGGATGCCGCTTGTGCGTGCCCGGCGTTCGACTTCAACGAGCCCAGCCGCGCCTTGGATCCCGCCGCGCCGTAGGTCTTGAAAAGGGCCAGCAATTCCACCGGGTCGCCCGCGCGGGTCGCGGTGCCGTGCCCTTCAATCATTCCGACTTCGGCCGGATCGATCCCCGACGCGTCAATTGTCTTGCGGATGAGCTGCTCTTGCGCGCGCACCCGGGGTACGAGGATCGGCTTGCCTTTGCCGTTGTGGTTGGTGCGGACGGCCAGGATGCGTCCATAGATCCGGTGTCCCAGTCGGCGTGCGCGGGATTCAGGTTCGACAACGACCATCCCCGCGCCTTCCCCCCACACGGTGCCGCTGGCGTCCTCCGAGTAGGCGCGGCAATGCCCGTCAGTGGAAAGCGCATTGAGCCTTGCGAATTCGTAGAAAGCTCCCGGTGACCCCATGACGCACGCCGCGCCGGCAAGCGCCCATTCGCATTCGCCCGTCCGCACCGCCGTCGCGGCCAGGTGCAGTGCGGTCAACGACGACGCACACGCCGAATCGATACACATCGATGGCCCGGACAGTCCAAGGCAGTGCGAGATACGCCCGGCGGCCCCCAGCTGGCCTAGGCTGGCGATCCGATGCCCGCTGTGGGCATCGGCTAAGGCCGCACGCGGGCCGTACTCCATCGGGGACATCCCGACGAAACAGCCGACGTCGGCGCCGTCGAGCGCGCCGGGGTTTATCCCCGAATTCTCCAGTGCCTTCCACGCCACACGCATCGCCACCCGTTGCTGGGGCTGCATCACGAGGGCCTCGCGATGCGTGATACCGAAAAAAGGAGGGTCGAATGTTGTTGCGCCGTCCAGGAACCCGCCCGCGTCGAAAACCGGCCCCCAGCCGTCTAGCTCGGATACCGACAGGAGATCGTCGATCGGCCAGCCGCGGTCGCGTGGAAAGGGGGCAATCAGTTCCCTGGCTTCGGCAAGCGCGGACCACAAGGCTGCGGGACTGTCGATTCCCCCGGGCGCCTCGACGGCCATTCCGGAAATGACGATTGGGTCGTCGCTGCTCACGCCGTCTGCTCGCGGTGCGCACTAGACGCCAACAACTCCGCGACGGCGCCTATGTGCGATTCCAGGTAGAAGTGTCCGCCGTCGAACATCGTGACCTTGAGGGTGTCGGTATGTTTGCCCCACCCGTACAGATCGCCCAACGTTATATACGGGTCTTGATTACCGCCCATCGCATGTACCGGAGCCGCTACCTTGATGTCGTCGGCGCAGGAGTAGGCGTCAAAGGCATTGTAGTCGGCTTTAATTACCGGAAGCGCCCGTCTCATGATTTCGCGGTCGGTGAACACATCCGTGCTGGTTCCCTCCAGCGCCGCTAGATGGTTGAGGATCCCCTCGTCATCCTTGGGATGCGGTGGCTTGGCCGCGGCGCGGTAAGGGGCAACCGCCGCGGAGACGTTCAACTGGCGCACATCGATTCCGCTGGCTTCGGCGATACGGACAAACTCGAACGCGACCAACGCCCCCATGCTGTGCCCAAACGTGACGATTGGGATCCCGCGATTGTGCTCTGACGTCCAGAATTCGCCGAACGCTCCAGCGGCGATGTCGGGGAGTGATTGCAACGACGCTTCAGCCGCCCGGTCCTGTCGTCCCGGGTACTGGAAAATAATGACCTTGAATGTCGTGCGCAGTGCTTTCGAAAATTCGCGGTAGGCCGACGCGCCAGCCCCAGCATGCGGAAAAATCAGCAACGGAACGCTTTCGGGCAAATCCGGTTCGTGGAACTGTCTGATCCACCCCAGTGTGCGCGGCATGCAACGCTACCTTTCGCTTCGTGTCGCTGTATGCGCCTCGAGGAGCCCGCGCGGCGGCACAACCACCGCATGCGTCATTAACTTAGCGTAGGCTAACATAAGCTCCTCGCCTTCGGGGGATCGCACCGGCCCGCCGTCCGGGTTTGGGGCGGCGCTTGGTCGGCCCTATCGGTCACGGATCATGAGGGCGGCGCGCTTGTTTGGCAGATCGAGGTCCGTGATGCGCTGAAACCCGGCGTGGTCGAGCACCCGGAGCACCCGCACATTGTCAACGTCGGGCTCGGCGACCACCCGTGCGGCCAGCGGATCCGCCTCCAGTTGCCATGACGAGACCGTGCGTAGCAGGTCCACCGCCAGCCGCCGTCCGCGGCACTCGGGTGGACCCAGCAGCATGTGCACGCCTGCGTCGTGCTCGCGGGCGGGGTAGTAGTCGGACAGCGGATCAAGATCGGCGCGGTAAAGCTCCCAGTAACTCATCGGGACGCTATCCAACAGACCCAGGTACGGAACCGAGTGTGCGCTGGAGTGCTGTTGATGCAGATAGGACGCAATCCGGACGCGGGACCACGGCTTCCGCCAGAATCGCGCCACCTCGGGGTCGTTCATCCAGCAATGCATCAGGTCGAGGTCGCCGTCGGGGTCCAGCCGGCGCAGCGAGAATTCGCCCGCGAACACTTCATGATCAACCGCGGCGCGGCATTGCTGCAGATCTTGCATCTGCACCCGTGTACCTCCCGACCAAAGGGGCCCTGTAGTGCGCGACGAGCACATAAAGCGATGGGCGATCCGATCTCGTCGCCGCGGCAGGCGCACGAGCCCTGTAACTTAGTGAAGGCTAACATAAGCCCGCAGTCGCGGTAGGGTGCCGGCGACGAAGGGATCGTTACTGCGTGTCGTGTCGTTCGGGTTCCGGATCTGGGGTGTAGGACGCCCCATGCTCGGACCGATCCGGCGAACTGAATAACGGGAGTGAGGCGAGCCATGGCCGACGACGTCAAGACTTTGGAGCAACGTCGCCTGGAACTGCTACGTAGGCGCATCGCCGAACGCGGTCTGGCGGCGCGGGAGTCGGTCGAGCTGGTGCGGATCTGTGCGGGAGAACGTTACCGTCTGTCGCCCGGCCAGCGGCGGATGTGGTTCCTGCAGGCCATGGACACAAGCGACGTTACGCTGAACATTTGCGTCGCCTACCGGCTCACGGGCGCCCTGGACGAGGCACGCTTGCGCGCCGCCTTCAATCAGGTCGTTGCCCGGCACGCGATCCTGCGTACCACCTACGCGGTGGACACCGAGGGTGAGCCTTATCAAGTGTTTTCCGATGGCGTTGAGATCGGTTGGCGAACAGATGATTTGACCCATCTTTCAGAGGAGGACCGCGATCGCCGGGTCCAGGCGCTGGCACGAGACGAGTTCGGCCGGTCATTCGACCTCACCGAGGAGCTTACGCTGCGGACAACCCTGATCCGCTCCGGCCCAGACGAATTCGTGCTGTTCTTCGTCGTACACCACATTTGTTGGGATGACGATTCCTGGGCTGTCTTCTTCGGCGAGCTGAGCGCTGCCTATAACGGTCTTCAGTTGAATAGCCGTGCGCCACAGTTCGTTTCGGTCGCGGTGCTAGGTAATGAGGCGGAACCCGCGAGTGCCGACGTCGGTTACTGGGCGGACACTTTGCGGCCGTCACCGGATCCGCTGGAGCTTCCCGGTGCGGCTGCCGTGCATCCGTCCAGGCAGGCCGATCGTCGGGCTCGCGCCCTTCCCGCCGGCTTGTTCGGCAGGGTCGAGGATTTTGCCCGAGACCGCTCCGCTTCACCATTTATGGTGTTGTTGGCGGCCTTTGGCGTGCTGATACGCCGCTATACCGGCGCAGCAGATTTTGTGATCTCCGTGCCGGTCACCGGACGCAGCGCCCCGGCCGAGGGGGCGATCGGGTACTTCGGCAACACGCTGTTGCTGCGGATCGTCGTTCGACCGCACGACACGTTCACCTCGTTCGTCGACGCGGTACGCGAAACCTGTTTTGCCGGGTTCGCCCACCAGTCCGTTGGCATCGATCGAGTGGTGCGCGAAGCCAACCCGGAGCGGGCAATGGGGCACGATGGCATGGACCAGCTGGTCCGCTTGGGTTTCAGCATGCGCAACAGCGCAAGTGGATTGATACTGGACGGTGTCACGGTAGGACAACTCGAATTGGGCGCGGTAGCCGCCCAGCTTCCGTTGGCCTTGACGGTTGTGCTCGACCCAAAGGGAGTATCGGTCGAGCTCGAGCACCAGACCGACGTGTTGAGCTCGGCACTCGTTGATCAGATGCTGACCCATTATCTGCAGCTGTTGAACAACGCCCTGGCCGAACCCGAACGTCGCCTAACCAAATTGGACCTGCTCGGCGCCGGCGAGCGGGAAGCCGTCCTGGCGCAGTCGCACGGGGAAGTTGTCGCCACGCCGGCCACCACGATGGTCGCGATGCTTGAAACAGCCGCGGCCGTCGCTCCCGACGCGGTCGCGCTAGTTTCCGACGCGGGTGAAGTCACCTATGCCGACCTGCATGCTCGCGCGAATCGTTTGGCGCGCTGGCTTATCGGACGAGGCTTCGGTGCCGAGGACGTCATCGGGCTGCGCATGACCACGTCGATAGAGTTCATCGTCGCGCTGCTCGCCGTGCTGAAAGCCGGTGCGGCCTACCTGCCGATCGACCCCGCCTATCCCGACGACCGCATCCAATACCTTGTCACGGATGCCCGACCCCAGACGGTTATCGGGCGACAGGAACTCGACGCCGCCGAAGACGCCGCCGCACAGTTGTCGGACGCCGCGCTCACCGATGCCGACCGGCTACGTCCGTTGCGTCCCGACCACTTGGCTTACGTCATCTACACTTCCGGTTCCACCGGGCGGCCCAAGGGCGTGGCTGTCTCGCACCGCGCGATCGCCGAGCACGTGGATGGTTTCATTGCCGAGTGGAGCGTGACCGGAGAAGACCGGTGGCTGCAATCGTCGTCGGTGAGCTTCGATGCTTCACTGGCAGACATCTTCATCCCGTTGTCGCTTGGCGCACAGCTGATCGTGCCCAGGCCCGAGGCCTTCGGTGACATCGATTACGTTGCCGAGCTGATCAATCGCCGCGGCGTCACCGTGCTCCACATGGTGCCCTCCATGCTGAGCACCCTGCTAATGCTGCCGCAGGCCAGCCAATGGCGGCAGTTGCGTCATGTGCCGGTGGGCGGAGAAGCGCTTCCCACTGAGGTAGCCGACAAATTCGCCAGCTACTTCGACGCGGAGCTACGCAATCACTATGGCCCGACCGAGGCCGTCGTGTGCTCGACACACAAGCGGGTCGCGGGGTCGCAGGGCGCGCGCGTAGTGCCGATCGGCGTGCCGAACCGCAACGTCTACGCCTACGTGCTCGACGAGCAGTTGCAACCGGTGCCCGCGGAGGTCGTCGGTGAGCTGTACCTCGGTGGCATTCAGTTGGCGCGTGGGTATCTCGGTCGTCCCGGGCTGACCGCGCAGCGATTCATCGCCGACCCTTTCAATCCCGGCATGAGGCTGTATCGATCCGGAGACCTGGTCCGCCGCAACATCTCTGGCGACCTGGAATTCGTCGGCCGAGCCGACGAGCAGGTCAAGATTCGTGGCTTCCGCATCGAGCTCGGCGAGGTCGAGTCCGTCATCAAAACGCATCCAGCGGTGCGGCACTGCCTCGTCGCCGTGGAAGACACCGAGGCTGGGCCCATGCTGGCCGCGTACCTGGTGCCAGCGGCTGATGAACACCTCTCCGCCGACTTAGATCTCGATGAGATACGCGCACATGCCGCCTCGGCGCTGCCTGAATACATGGTGCCCAGCGCATTTGCAGTTATCCATGAGATCCCGCTGACTGTGAGCGGCAAACTGGACAAACGGGCACTGCCCGCACCTACGCCTATCGCTGTGCGCCGCTACCGTGAGCCGGCGACCGAGACCGAGCGCCGGATGTGCTCGATTTTCGCCGAACTGTTCGGCTGGGAGCGTGTGGGTGCTGAGGACTCATTCTTCGGGCTGGGTGGCCATTCCCTGCTGGCGGCTCGGCTGGTCGCGCAGATCCGTGCCGAATTCGGCATAGAGCTGACCGTTCGCGCCGTGTTCGATACGCCCACCCCGGCCGGATTGGCGGCTGCGCTGGTCGAGCAGTTCCGTGCCGAGTTCGACATCGACCTTGACGCGATGGACGCCGAGGACACTTTCGACGACGCAACGTCGGCTTGGCAATCGAGCCGCCCAGAACTCGTCGAATCGGTTCGCCCGGAGCGGCTCCCGTTGTCCTACTCGCAGCTCGCCGCGTGGTTCCAGTATCGGATGGAAGGGGCGGGGGACGGCTTTAACATGCCCTTTGCGCTTCGCTTCGACGGTCCCCTGGACATCGTCGCCCTCACCGAGGCGGTCAACGACGTCGTTAAGCGCCACGACGCCCTGCGCACGAACTTCGATGAGCACGAAGGCGTTCCGTATCAAATCGTGCACCCGATCTTGCAGTTGGAACTAAAAGTCCGGGAGGTCACCCCGGACGGCTTCGATGACGCGGTGGCGCAGCAGCGCCGGCACGTGTTTACGCCCGAGTCGGGGCCGTTGATTACGGTCACCCTGTTGGCGCTCGGCACGGATACGCATGTGCTGTTGGTGGTCGTTCACCACATCGTCAGCGATCACGCCTCTCTGGGGATCTTCTTTGACGACCTCGTCACCGCCTACCGCGCGCGGCACCAAGGGCAGGCGCCGCAGTGGACCACATCGCCGATCCAATTCGTGGACTACGCGCTGTGGCAACGAGACGCATTCGCTTCCCTATGGGGACAGGCTGAGCTGGCGTATTGGCGTGACGCCCTCGCTGGGTTGCCCGACGAGGTCTCGGTTGCCCACGATTATTCCCGCCCGCCGGCGCTCGGAAAGCGTGGGGAGGTGGTGACTTTCACCGTGCCCGCCACCCGCCGGGCGTCCTTAACACAGCTCGCCGAGCAAAATGGCGCCAGCGAGTTCATGGTTTACCAGGCCGCCCTGGCGGTAGTGCTGCACAAGCTCGGCGGAGGGACGGACATTCCGCTCGGCAGCCCGGTCGCGTCCCGTGTCGAACCGATCACGGCTAATCTGATCGGCTTGTTCGCCAACGTGGTGGTGCTGCGCAACGATCTGTCCGGTGATCCAAGCCTGCGCACCATGCTCACCCGTAGCCGCCACACGGTGCTCGACGCATTCGCACACCAAGAGCTGCCCATCGAACGTCTGGTTGAGGCTCTCAACCCACCGCGCTCACGGTCCCGAAACCCGCTGTTTCAGAACATGATCCACTTTCGCGGAGAGGATTGGGCGCTGATACCGCGCCCTCTCACCGAGACCGGCGGCACCACGGTCGTACCGCTTCCGATGGACTTCGAGGTCTCACTACTGGATCTGGACGTGGGCATGAGCGTGACGCCGGCCGGTGAACTCGACGTGCGCGTCGTCGCCAATGCCGATCTCTACGAACCTGCGTCGGTTGCCCTTATCGCCGCCGCTCTGAACGCAGCACTCGATGCGTTCGCGACGGCGCCGGACCGTCCCGTGTCCAGCCTGGAGTTGCTTCCCACGGATGATTTGGAGAAACTTTTCGCCCCGCCGGCCCCGCCCATCGCTGCGCCCTCGAAACCGGCCACCGCAGGCTCGGTGGAAACCGAGCGGATCCTCATCACCTTGCTAGAGGAATTGCTCGACGTCACCGGTCTCGATCGCGACGACAACTTCTTCGCGCTCGGCGGTGACAGCATCATCTCCATTAAATGGTCGGCGCAGGCCACCGCGCAGGGACTGGCCTTCACCCCGGGAATGGTGTTCGAGTACATGACCATCGGCGAGCTGGCCGCGGCGGTCGACGCGGCAGCGGGTCAGCCGGCGGCCGAGACGGATTCGCCGCCGAAGCAGGAATATACGCCGATGAGCGCGTCGGGCCTGACCCCCGATGCGTTGGCGCAACTCAACGCATCCTGGCTCAACCAGTCGTGACGGCACCCGTGAGGTATTTGTGACCACAGCTCCGCCGCAGATCGAGGACGTGCTCGCTCTC
Organism: Mycobacterium sp. NGS33; assembly: GCF_059812885.1. Lineage (NCBI taxonomy): Bacteria > Bacillati > Actinomycetota > Actinomycetes > Mycobacteriales > Mycobacteriaceae > Mycobacterium > Mycobacterium sp. NGS33. Next base: position 29,628 of record NZ_JCALDN010000026.1, on the reverse strand, counting down.
AGCCCTTTGCAGGAAGGGCTGTTTGCGTTATACCGATTGGCGCAGGACAGTATCGACCTTTACAGCATGCAGTTCGTCGTCGATGTCGACGGACCAGTCGATCTCGAGCTGCTCCGCCGCAGCGCTCAAGCCATGCTGGTCCGACACCCGAATCTGCGCGCCGCCTTCTGGGATCGTGATGTACCGAAGCCCGTGCAGATCGTGCCCATGCAGGCCGAGCTGCCCTGGTCCGAACGGTTCGCACCGCCAACGGAATTCGATGCCATTGCACGATCGGAGCGGCGCCGCCCGTTCGATCTGAGTCGTGGACCGGCATTGCGGGTTGTGGTGCTTGGCACTCCCGGCGAGACCAGGCGCCGGATGATTTTCACCGCCCACCATATTCTGGTTGACGGCTGGTCTCTCGCCGTGTTCTTCACCGAGATGCTCACCGTGTATCGGGCGGGAGGATCGACCGACGGGCTACCGAGCCCGCGCCCCTACCGTGACTACATCGTCTGGCTTGCCCAGCAGGACAGGGCGGCCGCGACCGCTCAGTGGATGACGTATCTGCAGGGTGTGTCCGGCCCGCTCATGGTGGCGGATGGGACCGTCGCCGCGGGCGAGGGCGTGCCGGAAAAGACCGAATTGCTGTTGCCTGCGGCCGATACGGTGCGGCTGCGACAGTGGGCGGGTCGCAACGGTCTTACCCTCAACACCGCGGTGCTATTCGCGTGGGCGGTTGTGCTCAGCAGGCTCACCGACCGTCGCGATGTCGTTTTCGGCACCATCGTGTCCGGCCGGCCGGAAAACCTGCCCGGCGTGGAAACCATGGTCGGACTGTTCATTAACGCCGTGCCGGTGGTGCACCAGGTGAGCACCGCCGACTCGGTGGTGGAGCAATGCGCCCGCTTGCAGCGCGAGTCGTCGGCGATGCGCGACATCGGTTATCTCAGCCTGTCGGAAATCCAGCGTGAGCATGGCCGGGGAACCCTATTTGATTCGCTATTCGTCTTCGAGAACGCACCGATCGAGGACGCCATCCGGACGGTGACCACACCAGACGGAGCCCGGTTCAGTCCGGTAGAGATGGAGAGTCTCACGCACTACCCGTTGACTGTGGTCTCGCACATGCGAGACGACGCGCTGTTGGTACTGGTCGAGGCGATTCCCGAGGCACTTCCGCATCTTCGGCCCTCCCAGATCGGCGAGCGCTTGCTCGCCGTGCTGCGCCAACTCCCCGATATTGGCGACGACACCCCCGACACGCTGGATATCCTCACCACGGCGGAGCGCGCCGAGTTCGAAGGACTTGCGACGCGGCCGCTACCCACTGCGGAGAGCACCTCGGTGTGGGAGACATTCGAGCGGCAGGTCCACGCCACACCGCATGCCGTCGCCCTAACTACCGGCGGTGGTGACTGCTATACCTATGCCGAACTACACGCGCACGCTTGCCGGCTCGCGGGGGAGTTGGCCGAACGGGGCATAGGACCGGAAAAAGTCGTTGCGCTGGTGCTGCCGCGCTCGACGAATTCCATCGTCGCCATCCTGGCCGTACTCGCCGCCGGTGGCGCCTATCTGCCGGTCGATATCACGTTGCCGAACGCTCGTATCGAATCTATTTTGCGGCAAGCAAATCCGGTACTCGCCATCGCCGAAGCCGGCTACACGGAGTTGGTAAGCGGCCGGGTCAACACAGTGGTGATCGACGAACCCGCTGCCGCCGGCCGCATCTCGCAACGCGCAGCCGCCAGCTTGGCGGTTCGCCGGCACCCCGAGCACAGCGCGTACGTCATCTTCACCTCGGGCTCGACCGGTGAACCCAAGGGCGTCATCGGCACCAATGCCGCTTTACTCAGCTATTTCGCTGACCACCGCGACCGTGTCTACCGGGCGGCTTCGGCACGCCTGGGCCGCCCGCTGCGGATCGCCCACGCCTGGTCCCTGAGCTTTGACGCCTCTTGGCAGCCCATGGTGGGCCTACTCGACGGGCATGCGATCCACCTGTTCGACGCCGAGGAGATGCGCGACGCAGACCGGCTGGTGCAAGGGATGGCCGCCAACCAGATCGACATGATCGACACCACCCCGTCGATGTTTCTGCAACTGCGTGCCGCGGGACTTTTGGACCACTCTCTTTCGGTGCTGGCCCTCGGCGGTGAAGCAATCGATACCGCGCTGTGGGAGCAATTGCGCGCTCCGTCGCCAACCGCGGTCTACAACTGCTATGGCCCCACCGAAACGACGGTCGAAGCGGTGGTGGCACCGGTCACGGAATACCAAAAGCCGACGATCGGCACCGCGAACGCTGGAACCGTCGGTTACGTCCTGGATTCGGCGTTGCGGATGGTGCCGGACGGTGTGGTAGGCGAGCTCTATCTGTCCGGGGCGCAGCTGGCCCGTGGCTATGTCGGCAGGTCTGCGATGACCGCGGCTCGCTTCGTGGCGGACCCGCTGCGTCCCGGCCAACGCATGTACCGCACCGGTGACCTGGTACGTCGCCTGCCGCACGGTGGATACTCCTATGTGGGACGCTGCGACTGCCAGGTCAAGATCCGTGGCTACCGCGTGGAGATCGGTGAGATCGAGGCGGCCCTGCGCGGTCAGCCGCAGGTGTGCGATGCCGCGGTTTCCGTTCTGCGTCGCGAGACCGGCGCAATTCTGGTGGGTTTTGTTGTGTGGCAGGAGGATGTGGCTGCCGACCTGATACAGCTGCGTACCGCGCTCACCGAACGGCTGCCGCCTTACATGGTTCCCGCCCGAATCGTGGCGATACCTCAGCTGCCGGTGAATGCGAACGGCAAGCTGGATGGCCGTGCATTGGACCGGCTTGCCGAGGATGCGCTCTTGCGTGTCACTGAAGGCGGGGCGGCATCGGCGTCCACCGACACCGAACGATCGCTGTGCAAAATATTCGAGGAACAGTTCAACGGCGTAGTGCCACACGTCGACGACGACGTCTTCTCGCTCGGGTTAGACAGCATCGTGGCGATTTCGTTGGTCCATAAGGCGCGGCGGCACGGCCTGTCATTGAGTCCCCGGATGCTATTCACCGCACCGACAATTCGCCAACTCGCGGACGCGTTGGACCTAGCAGCCGAATCGGGCACCGCCCTCGAGGCCGTCGAATACGGCGAGGTTCTGCCCCTGCCGATGGTGTCCTGGCTCTACGAGTACGGAAACTACCGCCGGTTCACCCATACCGTTTTGCTGCGATTGCCGTCTGAAATCGACCGCCCCTCAATCGAGTCGATGCTGCAGTTGTTGTTCGACGGGCACGACACTCTGCGATCGATTCTGGTTGAGACCGCCGGGGGACCGCGCCTTGTTACGCGCGAACCCGGCGTCGTCCGTGCCACTGATGTGCTTACCCGCGTTGAGCTACCCAATTCGTCCCGCGAGGAACTAAACACGGCCATAACAGATTCGGCGCGTAAGGTCACCGAGGAGATCGATCCCCATTCGGGTGCCATGGTGCGAGCGGTGTGGTTTTCCGGGGCCGTGCACGGCGAGCTGCTGCTGATCACCGCGCATCATCTTGCGGTAGACGTGGTGTCCTGGCACATCATTCTCGGCGACCTCGCTGGAGCTTGGCGCTCACTGACATCGGGCGAAACGCCAAAGACATTGCCAGAGTTTACTTCTTACCGACGGTGGTCGGAGCTGATGTGGCAGCGGGCCGCTACCGCCGAAGTGCAGGCCCAGCGCGATTACTGGAACGCCCAGGTTCAAGGGCCCGATCCTGCGCTGGGTAGGCGGCATCCTGATGCTACCCGTGACACGTGGTCGACTCTGCGGGTCACACGGGCGCTCATACCGATCGACGTCACTGAGCGCGTGCTCACTGCGCTCACCAGAGATAAGGGCATGGACGAATTCCTGCTGGCCGCGCTCACGATGGCCGTCGCGAGTTGGCGGCGTACTCGTGAACAAGATTCGGCGGCTGGCACGCTCGTCACGATGGAGGTCCATGGGCGCGCTGACGCCATTTTGGACACGGACACCACGAACACGGTCGGTTGGTTCACGACTGCATACCCGGTACGGCTCGGAGTGGGTGTGTCAGGCGTCGACGCCGAGCAGGCAGCAAGCGATCCGGCGGCGGCCCGAGCGCTATTCGATTCGGTGGCTGGCCATTTGAGTGCGATTCCGAATGAAGGCCTGGACTTTGGACTGCTTCGTTATGTGGACCATGTTCCAGAACTGCAGGATGCTGTCGAACCTCAGATCATGTTCAGCTACTTGGGTCGCCTCGACCTCGCCGGTGGAACGGATCAGCCCTGGTCCTTAGTTGCCGGCGACCAAGTCGACGTTTTGCCCGTCGACCCTGAGCCAGATCTGCCACTGCGTTTTGCGCTGTACCTAGCCGCGGCAGTACGGGGAACATCCGAAGGTCCGCAACTGACGGCTAACTGGCTCTGGAGCGATGCCCTGTTCGCGTCCTCCGACATCGACCGGCTAACGCAACTCTGGCAATGGGGCATAGCCGCGCTCGCGGCTGGATTGAATGAAAGCCCGGCGTAGAAAGTGGAAAAGAAATGACCCGCCGGTGAAGCTCAGCGTGGCAGGCCGGAATGCCTGCCCGTCATCGCGCCCCACTGCCTCGACGTCGCAGCATTGACCGACGAGGAGGTTCTCGCCGAGGGCTAGTTCGGGGCGGGTGACCCGACGATGATACTGCCGACGCTGCACTCCTGTAGTTCATCGACACCGGTGGCCGCGACGAAAGCGGCGGTATCACCGAAGCCTTGCGCGCACGCGCCGAGGCCCATCGCGGTCGCGGCCAGGTAGATCGTCTGCATGAGGACGCCGACATCTTTGAGGATGGCGGCATAGGCGATCTGCTCGTAGGTCCACATGATGCGACCGCAACGCGCAGCCATGACGACGAGCACTTGCGGCTCGGCACCTCCGGTGAGAGTTGCTGCGGCCGGTTTCAACAGCTGGGACACGGCCTTCGAATCTGGTCCAGCGACAGGGCGTAGGACATGGTCGAACGAGTCGTAGTGGTACATTGCCGGCTCGAGTCCGGCGACATTGCGCACCACAGGGTAGAGCTCCAGCTCATACAGACTGCCACCAGAAGGGTACGGGCGTGACACGAGTTCCTCCCCGTCAGCGACGAGTTCGGTTCTCCGCGTTCGCGCTGTGCGGTAGAGCAGTTCGGCCAACTGCCCAACAGTAATCGGGCGGGCGTCATCGAATGTCCTTGTGGAAACTCGGTCTTCGAGGACGGCCGTCAAAGTCGGGTCCTGCATTCGTTTGGCCGCCAGATCGGGAACCAGAAGGGCAATAGGCTCACCCGGATAATTCGTCCTGCGCGCGGGCGGCTGTGGGAATCGACCCTTCGCCCACTTGGTCGGGCCGAAACGCTCCCAGGTGACGGTGCGTTGCCCCAGAGTGCTGCGGCGGTGAAACCACAGATCCGGTGCGCTCCAGCTGAGAGCATCGAATCTGCTGTCTTCGGCGCCGAGGTTGGTGAGGATGCCACACCAGTGCAGATCCTCGATGAACCGCGAGGTGACGGCGCTCGGCACGCCTGAGACGTCTGCTGCAGGCCCGTCGAGCAGGACAAGCAGGCGTGAGTCGTGAATGCGCACATCACACCACGCCAGCGGATGCTCAAGGACGAAACCCTCTGAGTCTCGGTGCAGTACAGCAAATTTCGATAGCGCGAAGGACCGTGGCGACATCGGCGCCGGCCGTTTTGCGGGCCGCTCGAACGGCAGGATGGAGTAAAAATCGTTCTTTTCGTCGCGCACAGTGACCGTCAGCCAACCGCTCGTGGCGAGCTGATCTATCAGCGTGCCGACACCGCTTTCGTCTGTCGCCGTGAGTATCTCCGACAGCGTTGCCGGCCCGAGATTCAGCGTTTTGAGTGCCTGTAGCTGGCCAGGGGTCAATCGGGTCAGCTTCTCGCTGCGCGGAGGATTCAGCAGCACCGCTCCAGCGGGCGTGACCAAGCAGGTGACACCGGAACGGAACGCGAATCTCGTTTGGCCGGGGTATCTGACGTCGGGCAATCCGCGAACCCTTCCGCTTCCGAATTAATCCACCATCTCGACGCCCTCAGCGTAAGCGAGGCACAGTTCGTGCGGGTTAGCAGCTCCGGCGCGGGCTCACCAGTAAGCCAGCGGATAGCGTGCACGTGACGGGACCCGTCGCAAAACGAGGAACGCGAATCGCGAAGTGCACAATTGCCACGCGTAACACGGCGCTGCTGTTCGGTCTTCCGTGAGAACGGAAGGGGAGTATGACCATCAAATGGGTCGCTCCGGGCACGGCGGGGCGGCGGGTCGGTTGGGATGGGGCAATACAGTGGCCGCCGAGCCCCGCGCCGAGGTTTCCGCGCCCGCCTGGGGTCTTGATAACATTGCTGTGTTTGCGTATGTGGCCGACCGAGCACCGACAGGGTAGAGACGATGCCAACCTGGCCAATTCCCGAGACCTGGATCCCGCGGGTGGTTCTGCTCGGCTACAGCGGGTTGCTCGCCGCGGTCGCCGGATTCGTCAATTCGGTGGCCCTTTTGGTGTGGGCATTTCCGGTGGGCAACCTCACCGCCTTAACCACCAAGGCGGGTATGCATAGCACGAATCCTCTTATCTACCAGGGCCGGATGATCGCGGCGATCGTGTTCGGATTTCTATTCGGAGCCATTGCGGCGGGTGCGGTGCTGGCGGCCGTACGGACTATTGCTGGCCCTCGTCACGCTGCCGTCCTGCTGGCCGAAGCCGCGCTGCTGCTCGCCGCAGCTGGCGTTGAGCACCCGATCGGCAGAGCGCTCCTCGCCGCGTGCGCATGCGGGCTGCAGAACGGAATGACGTCCAATCTTCCGGGGATGCCGATTCGCACCACGCACTTCACCGGCACGATTACCGACCTCGGTCTGCTCTTGGGCCGCAGCCACCGCCACCGGGTGGACAAGTGGAAGGCCACCGTGCTGACGACGACCGTGGTGCTGTTCGTGGGTGGCGCAGCCGCCGGCGTGCTGCTTGGCAACCGGATTGGTGACCACGCGCTGATTCCCCCCGCCGTCGCCTGCCTAGCTCTGGCCGCGGTCATCATGCTGCAATACCGCCGTCGCGGCGCCCGCGGGGCTCCAGTGGCAGCGGTCGTCGAGCCCGCGTAGCGAGTCATCTCAGCTCGCCGGATCGCTCAGCAGCGACACGTGCACTACTGATGCCGAAAATCCTGTCGCAAGCGGTCATGCGCTGCCTCGCAATGTGCGCCCTGAGTGCCGGACATAGCAAGGGTAAGAACCCTGGTGCGGCTACGGGGGCCGGGCTTTATCCCAGCCACCACGACGAACATGCACGCTGAGGGGCAAAAACCTCCATCATGTTCGACGCCGACCACAGTCGTCCTGGCTGGTAGGCGGGCGACCACCACGCGACCGAGCGCCCCTAAACTGAGGTGGCACTCATTTCCCACGGGTAACGACCGACACCGGGTCGTTTCGCTCGCCCTGCCCCGCGCACATCGGCTGGCCACACCGCTGGACAACCCCGCGTTCGCCTGCCTGACGATACTGTCGTGGGTGTTGGGCTCGGCCGCCACGGTTGCCCGAAGCCGGCGGTGGTCGAGCTGGTCTATGCGGCGGTCGGAAACCGGCGGTGGTCGGCGCGCGCCCAGGGGAAGTGGAGAGCATCATCGGTATCGTGTGCACCACGCGACAGCCCGAGGTGGCGACGGTGGTTATAGAGACCGAGCCGCAACAGGGGTCGGTGCCGATGCGGGCCAAAGCCGCGGTGGATGCGGCCGCGATCATGTCGACGCTCGGCGGCGGGGACATGCTGGCCGCCAGCGATACATCCGCCGGTCCTGCCGCCGAAATGGTCACTGCCCTGGTCACGGCAGTTGCCTGACGAGCGCCCGGCGGCTGTGCCGCCGACAGGTCCGCGAAGCCGCCGCGTCGGCGACCTGGAGCGGAGCATCACCGGCCTGGCCCTGCCGGCGCTCGCGGTGCTCGCCGCCGAACCGCTTTACCTGTTATTCGATACTGCGGTGGTGGGCCACCTGGGTGCGGTGAGCCTGGCCGGGTTGGCCATCGGCGCCGTGGTGCTCGGCCTGGTCGGAGTCCAGTTCCTGTTCTTGTCGTATGGCACGACGTCACGCTCCGCCCGCCACTTCGGCGCCGGCGACCGGGCATCGGCAGTCACGGAGGGAGTGCAGGCCACCTGGTTGGCGCTCGGCCTGGGCGCGCTGATCGTCGTCATGGTGCAGGCCGCCGCGGCGCCGCTGGTGTCGGCGATCGCCGCACGCGGGCAGATCGCCGGCGCGGCGTTGCCGTGGTTGCGGATCGCGATCGTGGCCGCCCCGGCGATCCTGGTGTCGCTGGCAGGTAACGGGTGGATGCGCGGGGTGCAAGACACCGCGCGACCGCTGCGCTATGTGGTCGCCGGTTTCGGGCTGTCGGCACTGCTGTGTCCGTCGCTGGTGTACGGCTGGCTGGGCTTGCCCCGCATGGGCCTGGCGGGCTCGGCGGTGGCCAACCTGGTGGGCCAGTTGCTGACAGCATTGCTGTTCGGGCGCGCGCTGTTGGCCGAGCGGGTGCCGCTGCGGCTCGACCGCACTGTGCTGCGCGCCCAAGTGCTGATGGGCCGCGATCTGATCGTTCGGACCCTGTCGTTCCAGGTTTGTTTCATCTCCGCCGCGGCGGTGGCCGCCCGGTTCGGCACAGCGGCGGTGGCCGCTCACCAGGTGCTGCTGCAGCTGTGGGATTTAGCTGTGCTGGTGCTTGACGCGCTGGCGATCGCGGCGCAGTCGCTGGTGGGCGCGGCATTGGGGGCAGGCCAGACCGTGCGCGCCAAGTCGGTGGCCCGGCATGTGGCGGCGTATTCGCTGGTCGCCGCGACGTTGCTTGCTCTCGTGTTCGGCCTGGGCGCTCCGGTACTGCCCACGTTGTTCACTCACGACCGGTCAGTTCTGGACGCGATCGCTGTGCCGTTGTGGTTCTTGATCGCCCAGCTGCCGATCCAAGGGATCGTATTCAGCCTGGACGGAGTCTTGGTCGGCGCCGGCGACGCCAAGTTCATCCGCAACGCCACGCTGATCAGCGCATCGGCCGGGTTCTTGCCGTTGATCTGGCTGTCGTTGATCTTTGGCTGGGGACTCGCCGGGATCTGGTCGGGTTTGGGCACCTTCATGGTGGTGCGATTGGGTTTCGTGGGGTGGCGCGTCTTGTCCGGTCGTTGGACGGTGCCGGGCACCGGCTAATGCCCTTGTGGGCAATGCGCCGAAGTTTCGTGCACGGTTAGCCCAACGCCTCGTCGGCCAGTCGGCCTGCACGCGCACCGAACGACGGATTCCACCACCGCGAGCAGCCGCCACTCATCCCACGTCAGCTCATCACCCATTGTCGGCACTCACTGTGACTCGGTGACCGCGATGAATCGATACCGCTTCGCTGAAAAGCCGCTACAGGCCGCGCGGGTCAGACCGTGGGCCGCTGGTCGGCCCGTGCCGTCCGGGCTGTGCCATTCTGCCGCAAGGCGGGAAGTCGGGTGATGAATGTTGCGCCGTGGCCAGGAGTGCTGTGGGCGGTGATGGTGCCGCCATGGGCCTTGACCAGCTGGGCGACGACCGCCAGTCCGATGCCGGAGCCGTCGGCGCGCGCGGTGCGACTGCGATAGAAACGGTCAAAGATGTGCGGCAGGTCGTCGGCCGAAATGCCGGACCCGGTATCTGTGATGGTGAGTTCGGCCCATCCATCGATCTCGTGCAAGGTGAGGGTGACTGCCCCACCGGCGGGCACGAACTTCAGCGTGTTGGTCAGCTGATTGGCGACGATTTGGGCAACTCGCACCGGGTCCGCGTCAACCCATACCATGTCGAGGTCGGTGCGCACGGCTATTGCAGCTTCGTCGAATCTGCCGGCCAGCGAGTCCGCGGTGTCGGCCACGGTGCTGGTCAGTGAAATCGGATGCCGCTCCAGGGTGAACGCGGCAGCGTCGGCGGACGCGAGCGCTTCCAGGTCGGCGACCAAGTGGGTCAAGCGCAGGGTTTCGTTATGCAGGGAGCGGATGACGCCGTCGGTGGGTTGGCGAATTCCGTCTTGCACGGCCTCGAGTTCACTGCGAAGGATTGCCAGCGGCGTGCGCAACTCGTGGGCGACATCCGCGGTGAAAGCGCGGCGCAGTTGATCCTCTTTTACGAGGTGTTCGACCATGGTGTTGAAAGCCTTTGCCAACTGCCCTATTTCGTTGTTAGGAACAGTGCTGGCGCGTCGGTCCCGATGTCCGGCGGCGAGAGCGCCGGCGGCGCTGGTTAATTCGGTGATGGGTTTGGTGGCGCGCCGGGCGGTGTACACGCCGACGAGCAGCGCTACCAACGCCGCGATCAGCGCGCCGGCCACCAGTAGCCGGTTGACCGATGAATGGAATTCCTTGTCTACGGTAGATACTGAGCCCTGCGGTACGCGGACGACCAGGGTGCCGACCGGCCTGCCCGCGACAACAACGGGCAAGCTGCGGGGTGGTCCGAGACTACCGGCGGCCATCATTTTGCGATGCATCTCGGGTGTGCCGGCATCAGTGTTGGCGTCGGCCACTGACCACACTCGACGACCAGACGCATCGTGAAGTTCGGCCTCAGAGCCGGTCATGATCACGGTAGGCGCGATGCGGTTCAGCGAGACGGGATTCCAGGCATCGTTGCGGCGATAGTCGGCGGCAAACAGCGCCACCAGCTGCTCCTGCTGAGCGTGTTGCTGCTTATCGAGGTAGTCCTGGAACCGTCCGGCGAAGGCCGTGTTGACCAGGACCGCGGTCAGCAGGGCGGAGCCGACGCCGAGCGCGGCGAAGGCGAGGGCGAGCCGGCGGGCGAACCGGCCGGGTAGCAAGCTAGGCATCGCGGTCGAGTGCGAATTTATAGCCGATACCCGGCACGGTAGCCACCACCTGGAACGGTGCGGTGTCGCTGAGTTTGCGGCGCAGGTTCTTCACGTGCACATCGATGGTGCGTTCGTAGGCATCAAATGCGTGGCCCTGGATGCGGCCGACGAGTTCCAGCCGTGTCCAGGCCCGTCCCGGCCGGGACGCGAGCGCGGCGAGCAGATCGAACTCGCTCCGGGTGAGCTCGACAAGCGCATCGCCGGCACGCACTTCGCGGCGATCGGTGTCGATGCGTAGCCGTCCATCCCCGTAGGAGATATCGGTGGACGATTCGGTGGCCGAAGGCCGACTGCGGCGCAGTACCGCCTCGACGCGGGCCACCAGCTCGCGCGGACTGAATGGTTTGACCACGTAGTCGTCGGCTCCCAGCCGCAAACCGGCGACTCGGTCGTTCTCGCTGGCCTTCGCAGTGAGCATGACGATTGGAAGGTCGCTGTCCTTTCGCAGCAGGCGGGCCACTTCGTCACCGGGCAAGCGGGGCAGGCCGAGGTCGAGCAGCACCAGATCAGGGCCCGCGGTCCGGGCCAGATCGAGGGCCGTTTGGCCGTCGGCGGCTTCGAGCACCGCGTAACCCTCGCGTTCGAGGTATTCGCGCACCAGGGTCCGCAGTTTCTTCTCGTCGTCGACGACCAGTACCGTGGGGCTCACGAGTTCACGGTAGGGCACGCCGATCACGGTTTGCTGGCAAGGCGGTTGTTCGAGCGGGGCCGAAAGCTCGTGCCTTTGCCGTTGAATTTGCACATCATCCTGCTGCTGTTCGTCGCGCCTCCGTCTTGCTCGTCGCCGTCGTTCCCGACCCGACGCCGTCGGCGTCGACGTGGTTGTCGCGCGACGACCACCTGCCAGGTGTCTGAGGCGATTCCTCCGACAACCGGGGTGAAGGACATCGGCTCGACAAGAAACCACACCGGCCGCATATCGCACGCTCATCGGTTCTTCACATCCCCGGCATACGTTTGAAGTCGATCCGAACCCCGGATCGCACGCCGAACGGAATCTGTGGAAAAGGAATTCAACCATGACCATCTCAATGCGTCGCGCCGCGCCGTTGTTTGCTGCTGCCACCGCCACGGCAATCTTAGGAATCGGCGTCGCCACCGCCTCCTCCGCGTCCGCCGAACCCAGTGGCTCCGGCTCGGGCAGCGTCTTCGGCGGGTCGGCTGGCGGGGTGCAAACCCCGTTTGGCGGGGGAAACTTCGGGTCCAACACTTCTGGTGGAGTGCAAATCCCGGGCCTGCAACACCCGTTCGGCGGGGGGAGCGTTGCCGGCGGGTCGAGCACCTCTGGCGGCGTGCAAACCCCGATTGGCGGGGGAAACATCGGATCGGGCACCTCGGGCAGCATTGGAGTGGGGCATCCCCGCCATCGTTGAAACCGTTGAACGCATACTTTGCAGCCCAGGCGACCGATACCTCGGGAAGCCGGACAGAACCGTACGAATTGATGACCGCCCGCGGGTTGTAGAACCCGCGGGCGGTCATCGATGCGGCCGGCTACAACCGACTCACCGCCGCCGATCAAATATTGCAATGCAATTCTAATATTGCTATGTTGTTACAACTATGCAGACAGGGACGGCTGCCGAGACCCGGCAAACCCGGCGCAAGGCCCGCACCGCAAGTGCGATCCTCGAGGCCGCCGAACGCCTCTTTTTAACCCGCGGCTACCACGCGACCACCGTCGAGCAGCTCGCCGAGGAGGCCGATGTCGCGATCGGGTCGCTGTACGGGCACTTCGGCGGCAAGGAGGGGATCTACGCCGCCTTGATCGAGCGCGCGCTGGAGCTTGACCAGCGCTACTGCGACCAGGGGTGGGCCAGCGGCGGGGAGGACCCGATAGGCCGCCTGGTCGGGCTCGCCGACGGGTACTTGCGATTCGCGAGCGAGAACCCCGGCTACTTCCGCATCTTTCGTTTTCCGCCCCCGGATGCGCCGACCGACGGGCCGGTCGTCGCCGCCACCGAGCGGGTGACCGAGCGCATCCGGTCCGAGACCGAGCGGATGGCCGGGGCGATCGCCGAGGCCATCGAGGCGCGGGTGATGCGTGACGTCGATCCGCGGCGCGCGGCGGTGTTCCTGTGGGCGGCCTGGGATGGGGTGATCGCGGCCCACCTGCTTCCCGGCAACATGGGGCTCACCGAATCGGAGTTCGAACAGGTGCTCTCGCTCGGTCGCCAGGTGCTCACCCTCGGCCTGCTGGCGCCCCAAGGGAGTGTCGAATGATCGAGCGCATCCCGGTGGAAGGCGACTACGGCCGCCCGGCCGAGCCGGCCTGGCGGAACACGGACTGGTCGGCGCGTGAACGCGACGCCCTTATCCGCGGCCGCCGGCTTCGTTACCTCGACACGGGCCACGGCGACCGCACGTTCGTCCTCGTGCACGGGATGGGCGGTCGCTGGCAGCATTGGCTCGAGGCGATCCCGACGCTCGCCAAGCAGGGTCGGGTGCTCGCCCTGGATCTACCGGGGTTCGGCCAAAGCGAATCGCCCGCCGCCGGCGCATCCCTCGACGGTTTTGCGGACGCCGCGGCTGAGGTCGTCACCAGCCTCGGCATCGAGCGCGCGGTTTTCGTCGGCCACTCGATGGGCGGCCCGATTGCGCTGCGCTTCGCCGCACGCCATCCGGAGCTGGCCGAGGGAATCGTGCTCGTCGCCGGGGCGGTGTTCCAATTCAGTGAAGTGCTCGGCCTCCGCGGGGTTGCCCGGTTCGCTCGGGAGCGCCCGCGGGAGACTGCGGCAATCGCGATGGAGATCGCGACGGCGGGACTGCCGGCACCGGCATCGCTGCGCCGCCTCGTCGTGCGATCGCCCGCGTTGCGTCGCGTCTTCCTGTCGCCATACGTCCTCGATCCACCGGCCCTGCCCGCCGACACCGCCGCTCTGATCGTCGACGGAGCCGGCGCCCGCGGTGTCTTTCCGACCGTGCGGGCGATCGGGCGCTCGGACCCCCGCCAGGGGTTGGCCGACGTGCGCTGCCCTCTCCTTTCGCTGGCCGCCGAGCACGACCGCATCGCCCCGCTGGCAGATACCGAGGCGCTCGACGCCGAGCTATCCGGGGCTCGGACGGTCGTCCTCGAGGGTTCCGGCCATATGCCGATGCTCGAACGCCCGACGGCGTTCAACGCCCAGCTTGTGCGGTTCGCGGAGGAGCTGGGATGACCGAGGATCTGCGCGTCGCGGCCGTCCAGCTCGAGCCCGTCGTGGGCGACGTCGAGGCGAACCTCGACCGGGCCGAGCGGCTCGCTCGGCGCGCCGCCGACGCGGGAGCTGAGGTGATCGTGCTGCCCGAGTTCTTCACCACCGGCATGGCCTTCCTGGCGCAGGTGGGCGGCGGCGCGCTGCCCGCGGACGGCGCGGCCACCGAGATGCTCGCCCGGGTCGCGTCCGCCAAGCGGGTCATGGTCGGCGGATCCTTCCTGTGTCGCGGGCCCGACGGCGACGTCCGCAACGCCTTTCTGCTCGCCGGGCCCGACGGGCTGATCGGCCGTCACGACAAGGACCTGCCGACCATGTGGGAGAACTACTTCTACGCCGGCGGCGACGACCCGGGCGTCATCGAGGCGCCGGGGGGCCTCAGGATCGGCGTCGCCCTCTGCTGGGAGTTGATGCGCGCCCAGACCGTGCACCGGCTCCGCGGTCGCGTCGACCTTGTCCTCGCCGGGTCCGGGTGGTGGAGCGTCCCACAGTGGCGGCCTCGGGCGGTGTTCCGGCGGTGGGAAGCGGCCAACCGGGAGCGGGCGCGGCGCAGCGTGCTCGACTTCGCCCCGCTCGTCGGCGCCCCCGTGGCACATGCCTCGCTGTGCGGGCCGATCGTTTGCCCGCTACCGGGAATGCCGGGACGCTACCGCGGCGAATACGAAGGCCCCAGCGTGATCTGCGACCGCGACGGCGTGGTGCTCGCCGAGAGGCCGGCCCAGTCCGGCCCCGGGGTGACGGCCGCCACGGTGCCCACCGGCGCCGCCAACCCCTCGCGGGATCCAGCCCCGGGCTTCTGGCTTCGCCCGCGAGGCCCGCTGCCCGCGTTCGCCTGGGCCTATCAGGGCTGGCTCGGTCGCCGCGCCTACGCCAGTGGCTTGGGAGTCCCCCAGCGGGCAACGGGCCCGCAGACGATTCGGAGGTGGAGCGCATGACCCGCGTGAGAACGAACGAGACGCTCGTGCTGTCCGGCCTGGTCGAGCTCGCAGCCGGGGCGGTGACGGGATGGCCCTACGCGCTCGCGATCGCCGATGCCGAGCGTGCGCGTCGGATCGGGATTCGCTCGACGCCGCGCCTGCGCCAGTGGCATCTCGACCTGATTGCGCTCGGTGCACTCTCCGTGCTGGTCGGCGCCGCGGTGCCCGAGCTGCCGCGCCGCGTCGCCTGGCCGCTGGCCGCCGGATGCTGGACTAATGCGAACGCTTTCGGCTTGCTCGCCTTCCGCCCCGAGGCCGCCGAAACCCCCGCCTACCGCACAGCGGCGGCGGCGTCGTTCACCACCGTCAGCTGGGGCTTCGTGTCCCTCGCCGCGCTCGCCCTTCGACGCCGCTGGCGGATGGATCGCTAGAGCGGCTCGCTCACCAAGTCCTGCACTGCCATCAACCGGTCGAGCAGGCCGGGCGCCCGCCGGATTCGGACAGACAGCGCGGCCGACCGGTTCTCGACCCAGAGCGACTCCAGGGTCAGACCCAGGGCGGCCAGGCAGTCCTCGATCATCTCGGGGTCGTGCGGGAAGTAGCGCAGCGTGGTGGTCAAAGCGGCACTGATCTCGGCAAGCAAAGCCTCCTTGTCCCGACCACGCAGCGTCGAAAGACGGACCAGTTCGATCGAGTCGGGTGGCGCGACGCGCACCGGATCGACCCGGGATGCCCGGAAGCGGCAGGCGCGCCACTGGCCGACGGTCGGCACGCCGTGGGCGAGATAGGCGGGCAGCGCACGGCGGGCGCTGATATGCACGGCCCGGCGCCACAGGTCGATCAGGACGTTCTCGCACGCGGGATCGAAGTCCCAGGTGGCGGTGATCGCATCCGTGCCGCCGAGGCCGTGCACATCGCGCACCAGATTGGTGATCTCGTTGAGCGGCGCGAACCCGCCGGCCTCGCGCACCGTCGCGGCTCGCACGGCCAAGTTGCAGCTCAGCGCGATCGCTTCGGCGTGGTCACCGAACTCCGCGTGGGCGGCCCGGGACGAAGTGCCCGGTTGGCGCAGCCGGCGCAGAGATCTGGCCGCCAGCAATGCGCGGAAGGCATCGGCGGCAAAGAAGGCCGGCAGCATGGCGGCTGGGGTGGATTGCGGGCTGTCGAACAACACCGGGCCGAGCGCCAGCCGGGCCTGACCGGTCACCACCCGCAGCAGCCCGGCCAGCGTTCCGGCCGGTAGCCGCACGATGTCGTCGTCGGCCACCACGCAGCCAGTGGTTTCCGGATCACATTGCTGCGCGTCCAAAACCGCGTCCAGCATCAGCTGCCGCAGCACGCCGAGACGGGTGCGCTGCGCTAACGCCACCTCGGCGACGGCGAACCGCACTGCGTCACAGCCCAGCGCCGCGCCCAGACGACGTGCCCGGGTGGCGGTGTCATCCGCGGGCCGGGTCTGCGGCCGGTTCACCAGCAGCACCACCGAGATCGGCACCGACGCCCGCTGCCTGGACAGCTCGCGCATGGTGTGGCTGAGCACCCGGACGCTCTGCCCCCCGAAACCGACGGTCGGAATCAGCACCGGCAGCGCGGGGCCGACCGGCAGCTGAGCGGCCAGCTGGTCACGCACGGTGTTCAGCAGTGTCCGATAGGTCGCGTCGCGCTGCACTGCGGCTGACCGCCAGCTGGCCGCCGGGCCGGGTATCGGCGCAGTGTCAATGTCCCAGAGCGCGCTCATTGGTCCTCCCCCTGCCCAACCGGTGCATCCGCCTCGGCAATTGCTGTGGCCCGCTCGGCGATGGTGCTCGCCAGTCTAGCCACCTCCGCAAAGCCCTGCATGGACAGCGGTTTGCGCAGACCGTCCCGAACGGGGTCCCACTCCGGATCGCCGACGGGACGGTTGCCAGGGCCGATCTCGGCGACCGGATCCAGCGCGGGCACCGCCTGGATCACCAGGTCGCGAAGCCGACAGAGGAGATCGATCTGGGCGAACTCGCCGTGCGACAGAATGGGTGCGGTGGTCCACCCGAAGCACTCCTGATCATCGCCGTCGGTGACGGAGACCGTCACGGTGAGCAGGTCCGGCGTCTCGGGAACCCGGATCTCGCAGGTGTGCCGTCCGGGCACCGACTCGGCCGCGCCGTCGCCCACCGCGACCGTCCAACTGAACCGCGCGGTCCCCGCGACCGGGCGGTCGACATCGACCAGGAAGGTCGCCACCTCACCGGCGACCAGCAGCCAGCGGCGGTGACGGACCGGGAACGGCCCCAGCACGCGGACACCGTGCCGGGCGAGGCACCCGATGACGTTGCGGGTGACCCCGGCCACCACCGGGTCGTCGCCGCGGGCCAGCACCCGGGGCCAGTCGGTGGTGCCGCACGTGAAGACCGTTCCGGTGTCGGTGTAGGCACCGAGCACGGCGTGCGCGGCCGGTCCCGCCGGCCGGTCCTGCCATCCCTTTCCCAGGCGCGCCACCCCCAGCACCGCGAAGTCCGCCGGTGTCCCGTCGGTTCCGGCGGCCCGCAGCCGCGCGGCGGGGCCGGGCTCGACTACCGCACCGTCACACTCATAGCCCACCAGGTGCTCGCCGGCGCCGAAGACGTCACCCGAGTGCAGGCCTAGTCCCTGGTAGACCCAGTGGCCGGCGTGCTGGACGGTGTAGCCCAGCGGCTCCCGTTCGCCGTCCCACCAGCCACCGCCCTGCCGGTAGCTGACTCCGGTGAGCCCGTTCTCTGGCCGGCTGCGCCACCAGTTGCCGCCCAGCGGGTGGCTGACCGGCGGATGTACGCAGGTCAGATCGCCGGCCGCGTCCAGGTCGATCCGCCACCAGGCGGTGTTGCCGCTGAAGAACGCGACATTCCCGCCGGCACGGACGAAAGCGTGCACCCCGTCGCGCATCCGGGCACTCCAGTACTCGTCGTGCCCGACGCTGAGCAGCAGGCGGTACCCGTTGAGGACGGTGGGATGGTGGTGCAGGTCGAAGTCGGTGCAGTAGTCGAGCTCGATGCCCTCACGTTCCAGCCACGAGATCATCGGAGCGTCCCAGTGCGCGAAGCCCTCCCGCGGGGTGGTGGTGTCGTAGACGTCGACGTCCTCGGGGAATGAGAGGGCCCCTCCGGTTCCGCCGCCGGGCCGGCGTGTGGTCAGCCGAGTGGTGGCGATCGAGGGTACGAACGAGGCCGTGTGGTACATGCTGCCGCCGCCGGAGAAGTTGTAGGCGTGGTAGGTGGCCAGCGAGAGCTTGTACAGCACAGCGGCGCGTTTGCTGGTGGCCGCGGGCCGCACCACGAACAACGCCTGACCCGACCGGGCGTCGACGTCGGGCAGCCGGCCCGGCCCGTCCGCGTCCGATTCGTCGTCCAGGATGACCGCCAGATAGGCGCCGGACGGCCAGTCAGCGGGGATGTCGAATGTTTCCGGCGGCCATCCCCAGTCCCGGTCGGGCAGACCGGTCGGCAGCAGTTGGCCCCGCCGCCAGGAACTGCTCCCCATCGGCGCGATGTCGCGACCCGCCCGGTAGAAGCCGACGCGGTAGCGCTCGGCGGCCGTGGACACGTGCAGCACCAGCCGCCCACCGGCCGGAACACTCGGATTCGACGGATACGCCAGGGCGGTCACCGGCGCACGGCCTTGGTGTCCGCCGCGCGGTTCGCCTGAACAGGGCCTGATCCCGTTCGTGTCGACATGATCCTCCCGTCCCGGTTCAGCTAGCGACATGGTAGGCAGGTGCCGGGTGAAATGCCGGGGCGGCGTGATCTGGCATCAGCCGGCCAGGGCGGGAAGCGGAGGCGCGGAATGGGTGTCACGGCCGATGCCGTGGTCGTCGGCGCGGGCCTGAGCGGCCTCGAAGTCGCCCGCCTGCTAGCCGCCGGCGGTCTCCGGGACGTCCTGGTGCTGGACTCGGGCGGGATGGGCACCGGATTCGGGCCGGGCACCGCGGCAGTGCGGTGGCGCAGTTCACTGCCGCCGCACTACCAGGTCGTGCGGCGTTCCGACCAGGTCGGCGGGCGGTCGCTGCGCTGGCACGGCGTGGTCATCCGGATGGACGACTGGGCGCTGGCCGATCCGTGCTGGCCAGAGCGCGTTCGTAAGGCGCTGCTCGAGTCGTTGTATGACGACGTCGAGCGCGATCTCAGGGCTTGGGCCGGCGGGCCGCTGGCGCCGACGTCGCCCGTGCCGCCCGACCCGGTGTCGGCGGCGCTGGACTCGGCGCTTCGCCCGGTTCCGCAGGCGGTCCGATCCGAGGGCGAAGGCCGGCGCGCATACACCCCGCTCGACCACTGCGCTGGCGGGCGGGATCCGCGGATCCGCGCCCGCTGCGAGGCGGTGGAGCTGGTCTCGGGTCGGGGGCGGATCACCGGGGTTCGGGTCCGGGGTGCCGACGGCGCGGACGAGGTGATCTCCGCGGGCGTGGTCGTGTTGGCTGCTGGGACGCTGGAGAACACCAGGCTGGTGGCCCAGCTTCCGGAGCTGGCCGGTCACGGCCCGGCGACCGGGCTCAATGACCACCTCGTGCGCGGTTTCGTGGTCCGGTTGCCGGCTGCGGCGCTCGGGGTATCCGGCTCGGTCGACGCCCTGTGGTACGCACCCGGTGATGCGATCGCCCGCTGCAACGTCTTCGTCCGCCTGAGGGACGCGCCCGACAGCCACCCGGAAGAGGTCCTGCTGGACGTGTGGGCAATGGGGGAGCAGGTGCGATCGGAGCACACCCGGGTCTCGTTCACGCCGATGGCCCGATCGCCGTGGCCGGGCCTGATCGAGCCGGGCTTCGCGCCGGACGACCTTGAAATGCTGGCCGGTCAGCGTGAGCTGCTCGGCCGTGTGTGGGCGAACGTCGCGGCTGGCGTCGGCCTCCGCGCTCTGGACCTGTGGTTCGGCGATTTCCGCACCGCCCCCGAACCGTTCGACACGGCGATGATGCAGGTGACCGGGCTGCCGCTCGGGTCACCGGCAACCTACGGGTGGCCACTGGGGTCCGTCGATCACGAGGCCGGGACGCTGCCGCTCGGCGGTGATCTCGTCGACGAGCACGGAGGGCTGCGCACAGTGGACGGCGCTTACGTGGTCGGCCCGGCGTCCTTCCCCCGTTCCGGGGCGGCCAATCCCTCGCTGACCACACTCGCGCTCGCCCACTGGACCGCGACCGGGCTGACGTCGACGTCCTGACCATGCGCCGGCACGCTGCAGGCCAGCCGGCGGTCAGTCAGCGGCTCGCAGCTCGTCCGCGTGTGTGGCGACTTTGTGGAAGGCCGCCACAATCGCCTCTAGGCCGGCGGGCTCGGACAGTAGGGCGCGGTGGGGCAACAGGATCAGGTTCTCGTAGAGCGCCTCGGCCGCAGGGAAGCGTTGCTGCGCCGCCGCGCGCAGTCGGTCATGCAGCCACCGGTAGCGTTCCTTGGTCTGCGGGCAGTACAGGATGTTGTCGTGCAGTGGCCGATCGGACCGGTACACGCGCAGGCCGAGTTCGGCCGCCAGCGCGGCGCACACCCGCTCGGTGGGCGCGCCAGCGAAGGCGTCCGGGTCGCGGCGCACGGTGTAGGCGAAGATGCTCGGCAGCTCCAGCCGAGCCGGCCAGGCCGTGGGCCGTACGCCGGCCACCCCGGCGAGTTCGGTGTCGAGCAGCTCGGCCGCCCGTGCCCGCTGTAGCAGCTGCTGGGGCAACCGTTCGAGTTGATCGAGCAGCAGCGCCGCGGGCAGCTCTGCCAGGCAATGGTTGGTGCCCATCACCTCTCCGGCCTCGACCAGGTAGGGGTAGCCGATGTCGGGCTCGGCGGCCGGATAGCGCCGGGCATCCGCCCTCAGCTGTTGGAGCCGGTCGTAGAGCGCCGCATCCTTGGTGACGACGGCGCCGCCCTCACCGCAGGTGAGCACCTTTCCCTGCTGCATGCTGAAAGCGCCCACATCACCCAGCGAGCCGGCCGGCCGGCCAGCCCAGCGGGCGCCGTGCGCCTGCGCGCAGTCCTCGATCACCGGTAGCCCATGTTGGGTTGCCAGAGCGCCGATCTCGTCCATGTCGGCCATTCGGCAGTGCAGGTGCACGACAATGACCGCGCGGGTCCGCGCGGTCACCGCGGCCGACAGGGCCCGGGGATCCAGGCATCCGGTTTCCGGGTCGACGTCGACAAACACCGGGACCGCGTTGACATTGAGCACCGCCGTCGCCGTGGCGACCCAGGTCAGCACCGGGACAATCACCTCGTCCCCGGCGCCCACCCCGAGCGCCTCCAACGCGATCATCAGGCTGCTCGAGCCGTGATCGGTGCTCACGCAGTAGGGCACCTCGACGAATTCGGCGAACCTACGGGCGAACACCTGCTCGTAGGGCTGTGTTCCGGTCCAGCCGCCGCTGACCGTCCACCGGCCGCTGCCCAGCGCGGCGATGACCCGTTCGGATGTGCGCGCGTCGTGCTGGGGCCACAACGGCCATGCCTCCCGCCACACAGGCGAGCCGCCCCCGATCGCGAGCCGGGCCATTCGCATTCTCCTCGTCGTGCCATGCAGCACTCGGTATCGATGCGCCGAGCCAGTCCACGTCGTACTTAACGTGAGAGTGTGTGCCAGCGCGACGTCTTCGAATGCCGTCTCTAACGATCGGCGATTATGTGTTACCTAGGGGCAAGGAATTTTCGCGCGGCGATTCCTCGCGTTGCGGTTTCACCGCCCAGGGGTGGGCATCGGCATGTTCGGCATCGGGGACATGCTCGGCATCGATGGCATTGGCGACATCGACGGCATGCCAGGCGTATTCGGCATGTTTCCCATCGGCATCTTCATGCCGTCCATCATTTTCTTCATGTCCTCTCTCATGGCGGCACAACACGGCATGTCGCCATTCATGGCGCCACAACAGTTTGGGTGCGCAAACAGAAGGTATAGACCGGCGACGATGACGAATATGCCGACCGCGATGCCGGTAATGGCACCGGCTGGGTAAAGCCAGCGAGTCCACCGCCGGGTGGTGCTGGCCGGAGGGGTGGGGGTGGTGTCGGTCATTGGTTCTTACCTTTCTGTGGGTCTTCCAGGCCGAACCATACACACTTAGCCCGAATCCACCGATGGGCTTGCGTTTGAACTGAGGCTGCCTGGTCTGATCTTGGTTTCGGTGTATGGGCAGGCTGTACCTAGTTCGGCGGACCGGCGTACTCGAATCAGCCGACTTTCTCCATCGTCTGCCCGCAGCAGCAGGTCGGATTCTGCTGGCACCGGCGATCCGGGGGTGCGCTCTCGGTTACCGTCACCTCGCATCCGCAATCTGGAAGCGGGCAGCGGCAGACGTCGCCTTCGCGGAATGGCATTTGTCACCTCCTTGTGGTGTTGATCCTGCCCGGATACGCGACGGTAGAAGCTGGCCCCTGGGGCCAGGTCAAATCCATCGGAGTCATGTGTGGCGCAACGAGGTGTCCGAAGCCTTCGTGCAGACGGTGGCGGCCCCCTGGTTCGCGCGAGCACGTGCCGTCGTCGACCCGCTGGCAGGGAAATCCCATCGCGCCGTGGGTGTTCCGCAAGACACGCCGGGGCCGGGCGATCGGCGGCCAAACCGAGAACATCGCCGCGTGAGGAATCCTGCCGAGGCGGCCGGAAAAGTGCGCGCGCTGGCGCCGCCGTGATCGAGCCGGAGCTGAGTCGCGCTACGAACTTCCACTTGGAATACAACGTCGCAAGGAACCAGCTGTCGGGTGGGGCCACGATCACCGCGGTCACGCAGGCCTGCAGCGTCACCGGCACATGCCTTTCGGCAGCGCACCTTCGAGAGCTGTCAGGGTGGGTTCAAGCACCGGTAGATCCGGCAAATGGCTCGCGGACGAGCCGGGATCCTTCAACCCGGTCGACGTCGACAACACCACCACGCTCTCATCAGGATCGATCCACCTCCGCTCGGCAAGTTGTTGAGCTGCGAGCACCGCCAACACGGACGCCCCTTCTGCGTAAATGCCTTCGGTCGAGGCCAATTCGAGTTGCATGCGCGCGATCGCGTCATTGCTTGGTTCGGCGATCGCCGTCCCGTTGGTGGCTCTTATGGCGTCCAATCCCTGATAGGTGGCCCTCCGCGTCGCCACGGAAAACGCCATTGACGGCTGAGTGGCAACAGTTGGCTGCTCTCCTTCTTCGCGATGGAGCCCGCCGACGTAGGCGCCGAACGGGTCGACCGCGACCAACCTAGGCATGCGGCTGATAAGACCCAAACCGACGAGGTCGGAAAATCCCCGGCGAAGACCGGCCAACCCGTCACCGTGGGCGGTTGGCACCACGACAACGTCGGGCGTTTCGCCGAGTTGGCGCCACAGCTCGAAGGCGATCGTCTTGTACCCCTGAATGCCAAACGGATTGGAGCCGATCTGGGGAGTCACAAGCCCGGATACCGGCATCCAGCCGAACGCCTCGACGGCCGCCCGCATCACCGCCCACCGGTCCGGGCCGTTGTCGTAAGCGACGACGCAGGCGCCGTAGGCCTGCATCAGAATCCTGATCTCGCGCGGCACTGACGACACGGTGAGCACCACGCAGCCAAGCCCCGCGGCGGCGGCGTAGGCGGCGACCGCTGCGCCGTGGTTGCCGGTCGAGGAGACGACGACGGTTGAAGCTCCAAAGGCCGCCGCCTTCGTGACGGCGACCGCTGCGAGCCTGTCCTTGTATGACCATGTCGGATTGCGCGCTTCGTCTTTGAGCATGAGTCTGCGCAAGCCCAGTCGTGTCCCCAGCCGACGCAACGAAACCAGAGGCGTCCCACCTTCGCCCAGGCTCACCGGGACGTCGTCTGGCGCCAACGGCAACAATCCGCGAAAGCCGAAAATGCCCGGCTGCGACGCCTGCCACGGCAACGGACCCGGCGCCAACGCGTATGCAGGGGCCAGATTGACTCCGATGCCGTGGCGGGCGCAGGCCGGGCATCCCAACGATGCTTGGTCTTCTGGTGCTTGCACTCCGCACCGGGGACAACGGAGAAACCCAAGATAGCGTGCGTTCATAGTGTTACGCCGGCGAATTCCCGATCGAGCATGGTTAGAGGTCTGACCCATCTTCGGTGACCACCCAGGCATTTTCCGGTCGACCACCGCGGTGGTTTCGGATGAAAGTGCGGTGATGCGGGCTGACGTGGCATGTTCTTCCCCAGTCGAGGCAACCATGACGCGCAACTGTATGACAGCGTGGGAGCTGAATTACGCCACTGAAATTATGCGGGCAGCGCACAATCAGTTGTCATACCCCCTGTTCCTACCGCCGGGCACCTGGCGTCGTGGGCGCGCCTGTCACCGGGGTCCAACGAATCACGACGGCGCCGGTGGTGTCGGTCAGCACCGTCTTGGAGCGCGTTCCATTGCCAATATTGCCGCTACCCGCACCCGCCGGGTCATGCTTCTCATAGCCCAGGTGCTCGGTCATCTCCTCGTTCAAAGCCGACTCGATTACCGTTTTGGTCAGCTGTTTGAGCAGCCCGTCAGGGCCGGTCAGCGACAGCCCCTGTTCTTGCGCCAGCCGCACCAACTCGACCGCGGCCTGCTGCTCAGCCGGGAGTTCGGCCGACTTATTCTTCGTCACATCATCCAGTGTCGTCATCACGGCACCTTCCTCGCCAAGCAACGCCTAGCGTGTCAGGCCGGAAACACCGTTAGTCGCACAGTCCCAGGCGGCCTCGTATTCCTCGGCCGAAACGTAGTCGAGCTTGTGCTGTGCCGCCGGTGTTGAACCAATCGACCCACTCCATCGTCGCGTTGATGCCGAACTGGTTACATCCGGGCTCGGCGGACCAAGCTGCGGGGCTGGCGATGAAGCCCGTCAACGCTTTCCGGCGGCCGGGTCGATGACGACGGGGCAGCGGGTCCAGGACTGCACGACGCGTTCGGTGGGGTGCCTGATGACCGCCGGTTCGCGCGGCGCTTCGACGTCGAGCAGAGCGTGCTCGCGGCAGTAATCGTCGTTATAAATGGTGTCGAAGTAGCGTTGCGGCCCGTCCGGGAATACCGCGGCGATGGTGGTGCCGCGCGGGTGTGTTCGGACGGCCCAGCCCGCGACAAGTGCGACCGCGCCCACACTCCAGCCGCCGCTGACGTATTGGGTCGAAGCCAGGGTACGACATGCCCATACCGCCTCTGCAGGGGCAACCCAGTGTGCTTCGTTGAAGGCTGGATAGTCCACGTTGCCGGGATAAATGCTTGACCCGAGGCCGCGGATCAGTCGGGGGGCGGCTGGTTGCCCGAAGATGGTGGAGCCGATGGTATCCACGCCGATCAGCTTCAGGTCAGGGTTGTATTCGCGCAGCACCCGCGCCACCCCCGCCGAATGTCCACCGGTTCCCACCGAGCACACCAGTACGTCAATATTTCCTAGTTGGGAAATAAGTTCCAAGGCCAGCGGTCTGTAGGCGTCCACGTTGTCGGGGTTGTTGTACTGGTCGGGATACCAGGTATGCGGATCTTCGGCCAACAGCTCGGCGACCCGGTTCTTGCGCGCCTGCTGCCACCCACCGACCGGATCAGGCTCGGCGACCAGATCGAGGTGGGCGCCGTAGGCAGTGAGCATGCGCTCGATGATCGGCTCCATGCCGGGATCGGTGACCACGGTGACCGGATGCCCGTACACGGTCCCGGCCAACGCCAAACCCAAGCCCATGGTGCCGCTGGTGGATTCGACGATTCGCGCACCGGGCAGCAGGTCTCCGCGCGCCCGAGCTTGTTCCACCATGTGCACCGCAGGGCGGTCCTTCATACCACCGGGATTAAGTCCCTCGAGCTTGGCCCAGAAGCCGCGGTCCGGTTCACTGAACGGCGCGGACACCCGCAACACCGGCGTGGTGCCGACAATCGTGTTCGCCCGTCCCTGCATGCCCAGCGCAACAGGCTGAGATGCTATGGGTCGGTTGTTCTCAGGAGGTAAGGCAGAATTCATGTGATCGTCGCTTCTGCGTGAAAGCCGCGGCACAGCGCGGCAGCTGACAATGACAGCAGTCACCAACCGTGATGGCAGCAGAGCCACCGGTCTGACGATGACCGGTCAGCGACGAGTGATGCATAACCGGGACAAAATTTGGTTGCCGGTCACGAAGCCGCGAGCCGACCGGCCGGCGGCCGCATCATTGGCGACAGCATGGCCGCCAGCCACCCGGCAATGGCGATGCCCGCCATGGCGATGAAATCAGAACCGGCCCGCGGCGCGATTCGCGGTAAGACCGCAGCAGCAGATATGTCGGACGAACAGATGGATTCATCCTGAACATGGTCGTGACTGGCAAGCGCGAGAACACGATCCGCAGATGCCGATACCGAGCGATGTGGATGGACCGGGGAGGCTTCACAGCAGGGCAGGACGACTCTGGCGCCCAAGACGAGTAGCACCGCCGCGCCGAACACGAGAACGGTGGACCTCAGGCGAAAACTCGTCGGGGTGCCGCTGAAACTTACAATGACCCGACTGTAACAGCACCGCGACCCAAAAATCGGAACCGCGCACCTGACCTGTGCATTGCGAACCAGCAACTTACAAGGTCCTACTTGTTGCGAAAGAACGCACGGCTTGACGGAGCAGTTTGAACTGACTTCGCCGAGCATCCTTGCTCAAGAGGCGCAGTCGTTAAGGGCGACAAGGATGTTGGATCCTTCATGGCCGAGGCCCGGCGGCAACGGCACGTGCCCGTCCGGTCACTAACGATCAGCGCGGCGATGATCCTTAAAGCCATCAGCAAAGTCAGCGTAGAATCACGCGGGCGCGGCGCGCCAGTCTGATGATGTGGTGACAAGGGTGGTGAGACCACCGCGCCTCACTGATCCCAACTTGCTCCCCCAGAGTATTGCGCGAGTCATTCTCGCCGGTGAGGAGAAACCGGAGCCGCAGCGGTCGGGGCGGTGAGAGCCCGCGCGGCAGAAGCAGGCTCGGTAAGAATTCGGTCATGACAATCCGAGGACACCGACAGGTTCCCGGTCGAAGGGGACGATCGCCGCGACACCAGCGCAGAACGCGCGAAGATTCCCTCGACATCGCTCAAGCGCCGGAAAACTGATACAGCATGATCGCGGCAGGCATTATGGACGGATGGAAACAGTGCCGCAGACTTCAGTGACCGGCGCAGGCCATCGGGCATTGGTGGTCGACAACGAAGTTTCGCTGGCGGGAGTGGTCGCCAGTTATCTCGAGCATGAGCAGTTCGAAGTATGTATCGCTCACGACGGGTCCGATGCGCTCACTTTGGCCCGTGCGTTTCACCCTGATGTTGTTGTTCTTGATCTGGGCTTGCCGGGGATGGACGGCATTGAAACCTGCCGCCAGCTGCGCACCTTCTCCGATGCCTATGTTGTGATGTTGACTGCCCGCGGCACCGAGGCGGACACGCTGATCGGATTGTCGGTCGGCGCCGACGACTATGTGACCAAGCCCTTTAGGCCCCGCGAACTCGTCGCCCGCATCCTCGCGATGCTGCGCCGACCGCGCACTATGCAGCCAGGGAGCGGGGACGTCGGCACCAAGGCCACGGCCGACTAGCAGGCGGAATTTCGGTGCGTCGCCTTCGTGCACTTCTTGCCTGGCACGCAACTTGACTCCTGCGGAATGGCGAAAGGCCTAGACTGCGACCCAGAAGGGCAGTCGACCGAGTCACCTCTCACATCACGACAAAGGGCTTGACCCGCGTAGACCTTGGGGAGGAAAGATCACCTCGTCCAGACCGGCTCGGCAAGGCCCTTCGCATACAGTCGAGCGAACACGGCGACGACAGTCGAACGAACACGGCGACGAGCAATTGGGCCGCGATCGATTATCGCCCGTGACCGGCGTCGAATATCGGATGGGAATTGGCCAATGAGTGACAACACCACACCGGGTGCGAAGCCGCGCCGGTTCTTGCGCCGGCCCGGCATCGGGTTGCGCCTAGTGCTGGCCCAGACACTAGTGCTCGCCGCCGGTGCAGCGGCCACCTGGGCAATTGCCGCCGTCGTCGGACCGCCGCTTTTCCATAAGCACATGCATGGGAAGGTGCCCGTCAACTCTTTCCTGGAAATACATGCCGACCATGCCTACAGATCGGCCACCGCCGTGGCCGTCGGCGGCGCCCTTGCCATTTCCGCGTTGATGGCGCTGGCGGTCAGCTGGTATGTCAGCCGCCGGCTGCAACGGTCGGTCACCGAGGTCGCCGCAGCTGCGACCGAGGTCGCCCGCGGCCGATACGACATCCGGATTTCGCCTACCCGCCTCGACGAGGATTTCGACACCCTCGTTGACTCGTTCAACCAGATGGCGGCGCGGCTACAGACCGTCGACGCTACTCGGCGCCAGTTGTTCGGCGACCTGGCCCACGAGATCCGCACCCCCGCTTCGGTGCTGGATGCCTATATGGACGCGCTCGAAGACGGGGTGCGGTCGCTGACCCCGCAGACCACCGCGATGCTGCGCGACCAGACCCGCCGGCTAGTGCGGTTCTCCGAGGACACTGCTGCACTCGCCCAAGCCGAAGAGAGTGCCTTCTCGATGGCCTTTAGCTGGATCGACGTGCGCGAGCTGATCGATGCTGCCGTGACGGCCGCGCAGGAACGCTATCGAAGCAAACATGTCGATCTGGTCGTCACGTTACCTGCCAACCTGCCCCCGCTGCGGGGGGACTCGCAACGGCTATCTCAGGTTCTAGGCAACCTGCTTGACAACGCGCTGCGCCACACGCCGCCGGGAGGACGCGTCGAAGTCCGCGCGGCTGTGGAGGGCGATGAGTTTACGCTCTCGGTCGTCGACAGCGGTGAGGGCATCCTCGCCGAACACCTACCCCATGTGTTCGAACGGTTCTATCGAGCCGATCTCACCCACGACCGGGGCTACGGCGGAGGCGGAATCGGACTAGCCATCGTCAAGGCGCTGGTCGAGGCCCACAACGGACGCGTCGCTGCGGCCAGCGACGGCGTCGGTAAAGGCGCCGCGTTCACCGTCACTCTGCCGCTGGCTGCATCGGGTGCCGAGCGCACCCTTGAAACCGTGATATCCGCGGGCGAAAGAGCCAGCTCTACTTAGTGTCGACGCCGATCCCGACTGGGGCGGCCCCCGGGCGAGCAGTGCTGCCACCGAGTTCGCCTCTAGTAACGACATCCCGCGATTGGTAAGGCTGAGTTGGACGCCATTTGAAGGGCGCTGATGCGGTCTGGTGTTCGCTGCGGCACGACGCCATGGCGGCGCGTCCCGACACGGCTATGGTGCTCGCCGCATACGTCCGGACGGCCGCGCACATATGTGTGCTCCCGCGCCGGGAGCCTTGCCCGGCTGTGTGCGACGATGATGGCCACTCGATGCCATCACCGCGATGCGCCGGCCCGCCAAAACCTGCCGCAGAATCGTCCGAGGCCTAAGCCAAGCATCGATTTTGCCACAAAGTCGCTGGATACCCATTACATATGATTCCATTGGTGAAGCCACAGCGCTTTGCTTTGGCGACCGCCGTCATGACCGCTGGTTTGGGACTTGCCAGCGCCACCTCCGCAGCCGGTGCCCAAGCCCAGCTCGGACCCTTGCCGACACCCCTGCTACGGGTATTGGAATCCTGGCTGCGAGGACCCCGGACCCGGCCACGGTTACTATGGCCACGGAGGCTATGACCACGGAGGTCCAGGGGGACATGGTGGTAGTGGCGGCCACGGCGGCGGCGGACATGGTGGCGGCGGACACTAACGCCGCAGT
>NZ_JCALDN010000025.1:0-64655 GCF_059812885.1 Mycobacterium sp. NGS33 | reverse complement strand
CGAAAACGTCGCAACAGTTTAAGTTTCGCGGGGCGCAGGGGCGGGGTGGGCGGTGGCGCGGGGCGGGGAGCGTGGCGCGCGCCGCGGGGGCGTGAGGCACGCGGGGCGCGCGCCAAGCGGAGGCGTCAGTCCACCCGCGTGGCGTGCACTTCCCAGAACGGGGCATGCGCGCGTTCGCCCTCGAGCCACGGCTCGATCACCCGGAAGCGCTCCAGCAACTTCTCCGCCTGATCGGCGATGTCCGGGTTGCGCTGGGCCATCGCCTCGATGGACTCGACGCTGACGTTGACCCGATACGTCGTGGTGCCCAGGTAGGTGATCTCCCAGCCGCCATCCGGAAGCACGTCACGAAAATCGTCCTCGGACAACGACCGCAGCATCTTGAAGCCATTGATGTTGTGCTCGCCGAACTCGTACATGTACAGCCGCGCACCCGGCCTGGTGGCGCGGTGCAGCGCGCGCACGTACGAACTGCGCAGCTCCGGGTCGGTGGAGAAGGTGTGGTAGAAGGCGCAGTCGACCACCGTGTCGAACCGGCCGTCGAACCCGTCCAGCTTCGTCGCGTCGGCCAGCTCGAAATTCACTGACACACCGGCCTTTTGGGCGTTGTCGCGGGCCCGCTCGAGGGCGGTCGCCGACCCGTCGATGCCGGTGGCCGAAAAACCCTTGGAGGCGTAGTAGATGGCGTGGTGGCCCGGGCCGGTGCCCGGGTCGAGCACCTCACCCCGGATCGCCCCCAGCGCGACGAGCTGCTGGACCACCGGCTGCGGGCCGCCGATGTCCCACGGCGTGGCGGCCGGCAGGCCGTGCGACGTCCGCTGGTCGCGGTACATCTCCTCGAAGCGGGTGGGGTCGGTCGGATCGAAAGGGGTTGTCATGGCAGCGCATTCACCAACTGCTCGACGGGCACCCGGGGGCCGGTGAAAAACGGCGTCTCCTCGCGGGTGTGCCGGCGGGCGTCGGTGGCGCGCAGCTCGCGCATCAGGTCGACGATGCGGTGCAGTTCGGGAGCCTCGAAGGCCAGGATCCACTCGTAGTCACCGAGCGCGAACGCCGGGACCGTGTTGGCGCGCACGTCCTTGTACTCGCGCGCGGCCATGCCGTGCTCGGCGAGCATGCGGCGGCGTTCGTCGTCGGGCAGCAGGTACCACTCATAGGACCGCACAAAGGGATACACGCAGATGTAAGCGCCGGGTTCCTCGCCGGCCAGGAACGCAGGGATGTGGCTCTTGTTGAACTCGGCCGGGCGATGCAGCGCCACGCTGCTCCACACCGGCGCGCTGACCCGCCCCAGCGCGGTGGTGCGCCGGAAATCGGCGTAGGTGGCCTGCAGCGCCTCGACCCGCTCGGCGTGGGTCCAGATCATGAAGTCGGCGTCGGCCCGCAGGCCCGCGACGTCGTAGAGGCCGCGCACCACGACGCCGCGCTCCTCCTGCTGCTTGAAGAACGTCGACGCCTCATCGATGACGTCACCGCGCTGGTCGCCCAGCTCACCCGGCTCGACGGAGAACACCGAGAACATCAGGTACCGGATCTGGGAATTGAGCGAGTCGTAGTCGAGCTTGGCCATGAAACCTATCGTGCCACTTGCGTGTCGACGCCACCGATGGCCCCGATCACACGCTCGGCCGCGCGCCCGGCCGCACCCACGCAGGCCGGCACGCCGATGCCGTCGAGATAACTCCCGGCCACCGCCAGCGTCGGGGGCAGGCCCGCGCGCACCTCGGCGGCCAGATCGGCGTGACCGGGGCCGTACTGCGGCATCGCGTCGAGCCAGCGCTGAACGCGGACGTCGACGGGGTCGACCGACAACCCGAACACCGTGGCCAGGTCACCCAGCGCCCAGCCCAGCAGGTCGTCGTCGGAAGTGTCTGCCGCCACGCGATCACCGAACCGCCCGAACGACAGCCGCAGCAGCTGCGCGTCGCCGCGGACGCCCCACTTCCGCGACGACAGCGTGATGGCTTTGGACCGCAGCCGCTCGCCGGTGGCCACCAGCACGCCCGAACACTCCGGGAACGCGGTATCGCCCGGCACGGCCAGCGCCATCACCACCGACGACGCGCTGGTGATGCGCCCGGCGGCGGCGACGCTGCGCGGCGCGACCCCGGCCAGCAGCCGGGCACACTCCCCCGCCGGCACGGCCAGGATCACCGCGTCGGCGGGCCAGCGGGCGCCGGTGTCGTCGACCAGCGCCCAGCCGGCGCCGGCGGGCTCGAGCCGCGAGACCGCGGACCGCACCCGGCGGGGGCGGCCGCGCGCGACGAGCGCGTCGATCAGCACCTGGTAGCCGCCCTCGAGCGCCCCGAACACCGGCGCTCCCGTGGCCGGCGGCAGCGCCTGCCGGACCGCGTCGGTGAGGCTGGTGGCGCCGCGGTCCAGGGCCGCCGCCACCGTCGGAGCCGCCGCACGCAGCCCGATGGTGGCCGCCGAGCCCGCATACACCCCGCTCAGCAGCGGATCCACCGAGCGGGCCACCACCTGCTCACCGAATCGCTCCCCCACCAGGTCGGCCACCGCGGGGTCGCTGCCGGCCCGCCACCTCAGCGGGCGTCCGGGTTCGGCCTCGATGCGGGCCACCGTGGCGTCGTCGACGAGTCCCGCCACCGAGGCCGCCGACGACGGGATCCCGACGACCGTCGCCGCCGGCAGGGCACGCAGCCCCTGGCCGCTGTAGATCAGTGGGCGTGCGCCGGTCGAAACGCGCTGGCGCTCAGACAAATTCAGCTCCGCCAGCAGAGCGGGCAGCTCGGGGCGGCGCAGCACGAATGCCTCGGCACCCACATCCATCGGCAGCCCGCCGACCAGCTCGGTGCGCAGCACGCCGCCGAGCCGGTCACCGGGATCGAACAGCGTGATCGCCGCGCCGTCGCCAGCGGCCTGGCGGAGCCGATAGGCCGCGGTCAAACCCGAAATACCGCCCCCCACAACGCAATACGAGGGAGCACTCATAGGGAGTGGACCAGCGACACCAGGTCGGTCAGCACACCGGGATCGGTTTCGGGCAGCACGCCGTGGCCCAGGTTGAAGACGTGACCGGCGGCGCCGGCATCGATCGCGCGCCGGCCGTCGTCCACCACGGCGCGCGCCGCGCGTTCCACCACCGGCCAGCCCGCCAGCACCACCACCGGATCGAGGTTGCCCTGCAGCGCCGTGCCAGGCTGCACGCGGGCGGCCGCATCGGGCAGCGAGGTGCGCCAGTCCACGCCCACCACGTTCGCGCCGACCGACGACATCGCGCCCAGCAGTTCGGCGGTGCCGACGCCGAAGTGGGTCATCGGCACACCGTGGTCGGCCAGGGCGGCGAAAACCCGGGCGCTGTGCGGCTGCACGTAGGTGCGGTAGTTCGCCAGGGACAGCGCCCCGGCCCACGAGTCGAACACCTGAATGGCGTCCACCCCGGCCTCCAGCTGCACCCGCAAGAAGCCGACCGTGATGTCGGTCAGCTTCTCCATCAGCGCGTGCCAGGTGTCCGGCTCGGCCAGCATCATCGCCTTGGTGCGGGCATGGTGACGGCTCGGGCCGCCCTCGATCAGGTACGACGCCAAGGTGAACGGCGCACCCGCGAAGCCGATCAGCGGAACCTCACCGAGCGCTGACACCAGCAGCGACACCGCGTCGGACACCGGCGCAACCCGTTGCCGGTCAAGGGGTTTGATGGCCTCGACCTGCGTGGCGGTGCGCACCGGCGACTCGATCACCGGCCCGACCCCGGCGACGATGTCCAGGTCGATGCCCGCACCGAGCAGCGGCACCACGATGTCGGAGAACAAGATCGCCGCGTCGACGTCGTGGCGGCGCACCGGCTGCAGGGTGATCTCGCAGACCAGCTCGGCGTCGAAGCAGGCCGACAGCATGTCGGTCTGGGCCCGCAGCGCCCGGTATTCGGGCAGCGAGCGACCGGCCTGGCGCATGAACCACACCGGCACCCGGTTGGGTTTGCGACCGCTCACGGCCGCCAGATACGGCGACTCGGGAAGGTCGCGGCGAGTACTCATCAGCCTCAATGCTGCCATGACCACCAGAACACCGAATCCCGCTGCGTACTATCGACCACCGCAACCGTTTGAACGTCAGGAGCTCGGTGATGCCCGTCAGTCAGCCCCCAGCGAGTTACGACGAGTTTCCCAGCCTGCGCCGCGAGCTCGGGGACAACGGGGTGCTGACGCTGGTGCTCGACTCCCCCGGCCTGAACTCGGTCGGCCCGCAGATGCACCGCGACCTCGCCGACATCTGGCCGGTGATCGACCGCGATCCGGCGGTGCGCGCCGTCCTGGTCCGCGGCGAAGGCAAAGCCTTCTCCTCCGGCGGCAGCTTCGACCTGATCGACGAGACGATCAACGACTACGAGGGCCGGATCCGCATCATGCGCGAGGCCCGCGACCTGGTGCACAACATGATCAACTGCGACACCCCCGTCGTGTCGGCGATTCGGGGGCCGGCGGTGGGCGCGGGTCTGGTGGTGGCCCTGCTCGCCGACATCTCGGTGGCGGGCCGGACCGCGAAGCTGATCGACGGGCACACCAAGCTCGGCGTGGCGGCCGGCGACCACGCCGCGATCTGCTGGCCGCTGCTGGTCGGCATGGCCAAGGCCAAGTACTACCTGCTGACCTGCGAGACCCTGCTGGGTGAGGAAGCCGAGCGGATCGGGCTGGTCTCGACCTGCGTCGACGACGACGACGTGCTGTCCACCGCCACCCGGATCGCCGAGAACCTGGCCCAGGGCGCGCAGAACGCGATCCGGTGGACCAAGCGCAGCCTCAACCACTGGTATCGCATGATGGGTCCCACCTTCGAGACCTCGGTGGGCCTGGAATTTCTCAGTTTCAGCGGCCCCGACGTGCAGGAAGGCCTGGCGGCCCACCGCGAGAAACGCCAGGCGCGTTTTATCCGGTGACCTGCACATATAGCTTTGGTGGAGCCCTGGTAACGGCTTGGTCGCGGCGGGTTTGAAACGCGGCGCGCCTGTCGCGGCGTGTCGGGCTGTGGGTCTACCGTCGATCCCTGTGACCCGTGCCGTGACGACGCAGAACGGTCGGGATGGACAGGAGCGGCGCCAAGTGACCTCATCCGAACCGGCCCCCTTCCGCGAGGCGGTAGCGGCGATGAACGCCGTCGTCGTGCGGCCGGAGATCGAGTTGGGTCCCATCCGGCCGCCGCAACGCTTGGCTCCCCACAGCTACGCCCTGGGCGCCGAGGTCAAACATCCCGACCGCGACATCATTCCGGAACGGTCCGAGGGCGACGCCTTCGGACGGTTGATCCTGCTGTACGACCCAGAAGGGGCCGACGCGTGGGACGGCACCATCCGCATGGTCGCCTACATCCAGGCCGACCTCGACCCCAGTGAGGCGGTTGACCCGCTGCTGCCCGAAGTAGCGTGGAGCTGGCTAGTCGAGGCACTGGAGTCACGTATGGAACAAGTCGTCGCCCTGGGCGGCACCGTCACCGCCACCACATCGGTGCGCTACGGAGACATCTCCGGGCCGCCGCGCGCCCACCAGCTCGAGCTGCGCGCGTCATGGACCGCGACCTCACCCGAGGTCGGCGGCCATGTCGAGGCGTTCTGCGAGGTGCTGGAGCACGCCGCGGGCCTACCACCCGCTGGAGTCACCGACCTGAGCTCACGGTCACGCGCCTAGCATGGGCGAACCGGCGGCCGACGGGCCGGGCAGCAACGCGCCCGGTGACGCGGGCACCGAACCCGCGCCCAGCCCCCTGCCGCACCCGTCCGAAGGCGTCCCGCCGATCTCGGTGAGCGTCCGCGACATCGAGAACGCCGCGCAGCGGCTGGATCGCGGCCACGGGCCCTTCGCGGTGGACGCCGAGCGGGCGTCGGGTTTCCGCTACTCCAACCGGGCCTACCTGATCCAGATCCGGCGGGCCGGGTCCGGCACGGTGCTCATCGATCCGGTGAGCCACGGCGCCGACCCGCTGCAGGCCCTGCGGCCGGTGGCCGAGGTGTTGGGCACCGACGAATGGATCCTGCACTCCGCCGATCAGGACCTGCCCTGCCTGGCGGAGGTGGGCATGCGGCCGCCGGCGCTGTACGACACCGAACTGGCCGGGCGGCTGGCCGGATTCGAGCGGGTGAACCTGGCCACCATGGTCGAGCGGCTGCTGGGCTTCGGGCTGGCCAAGGGCCACGGCGCGGCCGACTGGTCCAAACGCCCGCTGCCCGCCGAATGGCTCAACTACGCCGCGCTGGATGTGGAGCTGCTCATCGAGCTGCGCGCGGCGATCGCCGACGTGCTGGCCGAGCAGGGCAAAAGTGATTGGGCCGCACAGGAATTCGACTATCTGCGGGACACGGGTTCCAAGGATCCGGGCGCCGCGGTGCGCCCGGACCGGTGGCGGCGGACGTCGGGCATCCATCGGGTGCGCGATCAGCGGGCCCTGGCCGCGGTGCGTGAATTGTGGTTGACGCGCGACCGGATCGCGCAGCGCCGCGACATCGCGCCGCGCCGCATCCTGCCCGACTCGGCCATCATCGACGCCGCACTGGCCAACCCGACGACGGTCGAGGAACTGGTCGCGTTGCCCGTGTTCGGGGGGCGCAATCAGCGGCGCAGCGCCGCGACGTGGCTGGCGGCGCTGGACGAGGCCCGGCGGACCAAGAACCCGCCCGCCGACAGCGAACCGTCCAACGGCCCGCCACCGACGGCGCGGTGGAGCAGGCGCAAACCGGAGGCCGCCGCCCGGCTGGAGGCCGCGCGTTCGGCGCTGTCCGAGGTCTCCGAGCGGGTGCACGTCCCCACCGAGAACCTGGTGTCACCGGACCTGGTGCGACGGCTGTGCTGGGACTGGACGCCCGCCCCCGATCCGCTCGATGCCGTCGAGAATTTCCTGCGCGCCGGCCAGGCCCGGCCGTGGCAGCGGGAATTGGTGGACCCGGCGCTGGCCCGCGCCCTGCAGGCGCCGCCGCCCGGCACCGGTGACTAGTCCGATGGTGGCGACCCGCTTCGCCCGGCCACGCCGCGCTCGCGATCGCCACTAGTCGAGGTGCTCGCGGATCTCCGCCTCGGCGACGCCGCTGCCCAGCGCGGCGACCCAGCCGGTGATGCGGCGGGCGACGTCCTGGTCGGTGAGCGCCAGATCCGACAGCAGCTCGCCGCGGGAGGCCTGTTCGTAAAACCGCTGCGGCAGTCCGACGTCGCGGCAGGGAACGTCGATCTCGGCGGCGCGCAGGGCGGCCGACACCGCCGAGCCGACCCCCCCGTTGACCCCGTTGTCCTCACACGTGACGACGAGTTTGTGCTGCTCCGCGAGCTCCAGGATGCTCGGGGACACCGGCAGCACCCAGCGCGGGTCGATGACCGTGACGCCGATCCCCTGGTCCTGTAGCCGCTTGGCCACCGCCAGCGCCATCGACGCGAACGCGCCGACGCCGATCAGCAGCACGTCGTGGTTGCAACCGCCGGCCGGGACCGCGAGCACGTCGACGCCCGAGGTGCCGGATCCTCGACGTTCGATCGCCGGGATGTCCTCGCCCACATCGCCTTTCGGGAAGCGCAGCGCCGTGGGGCCGTCGTCGACGTCGAGCGCCTCACCGAGCTCCTCGCGCAGCCGGGTGGCGTCGCGCGGTGCTGCCACCCGCATGCCGGGCACGATCCCCAGCATCGACAGGTCCCACATGCCGTTGTGGCTGGCGCCGTCCGAGCCGGTGATGCCGGCCCGGTCGAGCACCATGGTGACGGGCAGCCGATGCAGCGCCACGTCCATCATGATCTGGTCGAAGGCCCGGTTGAGGAACGTCGAATAGATGGCCACCACCGGGTGCATGCCGCCCATCGCCAGCCCCGCCGCCGACGTCATCGCGTGCTGCTCGGCGATGCCGACGTCGAACAGACGGTCCGGGAACTGCTGCCCGAACGGCGTCAGCCCGGTCGGCCCGGGCATGGCCGCGGTGATCGCCACGATGTCGCGGCGCTTGCGGGCGTAGCCGATGAGCGCGTCGGAGAACGTCGCGGTCCAGCCGGGGCCGGCGATCTTGGTCGCCTGGCCGGTCACCGGGTCGATGACGCCGCAGGAGTGCATCTGCTCGGCTTCGTCGTCCTCGGCCGGGGCGAAGCCCATCCCCTTGCGGGTGACGACGTGCACGATCACCGGGCGGCCGAAGCCGCGGGCGTGCCGCAGCGCGGCCTCGACCGCGCGCTCATCGTGGCCGTCGACCGGGCCCACGTACTTCAGCCCCAGGTCGGTGAACAGCAGCTGCGGCGACAGCGAGTCCTTGATGCCGGCCTTGACGCTGTGCATCACGCGGTAGGCCAGCTTGCCGACCAGTGGCAGCGCGCGCAGCGCGTCGCGGCCCTTCTCCAGCGCCTGCTCGTAGGCCGGCTGCAGCCGCAGCGAGGCGAGATGGTCGGCGACACCGCCGATCGTCGGGGCGTAGCTGCGGCCGTTGTCGTTGACGACGATGATGACCGGCCGGCCGGAGGCGGCGATGTTGTTCAACGCCTCCCAGCACATGCCCCCGGTGAGCGCGCCGTCGCCGATCACCGCGACCACGTGCCGGTTGCGGTGCCCGCTCAGCTCGAAGGCCTTGGCCAGGCCGTCGGCGTAGGACAACGACGCACTGGCATGGCTGGACTCGACCCAGTCGTGTTCGCTCTCGGCGCGCGACGGATATCCGGACAGCCCGCCCTTCTTGCGCAGGCTTTCGAACTCGTGGGAGCGCCCCGTCAGCATCTTGTGCACGTAGGCCTGATGGCCGGTGTCGAAGATGATCGGATCGTGGGGTGAGTCGAACACCCGGTGCAGGGCGAGCGTCAGCTCGACCACGCCCAGATTGGGCCCGAGGTGTCCCCCGGTGGCAGCGACCTTGTGTATCAGGAACTCGCGAATCTCGGTGGCCAGATCGCGAAGCTGATGCGCAGAAAGGTGCTGCAGATCAGCGGGCCCGCGGATCTGTTCCAGCATCCAGTCAGTCTACGCAGCGGCCGCCGAATGGCACGGCCGCAGACGGAGTCGCCCGGCCTACGAGGGCTCAAAAAGTTCGGCAAGGGCGCCACGAAGTTCGGGATCCGCCAGGATGACGACCTCGTCGGCGGCCTGAAGTTCGGTGTCGCCGCGCACCGGGACCAGGCCGGTGGTGCGGACGACGATGCTCACCCAGATGTCGCCGACGCGATCACTGAGCCCCTCGACGGTGCACCCCTCGGCCTCGGACCCCTTGGCGACGCTGAAGCGATGGACCCCGTGCGGTTCGTCCGCTAGGCGGACACCTATCTGCCACGGTTGGGTCTCGACGGTGCGCATCGGCAGGTGCAGCAGCTTCGCGACGCCGGGCACCGAGCTGCCCTGCACCAGAACCGAGAAGATCACGACGACGACCACGATGCCGTACAGACGTTCGGCGTTGGGGAGATGCGCGGCGCGCAGCAGCTCGCCGAGCAAGATGGGCACGGCCCCTTTAAGGCCAGAGAACAGTATGAAGACGCGTTCGTTTCGCTTGAGCTGGACGCCGACCAGACAGGCGCCCACCGCCAGCGGGCGAATCAGCGCGGTCAGGGTCACTCCGAGGACGAGCCCGGGAATCCAGACGTCGGGGTGGGTGAGCACGTCCAGGTCGACAGTCAGACCCAGCACGACGAACGCGACGATTTCGGCGAGACCGGCCAGGGCGGCGTGAAACCGCTTGATTTCCGGCTTGTACGGCGCGTGAGCATCGCCGATCACGATTCCGGCGACGAACACCGCCAGAAATCCCGAGCCGTGGGCAAGCGTGGCGATGCCGTACAGCATCAGGCAGGAGGCCAGCGTCCGCAGCGGATAGAGGCCTTCGCTCGGCAGCGCCACGCGGCGCATGAAGACGAGGAGCGCGCGGCCGCCGATCACCCCGACCGCCAGACCGATCGCCATTTGCAGAACGAATTGCCCTCCCACGCTGGCGAATCCGGCGGCGGTGAGCCCACCGGCGGCGATCAGGCTGGACATCAACGAGATGCCGACCGGGTCATTGGCGCCGGACTCGCCCTCCAGGATGGTGCTACTGCGGCCCCTGATCTCGCGTTTGCCCAAGACGGAGAAGACGACGGCCGGATCGGTGGGCGCCACCGCGGTCGCGACGAGCACCGCGGGGAACCAGCTGATTCCGCACGCGTAGTGCAGCATCAGCGCGGCGCCGGCGGCGGTGAGGGCGGTGCCCGCGACGCCGACCGACAGAATCGGGGCGATCGCCGCGCGGAAACGGCGGGGCCCGATGTGCATTCCGCCGTCGAACAACACCAGCACTAGCGCGATGGTGATGACCCGCTCCACCACCCGCTCGGACGGCGGCTGCACCACGGGCACGGCGTGCACCGCCACCGCCGTTCCGACCAGCACCAGCAGCGGCACTGGGATTTTGAATCGCTCGGTGAGGCGGTTCGCCAGCACCGCAACCAAACCGACGGCGCTGGAGAACAGGACCATCAGCGCATAACGGAGGCTCTCGTTCACGATGGCAGCAATCGGATGCCGGCGACCACGCGCGGCGCACGCGGTCGACATGCCTCGACCGTCCCGGCCCGTTCGTTGATAACTAGCACGCGCACCTTTCGATCGGTCGACAACGACATCGCCGACCAGACTTCCCGGCACACCGCGACGCAGTCTAGCCGGTCGTGAGATTCACCGGCGCGGAACTGCATTGACAGAGGGCATGGGCCGTTGTCGCCGAACAGTTCCTACCGCGTCAGCAGCGCCACGCATTCGCTGTGATGGGTCAGCGGGAAGGCGTCGAACACCCTGATCTTCTCGACGGTGTACCCGTGCTTGCGGTAGATCCCGATGTCGCGCGCGAAAGATGCTGCCTCGCAACCGATGTGCACGATGCGAGGGACGGCCGCGGCCGCGAGCAGATCGATGACCTCGCGCCCGGCTCCCGCCCGCGGCGGATCCAGTACCGCCACATCCGCTCTCGAGGCGCGCCCGCGCTGCGCGGCCAGCGCGCGACGCACCGAGTCGGTGACGATGTGCACCTGGGGCAGGTCGGTCAGGGCGGCCCGCGCGGCGCGGGTCGACCCGCGGGAGGTGTCGACGCTGAGCACCCGTCCGGAGCGCCCGACCGCCTCGCCGAGCACCGCGGCGAAAACGCCTGCGCCGCCGTACAAATCCCACGCGCGCATCCCGGCGCCGGGCTGCGCCCAGTCGGCGACCAGATCGCTGTAGACGCCCGCGGCGTCGCGGTGCGCCTGCCAGAACGCGGTCACCGGCACCTGCCAGCTACGCCCCGCCACCCGCTGCACCGCCTCGTAGCGTCCCTGGACCACCTTGGTCTCCGTGTGCCTGCCCTGCCGCAGCGTGCGCACGACGTGACGCACGCCGTCGTCGTCGACGGCCACGTGCAGTTGGGCCGTCGGGGGCCACTCGATGTCGTCGATCCCGTCGAGCATGCCGGGCGGCAGCTGCGCACAGCGCAAGTCGGTCACCAAGTCCTCGCTGTGATAGCGGTGAAAGCCCGGCCGGCGGTCGGGGCCGACATCGAGCCGGACGCGGGTGCGCCACCCCGTCGGCGCGGAGTCCGCCAGCGGCTCGGCCTCACCGCTCCAGCGATGCCCCCCTAGGCGCTCGAGCTGATTGGCCACCACTTCGGCCTT
Organism: Mycobacterium sp. NGS33; assembly: GCF_059812885.1. NCBI lineage: Bacteria > Bacillati > Actinomycetota > Actinomycetes > Mycobacteriales > Mycobacteriaceae > Mycobacterium > Mycobacterium sp. NGS33. Next base: position 53,076 of record NZ_JCALDN010000025.1, on the reverse strand, counting down.
GAGCGCGCGGGCCACCTCCGGGCCGGCGAAGGCCAGGTCGCAACAACCGGCGCCGCCCACCCCCGCGATCGGGCACAGCGACGCGGTGCGCCCGGACGCCGGCTCGATGACCTCGAGAACCTCTGCGTGCCAATAGGATCCGCGATCCGCGGTGACCCGGACGCGGACCCGCTCGCCGGGCAGGGCGTACCGGACGAACACCACGCGGCCTTCGTGGTGCGCGACGCAGCTGCCCCCGTTGGCCGGAGCACCGGTGGTCAGCGTCAGCTCCCCCACCGGGGGCGCCGACGCGCGGGACGCGCGCGTCGATTCGCGGGTCAATCGAAGATTCCCCGACGAGCGTCACCCGGCGCCACGTGCGGCTGCAAGGTCTTGCGCCGTTCCGACGAACTCAATTGCCACGGAACCGAAGTCACCATGACGCCCGGCATGAACAGCAGCCGCCCCTTGAGCCGAAGAGCGCTCTGGTTATGCAACACCTGCTCCCACCAGTGACCCACCACGTACTCCGGGATGAACACCGTCACCACGGTGCGCGGCGACTCTTCCCGGGCCCGCTTGACGTATTCCAGGACGGGGCGGGTGACTTCGCGATACGGCGAGGCGATGACCTTGAGCGGCACGCTGATATCGCTTTCTTCCCACTTGTGCACCAGCTCGCGGGTCTCCGCATCGTCGACGCTGACCGTCACCGCCTCGAGAACGTCGGGGCGGGTGGCCCTGGCGTAGGCCAGCGCACGCAAAGTCGGCAGGTGCAATTTGGACACCAGCACCACGGCGTGATTGCGGCTCGGCAGCACCACGTCGTCCTGGGCGGCGGCCTGCTCGGCCAATTCGCGGTTCACGGTGTTGTAGTGCCGGTGAATCATTTTCATGATGCCGAACAGCAGGCTCATCGCGAACAGGGCGATCCACGCGCCGGCGGCGAACTTGGTCACCAGCACCACCAGCAGCACCGCCCCGGTGGACAGCAACCCGACCGTGTTGACCACCCGCGAGCGCATCATCTTGCGCCGCGCCCGCGGATCGGTCTCGGTGCGCAGCAACCGGCTCCAGTGCCGGACCATGCCGATCTGGCTCAGCGTGAACGAGATGAACACGCCGACGATGTACAGCTGGATCAGCGCGGTGACCTCACCGCGGAACGCGATGATCGCCAGCAGCGCCGCCCCGGACAGAAACAGGATGCCGTTGGAGAACGCCAATCGGTCTCCGCGGGTGTGCAATTGGCGCGGCAGGTAACTGTGCTGCGCCAGGATCGAGCCGAGCACCGGGAATCCGTTGAAGGCGGTGTTGGCGGCCAGCACCAGGATGAGGGCGGTCACCGTGGCGATCAGCAGGAACCCGATGTGGAAGCTGCCGAACACCGCCTGCGCCAGCTGGGTGACCAAGGTCTTCTGGTAGTAGTTCGGGGGCGGGCCGGTGAGCTGCCGCGCGGGATCCTCGACGAGCTTGACCCCGATCTTCTCGGCCAGCACGATGATGCCCATCAGCAGGGTGACCGCGATGCCGCCGAGCATCAGCAGCGTCGTCGCGGCGTTGCGCGACTTGGGTTTCTGAAACGCCGGCACCCCGTTGCTGATCGCCTCGACGCCGGTCAGCGCCGCACAACCCGACGAAAACGACCGCGCCACTAAAAACGCCAACGCGAAACCCACGACCTGGCCGTGCTCGGCATGCATCTGGAAACCGGCGGATTCGGCCCGCAGCGGATTGCCCAGCACGAAGATCCGGAACAGCCCCCAGCCGATCATCACCAGGACACCGACGATGAACGCGTACGTCGGGATGGCGAACGCCAACCCGGACTCGCGCACGCCGCGCAGGTTCAGCGCCATCACGAGCAGGATGGCCACCACGCAGAAGAACACCTTGTGCTGGGCCACGATCGGGATCGCCGAGCCGATGTTCGCCATCGCCGACGCCGTCGAGACCGCAACGGTGAGAACGTAATCCACCATCAGCGCGCTGGCGACGACGAGGCCGGCGGTGTCGCCGAGGTTGGTGGTGACCACCTCGTAGTCGCCGCCGCCGGACGGGTAGGCGTGGACGTTCTGGCGGTAGCTGGCCACCACCACCAGCATCACGGCGGCCACCGCAAGCCCGATCCACGGTGTCAGCGCGTACGCCGTCACCCCGGCCACCGAGAGCATCAGGAAGACCTCCTCGGGCGCGTACGCCACCGAGGACAGCGCGTCGGAGGCGAACACCGGCAAGGCGATCCGCTTGGGCAGCAGGGTGTGACTCAGCCGGTCGCTGCGAAACGGCCGACCGATAAGCAACCGACGGGTGGCGGTTGAAAGTTTGGACACGAGAGCCAAGAGTAAGCCCAGACGGGTTTGGCGGTAGCGTTCGTAGGAGAATGTTCGCCGACCGAAACGGCTGGCCGACGTGGGTTGCCAGTTGACGCGGGCCGAGAGGACCTCAAGTTGCGAGTAGTGGTGATGGGCTGCGGCCGGGTCGGTTCCTCGGTCGCCGACGGGCTCTCCCGCATCGGTCACGACGTCGCGGTCATCGACCGGGACAGCACCGCCTTCAACCGACTCAGCCCCGAATACGCCGGCGAGCGGGTGCTGGGACAGGGATTCGACCGAGACGTGCTGCTGAGGGCCCGCATCGACGAGGCCGACGCGTTCGCCGCGGTCTCGTCCGGCGACAACTCCAACATCATCTCGGCCCGGCTCGCGCGGGAGACCTTCGGCGTGAAGCGAGTCGTGGCCCGCATCTACGACGCCAAGCGCGCCGAGGTGTACGAGCGGCTGGGCATTCCCACCATCGCGACCGTGCCCTGGACCACCGACCGCCTGCTCAACGCGTTGCTGCGCGAATCGGAGACGGCCAAGTGGCGCGACCCGACCGGGACGGTCGCGGTGTCCGAGGTCGTCTTGCACGAGGACTGGATCGGGCATCGGGTCACCGACCTGGAGCAGGCCACCGGCGCCCGGGTCGCGTTCCTCATCCGCTTCGGGGCGGGCGTGCTGCCGGAGCCCAAATCGGTGATCCAGGCCGGCGACCAGGTGTATGTGGCCGCGATCTCCGGCCGCGCCGCCGAGGCGGTGGCCATCGCCGCGCTACCCCCGAGCGAAGACCTGTGATGAATTCGAGCGACTACCTGATTGAGGAGCGGCGCCGATGAAGGTAGCTGTCGCCGGCGCCGGCGCGGTGGGGCGCTCGGTCACCCGGGAACTCATCGGCAACGGCCACGACGTGACGTTGATCGAACGCAACCCCGATCACGTCGACGTCGACGCCATCCCGGCCGCGCACTGGCGGCTGGGCGACGCATGCGAACTGAGCCTGCTGGAGTCGGTGCACCTGCAGGAGTTCGACGTGGTGGTAGCCGCGACCGGCGATGACAAGGCCAACGTCGTGCTGAGCCTGCTGGCCAAAACGGAGTTCGCGGTCCCGCGGGTGGTGGCCCGGGTCAACGATCCCCGCAACGAATGGCTGTTCACCGACGCCTGGGGAGTCGACGTGGCGGTATCGACGCCGCGCATGCTGGCGTCGCTCATTGAAGAGGCGGTCGCCGTCGGAGATCTGGTGCGGCTGATGGAATTCCGCAAGGGCCAGGCCAACCTCGTGGAGATCACCCTGCCCGATGACACCCCGTGGGGCGGCAAGCCGGTGCGCAAGCTGCAGCTGCCGCGCAACACCTCGCTGGTGACGATCCTGCGCGGCCCGCGCGTGATCGTGCCCGAGGAGGACGAGCCACTGGAGGGCGGCGACGAACTCCTGTTCGTCGCCGTCGCCGAGGCGGAAGAGGACCTGCAGAAGATGCTGCTGGGCAGCTACAGCCCGGGCGGCGACTGATCAGTCGGTGACGGCGCCGGGCTCCAGTTCGACCGCGGGGGCGTCGGCGGCGGCGATGGCGCGCTGCGCCGACTTGATCGCCGCGTAGGTGGCCAGCGCGGCCAGGGCGGTCAGCGGCCAGCCCATCCCGATCCGGGCTGCCGCGAGCCAACCGGTCCGGTCGGCATCGTACAGCAGGCCCTGCACCACGAACCGGGCGGCGAACACCAGCACCCAACCCAGCGACGCTATGTCGAAGGCGTAGACGGCCCGCGGCACCTCGCGCCAGCGGTCGCCGCGCCCGGTGGCCCAGCTCCACCCGTAACCCACCAGGGGCCGGCGGATCAGCACAGACGCCGCGACGACCACCGCCCACACCAGCGACATCCAGATGCCCAGCAAGAAGTAGCCCTTGGACTCGCCCAACACGTAGGCGATCAGCGCGCACAGCGCGACGCCGAAGAAGCCCGAGAAGGCCGGCTGCGGGGAGTCGCGACGGATGAGCCGCCACACCAGGATCAGCGCGGCCACCGCCAGCGCGGCCACGATCGCGGGAACCAATCCCGACACGCTCGAGGCGATGACGAAGACCACCACCGGAAGAGACGAATAGATGACACCGCTGACACCGCCTGCCTGTGCCAGCAGGCGTTCCGGGCTGATGCGGTTGGTGCTCATGTGTTCCGACGCGCCCGACTCCGGCGGGGTTGCCCCCGGATCTTCGGGGTCAGTCACCGCTGAATTTCGTAGTGCGGGTTGTAGATCGCCTTGCCACCGTTCTCCAGCTTGCCGAGGCGTCCACGCACCCGCAGGGTGCGGCCCGAGTCGATGCCCGGGATGCGGCGCTGACCCAGCCACACGAGCGTGACGGTGTCGCTGCCGTCGAACAATTCGGCGCGCACCCCGCCGGAGCAGGCCCTGCCATTGCACTCGACGCTTCGCAGCGTCCCCACCATCGTGACCTCCTGGCCCCGCTGGCAATCAATCGCGCGTTGCGCGCCGGTGCTTGCGACCTCGTCGGAGAGTTCCTCCGAATCGAGTTGCTCCGGATCCTCCGTCAACCGACGGGTGAGCCGGCGCAGATACCCTTGGGCCCCCATGGCCACTCCTGACAATGCTGATAAGCCTCGACGCTTCCATTTATGCCAACGGACACCGTAGACCTCTTGGTTCCCCAGCGCCAACCGACTCAAACCTCGTGTTGGAGGGCGCGGGAACGGCGGGGCACTATCTAGAGGTGGTGGTCGATCTGCGCGGTGTCACGACGGTGTTGTTGCCCGGAACCGGCTCCGACGACGACTACGTCCACCGGGCATTTTCGGGCCCGTTATCCGAGGTCGGGGCGGTGCTGGTGACCCCGCCGCCGCGGCCCGACCGCTTGATCGAGGGCTATCTGGCGGCGTTGGACGGCGCGGCGCGGCGCGGGCCGATCGCCGTGGGCGGGGTGTCGATCGGCGCCGCGGTGGCGGCCGCCTGGGCGCTGGCCCACCCCGACCGCACGGTCGCGGTGCTGGCCGCACTGCCGGCCTGGGCGGGCGCGCCCGGGTCAGCGCCCGCGGCCCTTGCGGCGCGGTATTCGGCGTCCCAGTTGCGCGCCGACGGGTTGGCGGCGACCACCACCCAGATGCGAGCGTCCAGCCCGCCGTGGCTCGCCGCGGAGCTGACCCGGTCGTGGGGCGCGCAGTGGCCGCACCTGCCCGACGCCATGGAAGAGGCGGCCGCCTACGTCGCGCCGAGCTGCGACGAGCTGGCCGTGCTGGCCGCGCCGCTGGGGGTGGCGTCCGCGGTCGACGACCCGATTCATCCGTTGCAGGCCGGGATCGACTGGGTCGACGCGGCGCCCCGCGCCGCCCTGCGGACGGTGACCCTCGATCAGATCGGGGCGGATCCCGCCGCCCTGGGAGCGGCCTGCCTGAGGGCGCTGGCCGACCTGTAGCTCAACCGCCGGTGGTGGTGCGCAGCTGTTGCATGGCCGACCCGTCGACGCTGCGGCGCGCGGCCGGCTCGTTGGCCGGTGTCTGCTGCTGCCCCTCGGCCTGCTGGGCGGCCTGCTGCGCGGCGGCGGCTTCGCGCAGCTGCTGGGCCATCGGCTCGGGCAGCTGCACGGCCAGCGGCGTGCGCACCGGAAGCGGGGTGTCACCGCGCCGAACCACGGTGTCCGCCAAGGCCGCTCGCGCCTCCTGCTCTAGGGCTTCCATCGTCTCGTGCGGGCCGTTGATGACGCAGCGGATCATCCAGCGATAGCCGTCGACGCCGATGAAACGCACGACGCCGGTGGCGGTGCCGACCACCTCGCGACCCCACGGACCATCCTTGATGCTCACCTGGGCGGAGTCGTTGCGCAGCGACTCGGCGAGCTCGCTGGCCACCTCGCGCCACAGGCCGGCGGTCTTGGGCGCGGCGTAGGCGGCGATGGTGAACCGGCCGTTGGGCGTGACGACCCAGACCGCGCTCGGCACACCGGTTTCGGTCAGCTCGACCTGCAGCTGCCCGGCCTCGGGCATGGGAATCAGCACCGAGCCCAGGTCGAGGCGGGCCAGCTCCGCGACCGCCGGGTCGTCGAAGTCCTCGATGTCGAACGGTCCCTCGAGCTCCTCGGGGCCCGGCTCGTCGGCCGCGACCGCGTCGGCCGCCGGGATGTCGGCGCCCGAGGCGTCGTCGTCTTTGGGTGTGCGCTTACCGAATGCCATCACAAACTCGCATGTCCGCCGGAGGAACCGTGACCACCATCGCCACGGGATGTTTCGGCCAGCCCGGCCTCGTCGAACGACGACACCTCGACCAACTCCATTAATTCGACTCGCTGCACCAACAACTGGGCGATGCGATCACCGCGGTGCACCACGATCGGCTCGGCCGGATCCAGGTTGATCAGCGCAACCTTGATCTCGCCGCGATAGCCCGCGTCGATGGTACCCGGACTGTTGACGATCGAAAGTCCTACTCGCGCAGCCAATCCCGACCTCGGATGCACCAAGCCGACCATGCCGAACGGGATGGCGACCGCGACCCCCGTTCGCACGAGGGCGCGGCGGCCCGGCTCGAGTTTGACGTCTTCGGCGCTGTAGAGATCGATCCCGGCGTCGCCCTCGTGGGCGCGGCTGGGCAGCGGAAGCTCGGGGTCAAGGCGGACGATGGCCAGACTGGTCGACACGGGGGCACAGACTACCCTTGACTGCGTGTCCGATACGCGCGTCGCGCCGCACAACGTGCGGTATCGCGAACGATTGTGGGTCCCGTGGTGGTGGTGGCCACCGGCCTTCGCGCTGGCGGGCATCATCGCGTTCGAGTTCAACATGGGCGTCACCCGCCAGTCGGCCTGGTGGCCGTACGCGGCGCTGTTCGCGGTGGCGGCCGGGGCGCTGTTGTGGCTGGGCCGCATCGAGATCCGGGTCACCGCCGACCCGACCGCGCCCGGCGAAGTGCAGCTGTGGGCCGGCCAGGCGCACCTGCCGGTCACGGTGATCGCCCGGTCCGCGCAGATAGCGCCCTCGGCGAAGTCCGCGGCGCTGGGCCGCCAGCTCGACCCGGCCGCCTACGTCCTCCACAGGGCATGGGTGGGGCCGATGCTCCTGGCCGTACTGGACGACCCGGACGATCCGACGCCGTACTGGCTGGTGAGCTGCCGTCACCCCGAGCGGGTGCTGTCGGCCCTGACACGGTAAGAGCGGCTATCAGGCCGCGCAGTCGGTACAGATCATCACGCCGTTTTTCTCACTGGCCAGCCGACTGCGGTGTTGCACCAGGAAACAGCTCGAGCAGGTGAACTCGTCGGCCTGCTTCGGAATCACGCGCACCGACAGTTCTTCCCCGGACAGGTCGGCACCCGGCAGTTCAAAGTTCTCAGCGGATTCGGATTCGTCGACGTCGACGACGGCCGAGGCCGCCTCGTTCCGTCGCGCTTTGAGCTCCTCCAGCGAATCCTCCGAAACGTCGTCCGTCTCGGTGCGCCGTGGAGCGTCGTAGTCGGTAGGCATATCTCTTCCCCTGCCCTATTGCCTCTGCATGCCCGCGATATCCAGGCATCGCTTTGTACCAGCGTCGAACGCATCCACCAAATGATTCGTGCCCGTATCGCGGCCCATTAAGGTGTGATTTGCGTCACACCCCTGGTTTTACCCTTGCGCTCGTCTCTGAACAGTGGGTTTAGCGTGCCGCTAGAGTGCACCTGTGGTCACGCAAATCACCGAGGGTACAGCGTTTGACAAGCATGGTCGGCCTTTTCGGCGGCGCAACCCCCGGCCCGCCATCATCGTGGTGATTCTTCTCGCAGTGGCCACCGGCGTCATCTGGACGGTCGCCCTGACGCGGCCCGCCAAGGTGCACGAGGCCGCGGTGTGCAATCCCCCGCCGCAGACGGGCGGTTCGACGCCGGCCCAGCTCGGCGAGCAGGTGCCTCGCAGCGCCATGATGGACGTCACGCCCGCCAAACTCGCCGACACCAAGGTTCGCGTCCTCAACGCCAGCGGCCGCGGCGGCCAGGCCGGCGACGTCGCGGGCGCCATGAAAGACCTCGGCTTCGCCCAACCGACCGCCGCCAACGACCCGCTGTATGCGGGCACCAGGCTCACCTGTCAGGGCCAAATCCGTTTCGGCACCGCCGGACAGGCCACCGCGGCCGCCGTGTGGCTGGTCGCGCCGTGCACCGAACTGTTCAACGACAACCGCGCCGACGACTCCGTCGACCTGTCGCTGGGCACCGACTTCAGCGCGCTGGCGCACAACGACGACATCGATGCCGTGCTCGCCACCCTGCGTCCCGGCGCCACCGAACCCTCAGATCCCACGCTGCTGGCCAAGATTCACGCCAGCAGCTGCTGACCGCGGGCGGTCAATCCAGAATCGGATCCAGGCCGTGGAAGCGCTCCAGGACGGCCAGCAGCTCGTCGGCGATTCCGGGCGCGGCGGCCAGCGCCAGGCCTGCCCCGGCCTCCCCGGGCGCGGGCAGGACCACCCGGGCCCCCGCCTCGGACGCGATCAGCGCACCCGCGGCGCGATCCCACACCTGCAGGCCGTGCTCGTAGAAGGCGTCGAGCCGGCCCGAGGCGACCATGCACAGATCCAGTGCGGCCGAGCCGATCCGGCGGACATCGCGCACCACCGGCAGCATGCGCGCCAACAGCGCCGCTTGCGCCGCGCGGCGCTGCCGCGAATAGCCGAAACCGGTGCCCAGCAACGCCATCGACAAATCGTCGACGGCGGCGCTCTGCAACAGCTGCGTCCCCTCGTCGTCGGTGACATGCGCCCCCAGGCCCAGCGCCGCCGAATAGACGCGGTTCCCGACGACGTCGGCGACCGCCCCGGCCACCGACTCGCCGTTGATCTGGGCGCCGACCGACACGGCGTAGGCGGGGATGCCGTAGACGAAATTCACTGTGCCGTCGATGGGATCGAGCACCCAGGTGACCGTCCCGGCGGGCGTGCCCGCCGGGTCGTCGGGCCCGCCGCCTTCCTCGCCGAGAATCGGGTCCCCAGGCCGTAATTCGGCCAGCCGGTCGCGCAGCAGCCGTTCGGTTTCGGTGTCGACCACGGTCACCGGGTCGGTCGGAGTGCTCTTCGATCGCACCGCGCCACTGTCGGGGGTGTGCAAGCCGCCCGCCTCGGGGCCGAAAACCTCTGCCTGCCGTCGCCTCACGAATGCGGCGGCCTCCGCGGCCAAGGTTTCGGCGACCGAGCGCAGCCCTACGAGCTCGTCATCGGAAGGGGTCACCGGTCTATCGGATCACAGTCGCCGGGCTCGCGCAGACGCCACGGACGGCACCGCCGCGGCGCTAAGGTGAGCGGACAGCCCCGTCACGCCGAGGAGATTCGATGACCAGCACCGACTCGACCACGGAGACGCCCGGTGTCGCCGCCGGCGACGGCCGGCCAGCGCGCCGCGGGTTCGGCATCGACGTCGGCGGCAGCGGCATCAAGGGCGGCATCGTCGACATGGACACTGGGCAGCTGATCGGCGAGCGGGTGAAGCTGCTGACGCCGCAGCCCGCGACGCCCTCGGCCGTCGCCAAGACCATCGCCGAGGTGGTCGACGCTTTCGGGTGGACCGGCCCGCTGGGAGTGACCTATCCCGGGGTCGTCACCCACGGCGTCGTGCAGACGGCGGCCAACGTGGACAAGTCGTGGATCGGCACCAACGCGCGCGACATCATCAGCGCCGAACTGGACGATCAGGACGTCGTGGTGCTCAATGACGCCGACGCGGCGGGCCTGGCCGAGGAGCACTACGGCGCGGGCAAAGGGAAGTCGGGACTGGTGGTGCTGCTGACCTTCGGCACCGGGATCGGTTCGGCGGTGATTCACAACGGGACGCTGATTCCCAACACCGAGTTCGGCCATCTCGAGGTCGGCGGCAAGGAGGCCGAGCAGCGGGCGGCGTCCTCGGTGAAGGAGCGCAACGGCTGGTCCTACGAAAAGTGGAGCAAGCAGGTGACCAAGGTGCTGGTGAGCATCGAGAACGCGGTGTGGCCGGATCTGTTCATCGCGGGCGGCGGCATCAGCCGCAAGGCCGACAAATGGGTGCCGCTGCTGACCAACCGCACCCCGGTGGTGGCCGCGGCCCTGCTCAACACCGCCGGGATCGTCGGCGCGGCGATGGCCGCCACCTCTGACGTGACCCACTGATTTCGCCCGGCAGAGCCGTAGTACCCCGCACTGTCGTTACAATGGTGCTCGGCGAATGCCCAACCGACAGCGTGCGGCTACTCATGCTGATACCAACGCCGACATCGACATAGCAGACACTTTCGGTTAACCATGCCCACTACCCACCGAGAGTGAGCCCAAACGAAGGGGTGTAAGTGGCAGCGACGAAAGCAAGCCCGGCAACGGATGGGCCGGTGAAACGCACCGCCACGAAGTCTCCGTCCTCCCCCGCCAAGCGACCCGCGGCCAAGGCTGCCAACGGCTCGGCGCCCGCGAAGCGGGCCGCCAAGACGGCCTCACCGTCCACCAAGTCCGAGGCCGACGGGGCCGCCGACGCCAAGACGCGCGCCGCGGCCAAGGGCGCCGGCGCCAAGGCGCCCTCCGCCCGCGGAACCAAGGCGGCCAAGGGTGGGCCCGCGGATCCCGACGCCCTCGATTCCGACGGCGCCGTCGAGGATCTCGACAACGAACCCGACCTCGAGGCTGAGCCCGGCGAAGACCTCGACATCGACACCGACCTGTCCCTCGACGACCTCGAGGAAGACGTAGCGTCCGACGGCGAAGACGCCGAGGAGGGCGACGCCGACGAAGGCGAAGGCGAGGAAGAGGCCGAGGAAGGGGAGGCCGCAGCCAAGCCCGCCAAGGCCGGCGAGGCCGCGGCCGAGGAGGACGAGGAGATCGCCGAGCCGTCCGAAAAGGACAAGGCCTCCGGCGATTTCGTGTGGGACGAAGACGAGTCCGAGGCGTTGCGGCAGGCCCGCAAGGACGCCGAGCTGACCGCCTCCGCCGACTCGGTGCGCGCCTACCTCAAGCAGATCGGTAAGGTCGCGCTGCTCAACGCCGAGGAAGAGGTTGAGCTGGCCAAGCGGATCGAGGCCGGCCTCTACGCCACGCAGCTGATGAGCGAGCTGGCCGAGCGGGGCGACAAACTGCCCGCCGCCCAGCGCCGCGACATGATGTGGATCTGCCGCGACGGCGACCGCGCGAAGAACCACCTGCTGGAAGCCAACCTGCGACTGGTGGTGTCGCTGGCCAAGCGCTACACGGGCCGCGGCATGGCCTTTCTGGACCTCATCCAGGAGGGCAACCTGGGTCTGATCCGCGCGGTCGAGAAGTTCGACTACACCAAGGGTTACAAGTTCTCCACGTACGCGACGTGGTGGATCCGCCAGGCCATCACCCGCGCCATGGCCGACCAGGCCCGCACCATCCGCATCCCGGTGCACATGGTCGAGGTCATCAACAAGCTGGGCCGTATCCAGCGCGAGCTGCTGCAGGACCTGGGCCGCGAGCCCACGCCCGAGGAGCTGGCCAAGGAAATGGACATCACGCCCGAAAAGGTGCTGGAGATCCAGCAATACGCCCGCGAACCGATCTCGCTGGACCAGACCATCGGCGACGAGGGCGACAGCCAGCTCGGCGATTTCATCGAGGACAGCGAGGCCGTGGTGGCCGTGGACGCGGTGTCGTTCACGCTGCTGCAAGACCAGCTGCAGTCGGTCCTGGAGACGCTCTCGGAGCGCGAGGCGGGTGTGGTGCGGCTGCGTTTCGGGCTCACCGACGGCCAGCCCCGCACGCTCGACGAGATCGGGCAGGTGTACGGCGTGACCCGCGAGCGCATCCGCCAGATCGAGTCCAAGACGATGTCGAAGCTGCGTCACCCCAGCCGCTCCCAGGTGCTGCGCGACTACCTCGACTAGTCGGTCACCCGAACCGGTTGCCGCGCAACCCATCTCGATGCCGGTGTAATCCGGAGGCCAAACGAGCGCTGCCGCCGCGAAATTCGGCTGCGGCGGCGGCCTGGGCCGTCGTACCGTAAGGCGCATGGCCACCAATCGCGCCCGCGTCTCGTCCGGATCCGCCTTCGAATCGGCGGTCGGCTACTCGCGCGCGGTGCGGGTCGGTCCGCACGTGTGGGTGGCCGGAACGACCGGCGCCGGGCCCGCCGGTGACATCGCCGCCCAAACCCGAGATGCTTTGCGCCGCATCGAGATTGCGTTGGATCAAGCGGGTGCCGCGCTCAACGACGTGGTGCGCACCCGCATCTACGTCACCGACATCTCGCGCTGGCGCGAGGTGGGAGCGGTGCACGAGCAGGTCTTCGGTGCGATCCGGCCGGCGGCAACCATGGTCGAGGTATCGGCGCTGATCGCCCCCGAGTTGCTGGTGGAGATCGAAGCCGACGCCTACGTCGACGCCGGACCGAAGGTTCCGTCGTCGCCCGGCGGATAGGCGGTGACCCGGACCACGGCGGCCAGGGGCAGCGGGCCGTACAGGTGCGGGAACAACATCGACTCGGGATCGGTTGGTACACCCAGCTCCCACCGCACCGGAGCGGCGAGCCGGGTCGGGTCGATGTGCAACAGGACGAGGTCGTCGCGACCGCGGTAGAGCCGGTTGGCCGGCAGGTGCACTTGGTCTGGCGTCGACAGATGGATGAAGTCGCCGCCGGCGTCCTCGGGCAGGATCCCGCCCAGCCGGCGGGCCCGCGCCCACTGCTCGGTTCCACACAGGTGCACCAGGACGTCGGGGACGAAGGTCACAATCCGACACCCTAGAGACCGCCTAAACCAAACCTGACCAGGCCGTGAGAAACGACACACCCGATAACGATCGGGGAACAAGGCGAAAACGCCATACGTCTGAGAAAGTGAATGTACGAGAACGGAGAAGCCATGAATGCAACTCTGACGAGTCCCGAACTGACCCGGGCCGACCGCTGCGACCGCTGCGGTGCCGCGGCCCGCGTGCGCGCCAAGCTGCCTTCCGGACTGGAGCTTCTCTTCTGCCAGCACCATGCCAACGAGCACGAGGCGAAGCTGACCGAGCTGGACGCCGTGTTGGAGTTCAGCGAAAGCTAGCCCGCGGACGAACTCGCCCATCGCCAATGTGGGCGGTGGGCGTGATCTTCGGTAATGCTGGACGGGTATGAGCGAGCAGGTCGCAAAACCGTCGCGCCACCACATTTGGCGAATCACCCGCAGGACTCTGTCCAAGAGTTGGGACGACTCGATTTTCTCGGAGTCGGCTCAGGCTGGTTTTTGGTCGGCGCTGTCACTGCCGCCGCTGCTGCTCGGGCTGCTGGGCACCCTGGCCTACGTGGCTCCGCTGTTCGGCCCGGACATGCTGCCCAGCATCCTGCGCCAGCTGATCTCGACCGCGCACAGCGTGTTCTCCCGCAGCGTGGTCAACGAGATCATCGAGCCGACCGTGCGCGACATCGCCAACCACGCTCGCGGCGAAGTGGTGTCGCTGGGTTTCATCATCTCGTTGTGGGCGGGGTCGTCGGCCATCTCGTCGTTCGTCGACTCCGTGGTCGAGGCGCACGACCAGACGCCGCTGCGCCACCCGGTGCGGCAGCGCCTGTTCGCGTTGTTCCTGTACGTGGCGGGGCTGGTGTTCGTGGTGGCGACTGCGCCGTTGGTGGTCTTGGGGCCGCGCAAGGTGGGCGAGCACATTCCGGTCAGCCTGGCCAACGTGCTGCGCTACGGCTACTACCCGGCCCTGATCCTCGTCCTGATGGTCGGGGTGGTGATCCTGTACCGGGTGTCGTTGCCGGAGCCGCTGCCGACGCATCGCCTGATCGTCGGCGCCGCGCTGGCCACCGCGGTGTTCGTGGTCGCCACCCTGGGCCTGCGGATCTACCTGCAATGGATCACCAGTACGGGCTACACCTACGGCGCGCTCTCCACGCCGATCGCATTCCTGCTGTTCTCGTTCTTCGGGGGCTTCGCGATCATGATCGGCGCCGAGCTCAATGCCGCCATCCAGGAGGAATTCCCCGCGGGCAGGACGCATGCGCACCGGCTGCGCCGGTGGCTGCTGTCGCGCTCGCCCGCGCTGGCGAAGGCGGCGGACACGCTGTCGAATCCGGTGACCACCAATCCCATCACCGCGCAACGCGAGGTCGCGCCGGCGGAGCCGCCGGGCTAGGTCAGCCCTTCTTCATCCGGTCGTAGATCTGCTTGCAGTCGGGGCAGACCGGTGAGCCCGGCTTGGCCGCCTTGGTGACGGGAAATACCTCGCCGCACAACGCCACGACGTGATTGCCCATCACCGCGCTCTCGGCGATCTTGTCCTTCTTGACGTAATGGAAGTACTTCGGGGTGTCGCTGCCGGTCCCGTCGTCGACGCGTTCGTCGGTCTCGGTGCGTTCGATCGTTTGGGTCTGCATACCTGTCATTGTGCACTGCCCGGCGGGCCCAGAAACCGCCCGAGCCGGAATCGGCCAGTTGTGGGACAGTGGAGAAATGAAGCACGGCTCCGATCCGGGGTTCGACGGCCGGTTCGATGACTTCGACGGCAACAAAAGCCGTCCGGTGCTCATCACCGCCGCCGCGACCTCGTATGAGGAGCAGCACCGCGCGCGGGTCCGTAAATACTTGACGTTGATGGCATTCCGGATTCCGGCGCTCATCCTGGCCGCCGTCGCCTACGGCGCGTGGCACAACGGGCTGATCTCCCTGGCGATCGTGGCGGCCTCCATCCCGTTGCCCTGGATGGCCGTCCTGATCGCCAACGATCGCCCGCCGCGCAGTGCCGAGGAGCCGCGCCGGTTCGACGACGCCCGCCAGCGCATTCCCCTGTTCCCCCGCGCCGAACGTCGCGCGCTCGAGGCTCCGCGAGAACCGCAACCGGGCTGGCCTCCCGGCGCGCGGGGCGGAATGGATCCCGACTAGCCGTCGTTTCTCCGCAGGGTGCCCCCGCCGCGGACTTCTCAGGACATTCTCAGGTCGGCGGCACATTTCTGCACGTCAAGACGTGTGAGATAGGGAGTCGCTGGGAACTCTCAGAGCTGATCTGTCGTTGAACTCGATGACAGAACAAAGCCGAACGGGAGGTCGCTATGGCGAACGCCAGCACGAGCAGATTTGACGGCGATCTGGATGCTCAAAGCCCCGCAGCGGATCTAGTGCGCGTATATCTCAATGGAATCGGTAAGACGGCACTGCTCAATGCGGCCGGCGAGGTCGAACTCGCCAAGCGCATCGAGGCCGGGCTCTATGCCGAGCACCTGCTCGCAACGCGTAAGCGCCTCGGGGAGAACCGTAAACGCGATCTAGAGGCCGTGGTGCGCGACGGCCAGGCGGCGCGTCGTCACCTGCTGGAAGCCAACCTGCGTCTGGTGGTGTCGCTGGCCAAGCGGTACACCGGTCGCGGCATGCCGCTGCTGGACCTGATCCAGGAGGGCAACCTCGGGTTGATCCGAGCGATGGAAAAGTTCGATTACACAAAGGGATTCAAGTTCTCGACCTACGCGACCTGGTGGATCCGTCAGGCCATCACCCGCGGCATGGCCGACCAGAGCCGCACCATCCGGCTGCCGGTCCACCTGGTGGAGCAGGTCAACAAGCTGGCGCGGATCAAGCGTGAGATGCACCAGAACCTGGGACGCGAGGCCACCGACGAGGAACTGGCCGCCGAGTCCGGCATCCCGGTGGAAAAGATCAACGACTTGCTCGAGCACAGTCGCGACCCGGTAAGCCTGGACATGCCGGTCGGCTCCGAGGAAGAAGCCCCGCTGGGCGACTTCATCGAGGACGCCGAAGCGATGTCGGCCGAGAACGCGGTGATCGCCGAGCTGCTGCACACCGACATCCGCAGCGTGCTGGCCACCCTGGACGAGCGTGAGCACCAGGTGATCCGGTTGCGGTTCGGCCTGGACGACGGCCAGCCGCGCACCCTGGACCAGATCGGCAAGCTGTTCGGGCTGTCCCGTGAGCGGGTCCGCCAGATCGAGCGGGACGTAATGTCCAAACTCCGCAACGGGGAGCGCGCCGACAGGCTACGGTCATACGCGAGCTAACACCTCACTCAAACTAGGTAGCAGACGGTATGCCCGCCGCGTCAGCGGCGGGCATACTGCGTGCCGGGGAGGCGTTACAACCATTCGCGCAGCTGGCCAAGTAGACTCAGCGTCGACGGAGGGTGCTGAATGAACGACCTGGTTGACACCACCGAGATGTACCTGCGGACCATCTACGACCTCGAAGAAGAGGGCGTGACGCCGCTGCGTGCGCGAATCGCCGAACGCCTGGATCAGAGCGGGCCGACTGTCAGCCAAACCGTGTCGCGCATGGAGCGGGACGGTTTACTTCACGTGGCCGGCGACCGCCACCTCGAGCTCACCGACAAGGGCCGTGCGCTGGCCATTTCCGTCATGCGCAAGCACCGCCTCGCCGAGCGATTGCTGGTCGATGTCATCGGGCTGCCCTGGGAAGAGGTGCACGCCGAGGCATGCCGCTGGGAGCACGTGATGAGCGAGGACGTCGAGCGGCGGCTGGTGAAGGTGCTCAACAACCCGACCACCTCGCCCTTCGGCAACCCGATCCCCGGGCTTCTGGACCTGGGCGTGGGCCCCGAGTCCTGGTCCGAGGACGGCCCCCTGGTCCGGCTGACCGAGTTGCCCGCCGGTGCGCCGGTGGCTGTCGTGGTGCGGCAGCTGACCGAACACGTCCAGGGCGACATCGATCTGATCTCCCGCCTGAAGGACGCCGGCGTCGTCCCCAACGCGCGCGTCACCGTTGAGACCAGTTCCGCCGGGGTGACCATCGTCATTCCGGGCCACGAGAACGTCACCCTGCCGCACGAGATGGCGCACGCCGTCAAGGTCGAAAAGGTCTGAGCCGGGCGCTGCCCGCCCGGCGCCGCCGCGCTCACGATTACCCCTACCCCGCCCTGCGGCCGAACGGCCGGCGCGGCGGTAGCCGCACCCCGAACTGTTTGGCCAGCCGGTAGCCGGTCAGCGCCAGGTCCCGGATGTCGTCGGGCCGCAGACCGGACTGTAAAGCGGTGTCCAGCATGCCGCCATCCGATGGTCGGGGTCACACCGCAGCGCCTCCTGCAGCGACACCCCGGCGAGCGGGCCGTCACCGCGGGCGTAGGCGCTGAATGCGATCAGGACCAGCGCCTCGACCCGCCACGGCGGGGGCAGCCGGCGCGCGAGCAGCGCCCACAGCGACTCGGCCTCGCCGGCGCCCTCCCCCACCGCCAGGGCATACAGCATGTCGCGGACCTGCGCGTCGCGCAGCGCACAGCCCAACGCCGCCACCTCCGCGTCCGACAGCGATTCCCCGCCCGCGACACGGGAAGCGGCGGCCATCGCCGCCTCCACGTCGCGGCGGGTGCAGCGCACCGGATGTGCCCGGTGCGCCGCGCGGCGCCGGGCGGCCTGCTTGTCGACCGCAGCGGCCAGCGCGGCGCTGCGTGCCGGGTCGTCGGGCGCGATGACCGCCTGCAGGTCGGCGCGACGCGCATAGAGCCGTCTGCCTTCCAGCACCGCGGCGGCGGCCAGCGGGGAGGCCGCGGGATCCTCGACGACGCCGCTGGACCCGCAGCCCTCGGCGCAATGCCACCGCCCGCCGAGCACCACCTGGTCCACCACGTGGGTGGCGTAGAGCTCAATGTCGTGCTGCGCCAACGCTTCTGCGAGCGCCGCCGAAAGCTGCCGGTATTCCTCGTTGCAGCTTGGGCAGTAGGCCCCGTCCGCGTCGACGATCACCGCGATCACGGCCTCCGGGGCCGCCGCGGCGGCGACCTCCGCCAGGTCCCCCACCCGGTCGATGACCTCCTCGGAGAGGTCGACGCGCATCACCGACCCGAGCTCGCCGTCGCCCAAAGACACCAATATCAATGAATTTTCGGGAACGAAGCCCAGAACGGCGGGCAGCGCGGCGATGAGTGCGCCGGGGCGGGACAGTTCGAAGTCTGCTCGATGCGTCGTCATGGGCACCACGCTGACGGCGGCCACCGTCAAGCGGTGCGCAGGTGCGCGGGTGCGGCGGCGGTGCTGTGGATGAACCCAGCACTGTGCGTTGTGCTGCCTTACTGTTTAAGCCATGAGTTCGGCGCAAGAGTACGACATGGTGGTCATCGGGTCCGGGCCCGGCGGGCAGAAGGCCGCCATCGCCTCGGCCAAGCTCGGTAAGTCGGTCGCGGTCGTCGAACGCGGCCAGATGCTGGGCGGCGTGTGTGTGCAGACCGGCACCATCCCGTCAAAGACGTTGCGCGAGGCGGTCCTCTACCTCACCGGGATGAGCCAGCGCGAACTCTACGGCGCCAGCTACCGCGTGAAGGAGAAGATCACCCCGGCCGATCTGCTGGCCCGCACCCAGCACGTGATCGGCAAGGAAGTCGACGTGGTGCGCAACCAGCTGATGCGCAACCGGATCGACCTGCTGATCGGCCACGGGCGTTTCGTCGACCCGCACACCATCGAGGTCGAGGACCCGTCGCGGCGCGAAAAGATCACCATCACAGGCAAATACGTCGTCATCGCCACCGGCACCCGCCCGGCGCGGCCCTCCGGTGTCGAGTTCGACGAACACCGGGTGCTCGACTCCGACGGGATCCTGGATCTCAAGTCGTTGCCCGCCTCGATGGTGGTGGTCGGCGCCGGCGTCATCGGCATCGAGTACGCCTCGATGTTCGCGGCGCTGGGCACCAAGGTCACCGTCGTGGAGAAGCGCGACGACATGCTCGACTTCTGCGATCCCGAGGTCGTCGAGGCGCTGAAGTTCCATCTGCGCGACCTGGCGGTGACGTTCCGGTTCGGCGAGGAGGTGACCGCCGTCGACGTCGGCTCGGCGGGCACCGTCACCACCCTGGCCAGTGGCAAGCAGATTCCCGCCGAGACGGTGATGTATTCGGCCGGGCGCCAGGGCCAGACCGATCACCTTGATCTGCACAACGCCGAGCTCGAGGCCGACAACCGCGGACGCATTTTCGTCGACGACAACTTCCAGACCAAGGTGCCCCACATCTATGCCGTCGGTGACGTGATCGGCTTCCCCGCCTTGGCCGCCACGTCGATGGAGCAGGGCCGCCTGGCGGCCTACCACGCGTTCGGGGAGGCGAGCGACGGCATCACCGAGCTGCAACCGATCGGCATCTACTCCATCCCCGAGGTCTCCTACGTCGGCGCCACCGAGGTCGAGCTGACGAAGAACGCCGTCCCCTACGAGGTCGGGGTGGCCAGGTACCGCGAGCTGGCCCGCGGCCAGATCGCCGGCGACTCCTACGGGATGCTCAAACTACTGGTGTCCACCCAGGACCTCACGGTGCTCGGCGTGCACATCTTCGGCACCAGCGCCACCGAGATGGTGCACATCGGCCAGGCCGTGATGGGCTGCGGCGGCACCGTGGAGTACCTGGTGGACGCGGTGTTCAACTACCCCACGTTCTCCGAGGCCTACAAGGTGGCGGCGCTCGACGTGATGAACAAGGTCCGGGCGCTCAACCAATTCCGCCACTAACCCCGATGGTGGCGACCCGTTGCGCCCGGCTCCGCCGCGCTGACGATCGCCACTAACAGGCGTCTTGCAGGTCGCCCACGAGCGGATCGCCGGGACCACCCGCCTCGGCGCGAGCCAGCAGCTCCGCGGTGTGCGCGTCGAACGGCGCGGAATACGACATGTTCGCGGCGCAGCCACCCCGCTCCAGACCGCCGATCACCCCGATGAGCGTCGTCCCGCTCACCCAGGGCGCGCCGCTGGTGCCGTCCACCAGGCCCTCGCACGCCAGCGCCGGGAACCCGCTGTCGGTGACCGACGTGGCGGCCTGACAGCCGATGGGTGAACCCCCCACGCCGGCCGGATAGCCCAGCACCGTGACGCGGCTGCCCGGCGGGGGCGTGACGCCCAGCGTCAGCGCCAGGCCGACCCGGGACTCGACGGGAGCGCCGGCCTCGTTGCTGACCCGAGCGATCGCATAGTCGGCGTGCGGGTCTTTGCTGGCGGTCCAGCGCGGATCGAGGTAGACCGCGTCGGCCTTCCACACATCGGCGGGGCCGGGTGCGGCGTCGCCGGCGAAACCGGGAACGAATGTGATCAGCGACGCTCCGGCGAGGCAGTGCGCGGCGGTGATGATCAGGTTGCCGCCCGTCGAATGCACGACGGAACCGGTGCATACGTGCAGCGGGCCGCCGTCGATGAATATCGCCCCGATGCGCCGATCCGGCTCGACCGGACCGGCGACGGCCTTCTGTTCGGGCTGGCTGAGCCGCTGCACGGGGCCGCCGACACGGGGGGCGGACACCGGCGCACCCGAGACATGCTCGACGGGCCGGTGACACGACGTCAGCGACATCGCCACCCCCACCACCGAGCAGAGCATCAGGATCCGAATGCGCATCGCCTTCATCATGCCTGACCGGGGGGCGGCAGGCCGACTCCTACACATCGCGGTGCGCCACGGGGTTTGCTGGCGAGCCCGCGGCTCGCCCCGGGCGCGTTCCCATCGGATTACGCCTGAGAATTATCGCGTTTCAGCTACAAGCGTGACGCGAAGTTCGCTGAGCGATGTGGGTGCCGGCTGATTCGGGGGACACTTGGTAGGGCACCCTGGAAGGACCCCCGAGAGGAGGCGATCGCAGATGGCTCACCACCAAGACCCAGCTGACCGGTACCAGCCGGGGCAGGCCGGCATGTACGAGCTCGAGCTGCCGGCGCCGCAGCTGTCGACGTCCGATGGCCGCGGCCCGGTGCTGGTGCACGCCCTGGAGGGCTTTTCCGACGCCGGTCATGCCATCAAGCTGGCGTCGGCACATCTGAAGGCGGTGCTGGACACCGAGCTGGTCGCGTCCTTCGCGATCGACGAATTGCTGGACTACCGCTCCCGGCGGCCGCTGATGACGTTCAAGACCGATCACTTCACCCATTACGAAGAGCCCGAGCTGAACCTCTACGCGATGCGCGACACGATCGGCACCCCGTTCCTGTTGCTGGCCGGCATGGAGCCGGATCTCAAGTGGGAGCGCTTCATCACCGCGGTGCGGCTGCTGGCCGAGCGCCTCGGCGTGCGCCAGACCATCGGCCTGGGCACCGTGCCGATGGCGGTTCCGCACACCCGGCCGACCACCATGACCGCCCACTCGAACAACCCGGAGTTGATCGCCAACTTCCAGCCGTGGATCTCGGAGATCCAGGTCCCCGCCAGCGCGTCCAACCTGCTCGAATACCGGATGGGCCAGCACGGCCACGAGGTGATCGGCTACACCGTGCACGTCCCGCACTACCTCACCCAGACCGACTACCCGGCCGCCGCGCAGGCGCTGCTCGAACAGGTCGCCAAGACCGCGTCACTGGAGCTGCCGCTGACCGCGTTGACCGAGGCCGCCGAGGTGATTCGGGCCAAGATCGACGAGCAGGTCGAGGCGAGCGCGGAGGTCGCTCAAGTGGTGGCCGCGCTGGAGCGCCAGTACGATGCCTTCATCGACGCTCAGGAGAACAGATCGTTACTAGCTCGCGACGAGGATCTGCCTAGCGGCGATGAGCTAGGCGCAGAGTTCGAGCGATTTCTGGCCCAGCAGGCCGAGAAGAAGTACGACGACGACGACCATGCCTGACCCCCGCAGCACGAGCCCCTAGCCAGACCGGCGTAGCCCGGCCCGACACCAAGGTTGGCGATATGACCGAGCGGAAGCGCAATCCCACGCTCCGCCCGGTGCGTGAAGTCACCGCACCCAGACTCGAGTTCCGCACCATCCACGGTTACAAGCGGGCGTACCGCATCGCCGGTTCCGGGCCGGCGATCCTGCTGATTCACGGCATCGGCGACAACTCGACGACGTGGAATACGGTGCAGGCCAAGCTCGCCCAGCGTTTCACGGTGATCGCCCCGGACCTGCTGGGACACGGGCGATCGGACAAGCCGCGCGCCGACTACTCGATCGCGGCCTACGCCAACGGGATGCGTGACCTGCTCAGCGTGCTCGCCATCGAGCGGGTGACGATCATCGGTCACTCGCTGGGCGGTGGCGTCGCCATGCAATTCGCCTACCAATTCCCGCATCTGGTGGAACGGCTGATCCTGGTCGGCGCGGGCGGCGTGACCAAGGACGTCAACTTCGTCCTGCGGTGGGCCTCGCTGCCGATGGGCAGCGAGGCGATCGCCCTGCTGCGGCTGCCGCTGGTGCTGCCGGCGGTTCAGCTCGTGGGACGCGTCCTGGGGACCGCGCTGGGCAGCACCGGCTTGGGCCGCGATCTGCCCAACGTGCTGCGCATCCTCGACGACCTGCCCGAGCCGACGGCGTCGGCGGCGTTCAGCCGGACGCTGCGTGCGGTGGTGGATTGGCGCGGGCAGATCGTCACCATGCTCGACCGATGTTATTTGACCGAAGCCATCCCGGTGCAGATCGTCTGGGGCACAAAGGATGTGGTGGTCCCGGTCCGGCACGCGTGGATGGCGCACGCCGCGATGCCCGGCTCGCGTCTGGAGATCTTCGAAGGCTCGGGCCACTTCCCGTTCCACGACGACCCGGCCCGGTTCATCGACGTCATCGAGCGCTTCATCGATTCCACCGCCCCGGCCGAATACGACCAGGCCAATCTGCGCAGCCTGTTGCGCACCGGCGGCGGCGAGCGGGCCGTCTCGGGCCCCGCCGGAACCCGCGTCGCCGTACTGAACGCCATGGGGTCCGACGAACGCAGCGCCACCTGATCCCGTCGATCGATGCCGACGGCTTCCGCGCCGTACAGTCGGGCCATGGGGATCGACGTAACGGTGTTGCGGGTGTTCACCGATTCGGACGGCAATTTCGGTAATCCGCTGGGCGTGGTGGACGCCCGCCGGGTCGACCCCGCCGAGCGGCAACGGTTGGCGACCCAATTGGGGTACAGCGAGACGGTTTTCGTGGACGTCCCGGCCGCGGGCTCCTCAACCGCGCATGCCACCATCTACACGCCGCGAACCGAGCTGCCGTTCGCCGGCCACCCCACCGTCGGCGCGACGTGGTGGCTGCGCGAGAGCGGTTCGCCGGTCAACACGCTGCGGGTACCGGCGGGCATCGTGCAGGTGGGCTCCGACGAACACCGCGCCGGCATCGACGCGCGCGCGGAATGGGCGCCCGACTTCGCATTGCACGAATTCGCTTCGGCCGACGAGGTTCTCGCCGCCGACCCGGCCGACTTCCCCGACGACACCGCGCATTACCTGTGGGCCTGGACCGACCGGGCATCCGGGTCGCTGCGGGTTCGCATGTTCGCCGCCAACCTCGGTGTGGTCGAGGACGAGGCCACCGGCTCGGCGGCGATGCGCATCACCGATTACCTCAGTCAGAGCCTGCGGATCACGCAGGGCAGGGGCTCCGTCATCGAGACGACATGGAGCGCCGAAGGCTGGGTCGGGGTGGCCGGGCGGGTCGTCAATGACGGTGTGCGACACCTGGACTGACGGCCAACGCGGGGGCGGGTGGGCTAGCTTTGCCGGTGCAGCACCGCGGCGAGGTGGTCCTGCAGGGGTTGCCCGACCGCACCCATCTGCACGGTGTAGGACAGCTCGTCGCCGTCGATGCGGAAGGAACGGCCAAGCGCCGTCACCTCTTTGGCGCTGGGAGTCAGCCCGACGGTCGTGGTGGCCATCTGCATTTCGATGACGTCACCGGTGACCGAGTAGGTGCCGACCTCGATTTCGGTGATGCCGCTGGGATGCGCCAAAACCAGCTCGACGTGGCCCGGCTGGGGCACCCGGAGATACCCGGTTTCGGCGTGCAGCGGCTTGCCGTCGGCCACCGCCTTGGTTTTCTGCCCGTAGGCCAGAAACGGTTTACCGACGTGGGCGAACACGACTTCCTCGAGGTAGTCGAACGGCGGGATCGTCGGGTACTTTCCCGCGCCCTTGCCGGACCAGGTCCCAAGGAGCGGGGCCAGCGCCGCAAGGTCGGGATGCAAGTCAGTGGGCATGAAAGCGAGCCTAGCCGGGTGACGATGCGGGCCGGGACGGCCCGGTGAGGAGGCCGGCGTTTCAACCCAGCCGGGTGACGATGCGGGCCGGGACGGCCCGGTCAGCCCGGCGCCGTCACGCCGCGGTGATCGCGCAGCGCCTGGATCTCGCGTTCGAAATCGTCCGCGGATTCAAACGAGCGATACACGGACGCGAACCGCAGGTAGGCCACCTCGTCGAGGTCGCGCAGCGGCCCGAGGATGGCCAATCCCACCTCGTGGCTGGGGATTTCCGGCGAACCGGCGGCGCGCACGGTGTCTTCGACCTGCTGGGCCAGCAGGTTCAGGGCGTCGTCGTCGACCTGGCGACCCTGGCAGGCGCGCCGGACGCCGCTGATGACCTTTTCCCTGCTGAACGGTTCGGTGACGCCACTGCGCTTGACCACCGCCAGGACAGCGGTCTCCACGGTGCTGAAACGCCGTCCGCACTCGGGACAGGATCGGCGCCGCCGGATGGCCTGGCCTTCATCGGTTTCGCGCGAGTCGATCACCCGGGAGTCGGGATGACGGCAGAACGGACAGTGCATGACCGCTCCTTCACCGTGCCGACGAACAACCGCAGAACTTTGAGCGTACCCGCGCGCCGATCTGCATGGCTAACAGAGCCGTTTTCGCACAACGGTTGTCAGCCGACCGGAGCGATGAGGGTCTGACCCGCCATCAGGTTGGGCGAGTGCAGATCGTTGAGTTCGCGGATGCGGTCGGCGACCTGAGTGGTCGGCGCCTCGGGCGCGACCCGGTGCGCGAAGTCCTGCAGCGACTCCCCCGCGTCGACGCGGACGACGGCCAGCCGGTCGGGAATGTGGGCCGCGTTGTTGGTGGAGTCGCCGTTGAGCACCTGGCCGACGTTCGCGACGAGCCCCAGCCACAGCGTGATCGCCCCGGCGGCCAACGCCAGCCCGATGGTCGACGCCCAGGTGGTCGCGCGCCGGCGGTGCGGGGCGACCGACATTGCCACCCCGGTGCCGTAATAGCGCGTCGCCGCGCCCGCCGGGCGCGCCGGCGCCGGCCTGCGGGATCGGGTCAGACCGTCGCGTCCATACCGAGCACCCTGCACGGGTCCGTTGATCGGGCGCCGAAGACTGCTGATACGCGGCGCAGGCGTGTGGATGACTGTCATCTTCGTTCCTCCGGTCAACTAGCTCTCGCTCGTGTGTTCGACTCTAATCGCTTGTGTGTTCGAAACCCGAACATTTGAGCGAAGCGTGTCGCACGAGCAAACGCTAGATCACACCACCGACAAGTTCGTCGGCCTTTACCACTGTCACGAGGCCCAAATACCCGATAACCCGAAGAGTTACACATTTGTGATTCACCCGACTTTGCGCCTTTTCCGTCGCCGCCCGCGACGGCGCGACACGCCACTCGAACACATGTTTGATTCTTGTTCGAGTGGCGGCTACATTCATTGCCATGGGCGACAGCAACGACATTTCCTCGGCCGGCCCCGAAGGCCGGTTGCACTCCGTGGATCCCTCGCTGACCGAGCGTCAGCGCACCATTCTGAATGTCATCCGCGCCTCGGTCACCAGCCGCGGCTACCCGCCGAGCATCCGCGAGATCGGCGACGCCGTCGGCCTGACGTCGACGTCATCGGTGGCGCACCAGCTGCGCACCCTGGAGCGCAAGGGATACCTGCGGCGCGACCCCAACCGCCCCCGGGCGGTCGATGTCCGCGGGATCGACGACGACGTGACGGCGCCCGCCACCGAGGTGGCCGGCTCGGATGCCCTGCCCGAACCCACGTTTGTCCCGGTGCTCGGGCGCATCGCGGCCGGTGGACCGATCCTGGCCGAGGAGGCCGTCGAGGATGTCTTTCCCCTGCCACGCGAATTGGTCGGCGAGGGAACGCTTTTCCTGCTCAAGGTGGTCGGTGATTCGATGGTCGACGCCGCGATCTGTGACGGCGACTGGGTGGTGGTGCGTCAGCAGAACGTCGCCGACAACGGCGACATCGTCGCGGCGATGCTCGACGGCGAAGCCACCGTCAAGACGTTCAAGCGCGCCGGCGGTCAGGTCTGGCTGATGCCGCACAACCCGGCGTTCGACCCCATCCCCGGCAACGACGCCAGCGTGCTCGGCAAGGTCGTCACCGTCATCCGCAAGGTCTGACGCCCCGCCGCGTCAGTCGGCGCGGGTGAAACCGTTGGCCAGCGCGACTTCTTCGCTCGACAGCCAGAGTTCGGCGAGCGTGTCCTGATACAGGTCGCTGCCCGGCGTGTAATACAGCCCGTACCGGGCGCTGGCCTTGATCGGATATCCCTCGGGCGCCTGGTACGGGTCGTCGAGCGGCAGGTGGATCGTGGGCCGGCCGTCCGGGCCCGCCAGACCATTGTCCGAGCCGTCCTCGTCGTCGGCGGCGGCGTGCCGTCCGCTTCGCGCCGGCGCCCCGGCCGCGACCGCTCCGGCGACCACCGCGTCTGCCACGTCGGCTCCCCGGTCCTCCGCCGGCTCGGCCTCGGCCTCGGGCTCGGGCGTGGCGAGGTCGAGGTAGTCGTCCTCGGGCTCGGCCGTGTCCAGGGCGCCGGTCACGGCGTCGGTGTCGGGCGGGGTGCGGGGCACCGCGAGGTCAAGGTATTCGTCGTCCGGGTAGGCCTCCTGCGCGTACCCGGCGTCGAGGTCGTCGGCGTCGGCGTAGGCGGCGTCGTCCGCGGTGTCGGGCTCGGCGAGCTCGGGAACCTCGTCGGCGTAGTCGGCGTAGTCGACCTGGGCGGCGGGATAGTCGGCCTCCGACAGCATCTCGCCGGAGACGACGGGGATGGAGTCGGTGTCGACGGCGTCGGGGTCTTCCTCCTCGAACCCGTATTCACTCTCGGCGGGAGCCTGGCGCTGCCAGCTGACCCGCCCGGCATCCGGCGCCGGTTCGGCCGGCGCGCTGAGCGCGAACGCCTCGGCGTCGTGGTCGGAATCGTCGTGCCCCCAGGGGTCGCCGGCGTCGTAGCCGAAGTCCCGGCCCTGGTCGGGCGCATAACCCACGGCGTCGGCCTGTTCGGGCCGGCGCCGGCGCCAGACGAACAGCACCCAGACCAGCAACACGAGCAGCACCAGTACCGGGATGGCGGCCATCAGCCACCACCAGTGCCAGGTGAACTTCTTGGCGTGCGCCGGCATGGCCGAGTTGCTCGGCTGGTTCTGACCCGACACTTGCAGGCCGGACAGGAGCGGCGCCAGGTTGGACGGCTCCGTGCTGAACGTGTTCTTGGCCCGGTTCCACGAGATCTTGCCGCCGGTGAACTGCTGCGAAACCACGTCGCCGTTCACGGCCTGGTCGCCCACCGGCGCGCCCAGCTTGCCGGCGGGGGCGCGCAGCTTGTCCCACGCCGCCTTCATCGCCCCGCGGATGACGAACGCGCCGTGGTCCGACGTCCAGAAGATGACCGGCTTGTCGGCGGCGGAGAAGGTGCAGATTTTGCTGGAAGATCCTATGCCGCCGTCGGTTTCGTTGGTGGTGGGAAATCCGAGGTCGCTGCCGACCGGGCCGCCCAGCGACTCGTATTTGGCCAGAATGTCGCTCTCGACGGCGTTCGCGCCGGTGGCCGGGGTGAAGAACACCTTGCCGCGGGCGAAGTTCTGGGCGATGCCGTCACCGCCGACGGGATACTGGCCGCCCTGCTTGGCGCCCAACGGCCCGGTGGCTCCGCCGGCAGCGCGCCACGCCGTGTTGATCGCCGCGGTGGGATCGATCGCCACCTGCAGGCCCTTCAACTGGTCGGCCAGCGCCGGCGGTTCGGTGGTGAACTGCTTCGTCTGCCGATTCCAGGACACCTGGCCGCCGCTGAATTTCTGCGAGGACACCTCGCCGCTGTAGGTCTCGTCGCCGACCGGTACACCGAGAACCCCGCCCGAGCTGCCCAGCTTGTCCCAGGCGGTGTTGAGGGCGCCGCGCACCACGAACGGGCCGTGCTCGGGGGTCCAGAAGATCACCGGCTTGTCGCTGGCCGAGAAGGTGATCACCCGGCTGTCGGGACCGGACAGGCCCGGCACTTCGTTGATGGTCGGAAAGCCCAGATCGCTGCCGGCCGGCCCGCCGAGCTGCTCGTATTTGTCCAGGACGGGCCCGTACGCGAACTTGGCTCCGGTGGCCGGGGTGAAGAACATCTTGCCGCCGTCGAAGTCCAGGGCGAAGCCGTCCCCGACGGGGTACACGTCGCCCTTGCGGGCGCCCAGTGGTGAGGTGTCGCCGCCGGCCTTGTCCCAGGCGGCCATGATCGCGGCTTCGGCGTCGCCGATCGGACTCGCTACCGCGGTGGGGGCCAACAGCACGGCGGCCAGTGCGGTGGTCGTCAAGCTGACCAGCGCGCTTCCGATCAGCTTGCGCATGTGACCTCTCTGCACCTTCACCAAGCCTCCCAGCCGGCGGATAGGGATCTATCTGCGGCTATGCCCTTACCTGCATAACCGGCGAACGGGCCGTGCTGCGCGGAATGGACCCGCGCACGATCAGCCTTACCGCCGGGCTCGCATTACTTTGCTCCAGCCAACAAGAAATGCGAAGTCGAATCACAAATTTTACAAAAACGGATACCACACCGATGTCGAAATGATGCGCGCCCATGGCCCAATCGCGACCGCCCGCCCCGCCCGTCGTTCGGCGTTGCGGATATCGCACAGAAAACGGCCGGACCGCGGATCGAGCAGCAGCGCCGGACTGCCGACTCGCACAGCGCAATTGCGCCGGACGTGTCCGCGCACCGGGCACGAACGGTCGCCACCGGCCCGATCGCGGGCCTGATTAGGCGCGACGGCACGTCCTGAAGACCTGCGCCGATGGGCCGTGACCCCGCAGCGCAGTCACGCTCTCACCCGCGCCAACCCACGCGCCGTGGCCAGTTTGTCGCCCGCCGCCAGTAGCGCCGGGGCCGTTCCCACCGAATCTTCGCCGCGATGATTCTTTGCCGCTATACAGCAAACGAAACGCTATACGCCGAGGCTGCGGCCGATGATTTCCTTCATGATCTCGGTCGTGCCGCCGTAGATGGTTTGCACCCGCGCGTCCAGATAGGCACGGGCAACGGGGTATTCGCGCATGTAGCCGTAGCCGCCGTGCAGCTGCAGGCAGCGGTCGATCAGGTGCACCTGCTTTTCGGTGCAGTACCACTTGGCCATCGCGGCCTGTTCGGCGGTCAGCTTGTGGTCCAGGTGCAGGCGGACGAACTCGTCGACCATCATGCGGACCACGGTCGCCTCCGTCGCCAGTTCGGCGAGCACGAAGCGGCTGTTCTGGAAGCTGCCGATCGGCTTGCCAAATGCCTTGCGCTCCTTGGTGTATTGCAGGGTCTGCTCCAGCACCTGCTCCATGGCCGCGGCCGCCATGATGGCGATCGAGATGCGTTCCTGCGGCAGGTTCTGCATCAGGTAGATGAACCCCATGCCCTCCTGGCCCAGCAGGTTTTCGGCCGGCACGTGCACGTCGGTGAACGACAGCTCGGCCGTGTCCTGGGCGTCCAGCCCGATCTTGTCCAGGTGCCGGCCGCGCTCGAAACCCTCCATGCCGCGCTCGACGGCCAGCAGCGAGAAGCCCTGCGCGCCCTTGTCCGGGTCGGTCTGCGCGACCACGATCACCAGGTCGGAGTTGATTCCGTTGGTGATGAACGTCTTTGATCCGTTGAGCACGTAGTGGTCGCCCTGCTTGACCGCGCGGGTCTTGATGCCCTGCAGGTCGCTGCCGGTGCCCGGCTCGGTCATCGCAATCGCCGTAATCAGCTCTCCGGTACAGAATTTCGGCAGCCAGCGCTGCTTCTGCTCCTCGGTGGCCAGGGCCAACAGGTACGGCGCCACGATGTCGTTGTGCAGGCCGAACCCGATGCCGCTGTAGCGGCCCGCGGTGGTCTCCTCGGTGATGATCGTGTTGTACCGGAAGTCGGGGTTGCCGCCACCGCCGTACTCCTCGGGCACCGCCATGCCGAGGAAGCCCTGCTTGCCGGCCTCGAGCCAGACGCCACGGTCGACGATCTTCGCCTTCTCCCACTCGTCGTGGTAGGGCGCGACATGGCGCTCGAGGAAGCCCCGGTAGGACTCACGAAACAGGTCGTGCTCTGACTCGAAAAGAGTGCGCTGGTATTTGATGGCGCTGCTCATGGAAAGACCTCCGGCGACTGGGATGCTGCAGCCCAACATATACCAACCGGACGGTTGGTCGGCGGCTGGCGGGGGTCGCCTACGGACGCCGCCGGGGGCCTCGGGTGCGGCTGCGGGGCGCGGAGCGCCCGGTCATCGGGCGCAACGCCCGCTCAGTCGGTCGAGAACTCGCGCAGCCGGCCGGCCAGCGCCACCGGGACCCGGGCCCTGATCCGGGTGCCCTCGGCGTTGTGCTCCTCGTGCTGGACGCGCCCATCGGCGTGCAGGCGGGCGACCAGGTCGCCGCGGTGGTACGGGATCACCACGTCCACGGCGGTGTCGGCGGGAACGGCGAGCTCGGCGATCCGCCGGCGCAGGGCGCCGATGCCGTCGCCGGTGCGCGCGGAGACGAACATGGCGTCGGGCAGCGCGTGACGCAGTTTGGCCAGCGCCAAATCGCTTGCGGCGTCGACCTTGTTCACCACCACCAGCTCCTGCGGCGCCGCACCGTCGTGGTCGGCCCCGTAGTCGGCGACGACGTCGGAGACCACCTGGCGGACGGCGTTGATCTGCGCCAGGGGGTTGGCGTCGGCCCCGTCGACGACATGCACCAGCAGGTCGGCGTCGACCACCTCCTCCAGCGTGGAGCGGAACGCCTCGACCAGTTGGGTGGGCAGGTGGCGGACGAACCCGACGGTGTCGGTGAGGACGAACGGCCGGCCGTCGTCGAATTCGGAGCGCCGGGTGGTGGGCTCCAGGGTGGCGAACAACGCGTCCTGGACCAGCACCCCGGCCCCGGTCAGCGCGTTGAGCAGGCTCGACTTGCCGGCGTTGGTGTAGCCGACGATGGCGATCGCAGGCAGTTCGCTGTGCACCCGACGGCTGCGCTGGGTGTCGCGGACCTGCTTCATGTCCTTGATCTCGCGGCGCAGCTTGGCCATCCGCTCGCGGATGCGCCGCCGGTCGGTCTCGATCTTGGTTTCACCGGGACCGCGCAGGCCCACGCCTCCCCCGCTGCCGCCGGCGCGGCCACCGGCCTGCCGCGACATCGACTCACCCCAGCCGCGCAGCCGCGGCAGCATGTATTCCATCTGGGCCAGCGTCACCTGCGCCTTGCCCTCCCGGCTGGTGGCGTGCTGGGCGAAGATGTCGAGGATCAGCGCGGTGCGGTCGATGACCTTGACCTTCACGGCCTTCTCCAGGGCCGTCAGCTGAGCCGGGGACAGCTCGCCGTCGCAGATGACGGTGTCGGCGCCGGTCGCCAGCACCACCTCCCGCAATTCCTGCGCCTTGCCGGAGCCGATGTAGGTCGACGGGTCGGGCTTGTCGCGGCGCTGGATCAGCCCTTCGAGCACGTGCGAGCCGGCGGTCTCGGCCAGGGCGGCCAGCTCGGCCATGCTGGCCTCGCCGTCGGCGGCGCTGCCGTCGGTCCAGACGCCCACCAGAACGACCCGCTCGAGCCGAAGCTGGCGGTACTCGACCTCGGAGATGTCGGTGAGTTCGGTGGACAGGCCGGCGACGCGGCGCAGCGCCGACCGATCTTCGAGGGCGAGTTCGCCCGTGCTGGGCTCCGGCGCGGCCGGAGAGTGATCGCGAAATTCGGGATGTGTCATAGGCAATACACGATGATGCACGCGAAAAGGGTTTTGTGCACTCGATTTAACGCTGCTGCTGTCGCCACCATTCCTCGCTGAGTTCTCCTTGGGCCACCAGCACGGACGGTCCGCGCAGGAAGCTGGTGGCGTCGGTGATGGTGACAACGACCTCGCCGCCGGGCACGCGCACGGTCAGGGTGCCGGTGGCCGCACCGGCACCGGCGAGCGCGGCGACGGCGGCCGCAACGGTTCCGGTACCGCAGGAGCGCGTCTCGCCGACTCCCCGCTCGTGCACCCGCATGTGTACCGCCCCGTCGGCGGGTGCGGTGACGATCTCGACGTTCACCCCGTCGGGGAACTGAGTCGCGTCGAAGCTCACCGGCGCGGCCACATCCAGTACCGCCAGCGCCTCGGGCGTCAGATCCGGGTCCACACAGGCCAGGTGGGGATTGCCGACGTCGACCGCCAGGCCGGAGAACCGCCGCCCGCCCACGACCGCCTCGCCGCCGCCCAGCGTGTTGGCCTTGCCCATGTCGACGCTGACGTCGGCGGTGGTCGCATCCGCGCGGTGCACGACGACCGGCCGCGGACCTGCCAGCGACCCGACCACGAACTCGTCGCGGGATTCCATGCCGCTGGCGCGCAGGTAGTGCGCGAAGACCCGCACGCCGTTGCCGCACATCTGGGCGACGGACCCGTCGGCGTTGCGGTAGTCCATGTACCAATCGCCGGGATCCACACCGTCGGGCACCCGGTCGAGCACGCCGGCCGACACCGCCGCCCCGGCCGTGGTGACCCGCAACACCCCGTCGGCGCCCAGCCCACGGCGCCGGTCGCAGAGCGCGGCGACCCGCGGTCCGGTCAGGCTCAGCTGGGCGTGCGGGTCCGGCAGCACGACGAAGTCGTTCTGGGTGCCGTGACCCTTGGTGAATTTCACCTGCTCAGGATACGTGGCGCCAGGCCCGCACGGCGGCGTCGAGGACGTCGGCGCGCTGCTCCGGCGTCGCCGCGCCGACATCGAGCCACCGCACCCGGTGGTCCCGCCGGAACCAGGACCGCTGGCGGCGGACGTAGCGCCGGGTGCCGACGAAGGTCTGCTCGCGCGCGGCACGCAGCTGCTCGTCGCCCCCACCGGCATCCAGGGCGGCGAGCACCTGCGCGTAGCCCAGCGCGCGCGAGGCGGTCACCCCGTCGCGCAAGCCCCGCTGCAGCAGCCCGATCACCTCGCCGACCAGACCCTGGTCGAACATCGCGTCGGTGCGCCGCGCCAGCCGGTCGTCGAGAATCGTTGTCTCGCAGTCCAGCCCGACGATGGCGGTGTCCCAGCGCGGCGCGCCGATCTGGGGCGCCGACGCGGCGAACGGCTGACCGGTCAGCTCGACCACCTCCAGAGCGCGCACGGTGCGCCGGGCATCGGTGGGCAGGATCGACGCGGCCGCGGCGGGATCGCGTCGGGCCAGCTCGGCGTGCAACTCGCCCACCCCGACCTCGGCCAGCCGCCGCTCCCAGCGGGCGCGCACCGCGGGGTCGGTGGCGGGAAACGACCAGTCGTCGAGCAGCGACTGGATGTAGAGCATCGAGCCGCCCACGATGACGGGCACCGCACCGCGGGCCGCGATGGCTTCGACGTCGGCCGCGGCGGCGTTCTGGTAGCGGGCCACGGTCGCGGTCTCGGTGACGTCGAGGACGTCGAGCTGGTGATGTGGGATGCCGCGGCGTTGCTCGACGGGCAGCTTCGCGGTGCCGATGTCCATGCCGCGATAGAGCTGCATGGCGTCGGCGTTGACGATCTCGGCCCGGACACCGAGCCGATCGACCCGGTCGGCGAAGTCGAGCGCCAGCTGCGACTTGCCGGTGCCCGTGGGGCCGATGATCGCCAGGGGGCGCACGGCGGCCGTCACACCTGCCAGACGCCGGCGAAGTAGCCCACCCCGTAGGGCGCTCCGCGGTACAGCTCCTTGGCCGATCGGGGGCCCGGCCCGGCCAGCCCGGCCAGCACCTGAAATGCGACCCGTCCCACGATCTGGTCCGGCAGCCTGCCCAGCGCGGCGACGTCGCCGCTGCCCAGCGCGTCGTCCAGCGCCGCTTGCGCCGCGGCGTTGGCGGGGTCGTATCCGCCGGGGGCCGCCGGGGTCAGCGTGTTCACGCCGTCGGCCACCACCAGCACCCCGACCGGCTCGGGCGACCGGTCGATCTCGGCGCGCAGGTGCTCGCCGAGGCGCCGCGCGGTGGCGCCGTCCTGGTCGGCGCGGTAGACCCGGACCTGCGCGCTGGCCTGCGGCTGCGCCTGCCCACGCACCCAGGCGGCCAGCAGCGCGCACACCGGCAGGGGCACGGGCGCCGCGGCGCCGTCGGGTCGCGGAGACAGTTGCACGGGCACGTCGACGCCGAAACCGGCGAACGTGCCCACGGTGTCGGGACCGAATTCGTCGTCGTTGGGGGCCGTCCCGATCGCCACCCAGCGGTCGGGCAGCAGCGCCGCCGCGGCGAGCGTCGCGGCGACCAGGTCGGCCACCTCGGCCGCGGCCGCTCCGGCCAGCTCGGGGACCAGGACCGGCGCCGACGGGACGATCGCGATCGCGCTCAGCACGCCACCAAACTAACGTGGCGGCGCCGACGACCCCGCACTAGTTCGGCACGCCCAGGCGCCGGAGGTCACCACCCGGAGGTGTCGGCCACCACCAGACGATCACTGAAGGGGCCGAAGTCGTCTTCGGCGTTGGCCTCGCGGGGCGGCACTTTTCGCGAGGCACCGTCCCCGCGGGAATCGGACTGATCGATGCTGGCGGCCTCGCCGCGGGCCAGGGCGATCGTGGCGCCGATGACCACCGCGACCGCGCCCACCAGCACGAACGCCATGGGTCCGTGGGCGCCCAGCGTCTCGTCCAGCACCAGCACACCGAGCACCCCGGCGACCACCGGCTTGGCGACCGTCATCGTCGGCAGTGACGCGGTGAGCGTCCCGGCGCGGAAGGCCGATTGCTGGAAGATCATCCCGGTCAGCGCCACCAGCAGCCACGGCACGAACTCCGGCGAGGTCAGCACGGCCATCGGGCCGCGCTCGGACATCTCGACGATGCCCTTGGTCAGCACCGCGAACAGCGCCAACGAGGAGCCGGCCACCACCGCGAGCAGCACGGCCGCGAACGGGCTTCCGGACCAGCGCCGCGCCGCCACCACGCAGGCCACCAGCAGCGGGACCATGACCAGGGCGACGATGATCC
The DNA here is from genome assembly GCF_059812885.1 of Mycobacterium sp. NGS33. Classification (NCBI taxonomy): domain Bacteria; kingdom Bacillati; phylum Actinomycetota; class Actinomycetes; order Mycobacteriales; family Mycobacteriaceae; genus Mycobacterium; species Mycobacterium sp. NGS33. Next base: position 18,051 of record NZ_JCALDN010000025.1, on the reverse strand, counting down.
AGGTGCGCATCAGCCCGCGCTGCTGGCCGGATGCCGGGTCGCCGACGATGATGACCACCGCAAGCCCGGCGGCCAGGATGAGGGCCCACATCCACTCGCGGGGCATCACCCGGTGATGGGCCAGCCGCGCGTAGATGGGCAGCGCGAACAGCAGCGCGGCCACCTGCAGCGCGGTCACCAGCACCACCGAGCCCCAGGCCAGGGCGGCGGCCTGCAGACTGTAATTGGTGATCGCGGCCAGGCCGCCCAGCCACCACCGGCTGTCCTTGAGCGACATGCGGAACAGTTCCAGGTGCCCGACCGGCTTGTCGGTGATCTCGTGCGCTGAGCGCTGACGGATCACGTCGCCGACCGCGGATGCCAGCGCCGCGCACAAAGCAAGCAACGCCGCGACATCGACCTTCGACATTCTCGACCCCTTCGCCCCTAGACCGTTCGACCCAGCTTTCCCCGGGGCGCAGGCAAATACACGCACAATTTGCGTTCAGTTCAACTACAAATTTATGACGTTCCGCACGTTGCTCACTGCCCCGTAGGTAACCGTTCAACTATTACTTCAGCAATCTATGCATTGCGTGGGATAACTCTAAGAGAAGTACACAGGCCGCTGTGAGTGACGGCTAAGGCCCTTCGCTGCCAGCGTTTTTCGGGACCGGGCCGGCGCGACGGATGGGATGAGTGTCACACCATCGCCGCGCGCGCCCGGGCGAGCCGTCGGCCGCGCCCCTCGCCGCGGCTAGGCGCGCGGCCTGGGCGGCCGTTCGCCCGATCGACCGCCGCCACCCGAGCATCCACGGGGCGTCGGCACACCGCTGGTGCCGGCCCGGTCAGGAATGCCAAGGTGGCGGCGTGGGGCAGAGCAAGCTGCTTGAATATCGTTAAGCGGCTGTTGGGAGGGAACCCCACCTCGGGCCTTCGGCAGCTGCAGGAGACGGTGCCGCTACGCGCGGCAGGTGCGCGGGACACGGACCGCGCGGAAGGTTGCGAAAGGTAGTGACGAGCGCATGACGTCTGACGAGCCTCGCGACGAATCAGCTCGGCCAGTGCCGCGCCCGGGACCGCGTCCCGGCCCCCGGCCGACACCGCGACCCACCACCGCGCATCCGCTGGTGATGCCGCCGCCGAGCAATCCGCATCAGTTCGGGCGGGTGGACGACGACGGCACCGTGTGGCTGGTCAGCTCCGCCGGCGAGCGCATCATAGGCTCCTGGCAGGCCGGCGACCGTGAGGCGGCCTTCGCCCACTTCGGCCGGCGCTTCGACGACCTGGCCACCGAGGTCACCCTGATGGAGGAGCGCCTGGCCTCCGGAAGCGGCGACGCCCGCAAGATCAAGGCGCACGCGGCCGAGCTGGCCGAGACGCTGCCGACGGCGGCCGTGCTGGGCGACATCGATGCCCTGGCGGGCCGGTTGACCACCATCGCCGAGCACGCCGAGGCGACGGTCGCCGCGGAGCGCTCCCGGCGCGAGGAGCATCGGGCCACCCAGACCGCCCGCAAGGAGGCGCTGGCCGCCGAGGCCGAGGAGCTGGCCGCCAACTCGACGCAGTGGAAGGCCGCCGGCGACCGGTTCCGCGCGATCCTCGACGAGTGGAAGACGATCAGCGGCGTCGACCGCAAGGTCGACGACGCCTTGTGGAAGCGCTACTCCGCGGCCCGGGAAGCCTTCAATCGGCGGCGGGGATCGCATTTCGCCGAGCTCGACCGGGAACGCTCGGTGATCCGCCAGGCCAAGGAACGCCTGTGCGAGCGGGCCGAGGAGCTGTCCGATTCGACCGATTGGACCGCGACCAGCGCGGAATTCCGCAAGCTGCTGACCGAGTGGAAGGCGGCCGGGCGGGCGACCCGGGAGGTCGACGACGCCCTGTGGCGGCGGTTCAAGGCCGCCCAGGACGTGTTCTTCGCCGCCCGCAACGCCGTGACCGCGGAAAAGGACGCGGAGTTCCGCGCCAACGCGACCGCCAAAGAGGCGCTGCTGGCCGAGGCGGAGAAGCTGGACACCAGCAACCACGACGCCGCCCGGGCGGCGCTGCGCGCGATCACCGAGAAGTGGGATGCGATCGGCAAGGTCCCGCGCGAGCGGTCCGCCGAGCTGGAGCGCCGGCTGCGCGCCGTCGAGAAGAAGGTGCGCGACGCCGGCGACCCGGGTTGGTCCGACCCGCAGGCCCAGGCCCGCGCCGAGCAGTTCCAGGCCCGCGCCGAGCAATACGAACAGCAGGCCCATAAGGCCGCGGCGGCGGGCCGGACCAAGGAAGCCGACGAGGCTCGAGCCAACGCCGAGCAGTGGCGGCAGTGGGCGCAGGCGGCCGTCGAGGCCCTGACCCGCAAGCCCTAGCTGCGGTCAGGCGCCCTTGGGCGTTCCGGGGTCGTCGCCGTTCTCGGTCGCGGCGGGCTTGTCCAGACCGTCGAGCAGCGAGGTCGACTGCTGCGCCGCGACGCGGCGCCGCTGTTCCTCGGCGGCCAGTTGCACGATGGTGCGCGACCAGACCACCCGGGCCCAGTGGTAGGTCAGCACGAGCACGGTCAGCCAGGCGACGATCAGGCCCCAGCCCGGCCCAGGGTGGCCCGCGGAGACCGTCTGACGCGACCAGATCGCCAGCATGCCCGCGGCGCCCGCGATGGCCGTGCCCGCCAACGCGACCCAGGCCAGCGCCCAGCGCCGCGTCACCAACGCCAGCATCGAGAAGCCCACACCGAATACCAGCGCCAGCCAGGCGAACACCCGCGACGGCAGGGCGACGGCGGCCGCGCCGGCGTGGTGGCTACCGAACAGCACGTCCCAGCCGCGCACGTCGCCGGTGTGCGGCAAGACGAACGACGCCAGCAGCACGAACACCAGGATCGACACGAAGAAGGCCCGCGGGCCGGGGTCGATTCCGCGGGCCACCCGGCGTTCGGCAGCCTCGATCTCGGTGCGCAGGGCGCCGAGCTGTGCGTCGTCGTGGTTCATCTCGTTGTTCATCGTGCACATCCAAGGGGTTCGGCCGGGCCGGCGGGCGGCCCGACTGCGGGCATGCCGAGGCCGGTGCCGCGCGGGCGCTGCCCGGTGGCGTGGGCATCGCCCGCCCGGGTGCGGCGATGCGCGACGACGCCCGCGTCGGCGATGAGGTGGTGGGGTGCGGCCCCGGTGATCACCGTGGTGACGATGTCACCGGGCCTGACCTCGCCTGGTGTGTCGACGGCGAAGTGCACCAGCCGGCCGTCGCGGGCCCGCCCGCTCATGCGGGCGGTGCGGCTGTCCTTGCGGCCTTCACCGGTGGCGACCAGCAATTCGACGGTCTGGCCGATCAACGCCTGGTTGCCCTCCAGCGAGATCGCCTCCTGCAGCTCGATCAGCCGCTCATAGCGTTCCTGCACAACGGCTTTCGGGATCTGCCCGTCGAGTTCAGCCGCCGGGGTGCCGGGCCGCTTGGAGTACTGGAAGGTGAACGCGGCCGAGAACCGGGCCGCACGCACCACGTCCAGCGTGGCGGCGAAGTCCGCTTCGGTCTCGCCGGGGAACCCGACGATCAGGTCGGTGGTGATGGCGGCGTGCGGCATGGCGGCCCGGACCCGGTCGATGATGCCGAGGTAGCGCTCGGCGCGGTACGAGCGCCGCATCGCGCGCAGCACCCGGTCGGATCCGGACTGCAGCGGCATGTGCAGGGCGGGGCAGACGTTGGGCGTCTGAGCCATGGCCTCGATGACGTCGTCGGTGAATTCGGCGGGATGCGGCGAGGTGAACCGCACCCGCTCCAGCCCGTCGATGTCGCCGCAGGCCCGCAGCAGGCGGGCGAACGCGCCACGGTCGCGGGGCAGCTCCGGGTCGGCGAAGGACACCCCGTAGGCGTTGACGTTCTGGCCCAGCAGCGTGACCTCGAGCACGCCGTCGGCCACCAGCGACCTCACCTCGGCCAGGACGTCGTCCGGGCTGCGGTCGACCTCTTTGCCCCGCAGTGACGGGACGATGCAGAACGTGCAACTGTTGTTGCACCCGACCGAAACGGAAACCCAAGCGGCATAGGCGGATTCGCGTGCGCTGGGCAGTGACGACGGGAACTCCTGCAGCGCCTCGGCGATCTCGACCTGGGCGACCTTGTTGTGCCTGGCCCGCTCCAGCAGGGTGGGCAGCGATCCGATGTTGTGGGTGCCGAAGATGACGTCGACCCAGGGCGCCTTGCGCAGCAACGCGTCGCGGTCCTTTTGGGCCAGGCAGCCACCGACGGCGATCTGCATCTCGGGATTGCCGCGCTTGCGCGGCGCCAGGTGGCTGAGGTTGCCGTACAGCTTGTTGTCGGCGTTCTCCCGGACCGCGCAGGTGTTGAACACGACCACGTCGGCGTCGGCACCCTCGGCCGCCCGCCGGTATCCGGCCGCTTCCAGCAGTCCCGCCAAGCGTTCCGAGTCGTGGACGTTCATCTGGCAGCCATAGGTGCGGACTTGGTAGGTGCGCGTGGGCGCGGCAGCGGCGGCCGCGTCCGCGGCGTCGGCGTCGCTCGCCACCATCGAAGTCACGGGGCCATGGTACGGCGGCCGGTCGGCACGCGAGAAACCGCACGTCAGGGCTTAGACCCGGCGCCGCTCCCGTTCGGCCGCCAGCTCGGCGAAGACGACCTCGCACGCCATGTTCTGGCTGTAGCCACGGCGCGCCAGCATCCCCACCAGCCTGCGGGTCACCCGCGCATCGTCGTCGTTGAGCGTTTCCCGGCGCAGCTTGGACCGGACCAACTGCTCCGCCCGGTCCCGCTCGGCGCCGGCGTCGATCCCGGCGAGCACCGAGGTGATCACGTCGTTGTCGACGCCCTTGGTGTGCAGTTCGGCGGCCAGGGCGCGCTTGCTTTTCCCGGCGTGGATGCGGCGGGACTGCACCCACTGCTGGGCGAAGTCGGCGTCGTCGATCAGGCCGACGGAGGCCAACCGGTCGAGGACCCGCTCGCTGACGTCGTCGGGATAGCCGCGTTGGGCCAGCCGGCCGCGCAGCTCCGCGCGGGTGCGCGCTCTCGCGGTGAGCAGGCGCAGGCACAGCGCCCGCGCCTGCTCCTCGCGGGAGGGCTCAGAAGTCGACGGGGGCGGGCAGGACGTCGTCATCGGTCACGACCGCGCCAATGCCGAGCTTTTCCTTGATCATCTTCTCGATCTCGTTGGCGACTTCGTCGTTTTCCTTCAAGAAGGTGCGGGCGTTCTCCTTGCCCTGGCCGAGCTGCTCGCCCTCATAGGTGAACCAGGAACCGGACTTGCGGATGAAGCCCTGCTCCACACCCATGTCGATCAGCGAGCCTTCCCGGCTGATGCCCTGGCCGTAGAGGATGTCGAACTCGGCCTGCTTGAAGGGTGGCGCCACCTTGTTCTTGACGATCTTGACCCGGGTGCGGTTACCGACCGCGTTGGTGCCGTCCTTGAGCGTCTCGATCCGGCGTACGTCCATGCGCACCGACGCGTAGAACTTCAAAGCCTTTCCACCCGTGGTGGTTTCGGGGCTGCCGAACATCACCCCGATCTTCTCGCGCAGCTGGTTGATGAAGATCGCGGTGGTGCCCGAATTGTTCAGCGCGCCAGTCATTTTCCGCAGCGCCTGGCTCATCAACCGGGCCTGCAGCCCGACGTGGCTGTCGCCCATCTCGCCTTCGAGCTCGGCGCGTGGCACCAGCGCGGCCACCGAGTCGATGACCAGGATGTCCAGCGCGCCGGAGCGGATCAGCATGTCGGCGATCTCGAGGGCCTGCTCCCCCGTGTCGGGCTGGCTGACCAGCAGGGAATCGGTGTCCACGCCGAGCTTCTTGGCGTACTCCGGGTCCAGGGCGTGCTCGGCGTCGATGAAGGCGGCGACGCCGCCGGCGGCCTGGGCGTTGGCCACCGCGTGCAGGGCGACGGTGGTCTTACCCGAGGATTCCGGGCCGTAGATCTCCACGACCCGGCCGCGGGGCAGCCCGCCGATGCCCAGGGCCACGTCCAGTGCGATGGATCCGGTGGGGATGATCGAAATCGGCTGACGCGTCTCGTCGCCGAGACGCATCACCGAGCCTTTGCCGTAGCTCTTTTCGATCTGGGCCATCGCCAGTTCGAGAGCCTTCTCGCGATCGGGGGCTTGCGCCATGGTGCCTCTCCTATAGTCGGTGTTCGTCTGACCGGTATCGGTCGGTTGGCGGTGACACTAGAGAAGGCCACCGACAAGTTGACTGGCCGAACGCTCACCACACTAGCCGAACAGGTGTTCGATTCAAGTTCGACACGCCGTTGTGCCCCCGGCACGTGTGGCAACATCGGCTCCCGAAAGGCGCCGACGGGCCTTCTCGGGGCCGATCTGCCCGGGAGGCGGTCGCGAACCCATGGACATCTCCGCCCAGCTGGCCGAAACGGCTTCATACGGAGGCTTTTTCGCTCTGACCGTGGGCGGGGACGCGGCGGGATGGCATCCGGTCGCCCGGTCCTACGCCGACGGTTGCGCCGACCTGGTCGAGGCCACCGCCCGCCGCTACCACACCACGGACCTGCGGATCGGCGCGTCGCTGGTTCACCTCGCCCACGCCGCCCGGCTGTGGTCACCGGTGCTCGCCTGCGCGATCGGCCACGGCGTCGTCCCCGACCTCGATGACCTGCACCGCGCCGACGACGATGCCCGGCTCCGACTGCCCAGACCCGACGGCACGGCCGTCGATTCGCCCGACGCGCTGTACCGGGCCGTGGTCGACGAGCACCTGCAACCGCTCGCCGCCGGCCTGCGGGTCAACCTGGCGCCCGCCCTGCTCGCGGGCAACATCGCCTCGGCGCTGGTGGGCGCCGCGCGGGCCCTGATGGCGGCCCGGCCCGACCTGCGCACCGCGACCGTCGGTATGACCGAGTCGCTGCTGGACACCGGCGTGCTGGCCGGTTCCGGCGTCATCACCGGCCCGCAGCTGGGTTTCCGGCGCCGCAGCTGCTGCCTGTTCTATCGGCTGCCCGGGGGCTCGCTGTGCGGTGACTGCGTGCTGCACCGGGTGCCGCGATAGGGCCGATCGGGCGCGGAGGTCGTTTGCCGCTGTCCCGCCGGGGTATCTGGCCACCATGTCCTCAGCCGCAACACCGTCCCTGCGCGCCATCGCGTTGATCTGCTCGTTGAAGAAGAGCCCGGCGCCGTCCAGCAGCGAGCTGCTCGCCGACCAAGTGCTCGATCAGCTGCGCGGCGCGGGCGTCGAGGGTGAAAAGGTGCGCTGCGTCGACCTGAACCTGCTGCCGGGCGTCGAGGCCGACATGGGCCCGGGCGACGAGTGGCCGGCGCTGCTGGACAAGGTCAAATCGGCGGACATCGTCATCGTCTCGACGCCGACCTGGGTCGGCCACATGTCCAGCGTCGCCCAGCGCGTCCTGGAGCGCCTCGACGCCGAGCTGTCCGACACCGACGACGCGGGACGGCCGGCGATGGTGGGCAAGGTGGCGCTGGCCGCGGTCGTGGGCAACGAGGACGGGGCGCACAAGATCGTGGCCGATCTCTTCCAGGCGCTCAACGACATCGGGTTCTCGATCGCCGCGCAGGGCTGCACCTACTGGAACGGCGAGGCCATGCAGGGCACGGACTACACCGACCTCGACGACGTGCCGGAGGCGGTCGCGTCGGCCACCGGGAATGCGGCGCGCAACGCCGTGCACCTGGCCACCGTGCTGCGGCAGAACGGCTACCCGGCCTACGAATGACGGGCGGCGGTCACCACTGCTCCCGCGGTACGTCGAAGTCGACGCACAACGCCCGCCACACGTCGCGGGGCTCGATGCCCGCCTCGATGGCCTGGGCGGCCGTGCGTCCGCCGAAGCCGCTCAGCACGTGATCCACCAGCACCGAGGACCCGTAGGTGGTGCCGAAGCGCAGCACCACCCGCTCGTGAAACTCCGTTAGCCGCACGCCAGCCAACATACCCAGCCCGCCTGGAACGGACACCTGAGCGCGCAGGCACCTACCTCCAGCTGGCCGGCAGATCGATGATGTGGTTCGGGCAGTCCTCGTGGACCGCGATCGACATGATGTCGCGCGCGCGTTGGGCCGACATGGTGGCCCGCAGCTGCATGAAGGTGTATTCGGCCGGGGCCAGTCCCTGTTGGGCGGCGGCAGGGTCGTCCATCAACTGGCATGCCTGCTGTTCCTCGGGACTGTCGGCGTGCGCGACGGCCGCACCGGCCAGCGAGCCGGCCAGCAGGGCGCCGGCGGCGATTGTCGTGACGATCCTCATCGAATGCCTCCCGTGCCTCCCGCCGAAGCATAAGGCGTCCCGGGCGGCGCGCCGCCGATCATCCGGCCACCGCAAGGGCGTCGCGGCACACCCGGACCGGATCGGCGACGTCGGCGATGCCGGCGGCCGCGGTCTGGGCCGCCGCCCGGTAGCGCGGCGACGACAGCACCTCGTTGACCGCGGCCACCAACGCGTCGGCGGTCAGCGGCCGGATCAGCCGCGCGCTGCCCTGGCGCAGCACCCGGTTGGCGATCTCCCACTGGTCGCCGCCGCCGGGCACCACCACCAGCGGCACGCCGGCCAGCAGCGTCTTGGCCACCATGCCGTGGCCGCCGCCGCAGATCACCAGGTCGGCGTGCGCGAGCAGCGCGTCCTGGCGTCCCAGGCCGACCGCCGCCCAGGGCGGCACCGTCAGTTCCGGTCCGTCCAGCCGTGACACCAGCAGGCGCGAGCCCGCCGGCATGGTCTCCCCCGGCGTCAGGCACCCCAACGCGACCTCGGCCAGGCCTTCGGTTCCGATCAGCGCGGTCGACGGCGCGATGACCACCACCGGCCCGGAGCCGGCCGGGACCTCGAGGACCCGGTCGGTCGGCTCGAAGTGCAACGGCCCGACCAGGACGGCCTCTGCCGGCCAGTCCGGGCGGGGAACCTCCAGCGCGGGCAGCGTCGCGATCAGCCGCCGCAGCGGCCCGGGATCGCGGACGGGCAGGCCGATCTCCGCGCGCGCCATCCCGCGTTGGCGCAGCCCGGCCCGCCAGGATCGCGCCGTCAGCGCGCGCATCGCGGCGTCGCGTAGCCGGCCCCGGATGCCGGTGCCCGGCGCCAGGCCACTGCCGATCGGCGGGAGCCCTTTGGACGGCAGGTACAGCGGGTGCGGGTTGAGTTCGATCCACGGGATGCCCAGCAGTTCGGCGGCCATGCCGCCGCCGGCGGTGATGACGTCGGACACCACCAAATCGGGCGCGAGTTCGCGCAGCGCGGGCACGTTGAGCACGGCCATCCGCGCGGCGCGCCGGTGGATCCTGGCCCCGGCGTCGACGTCGTCGTCGGTGGCGGCCAGCCCGTCCAGCGCGACGGCGTCGATGCCGGCGCCGCGGGCGGCGTCGAGCCATTCGGCTCCGGTGAAGATCGTGGGCTCGTCGCCGGCTTCGGCGAAGCGTTGGCACAGCGCGATCGCCGGGAACGAATGCCCGGGATCCGGCCCGGCGACCACGGCGACGCGCATCGTGCTTACCCTGCCACAGCGCGACGCGGCCACGCGCCTACGCTGACAAGATGACCGAGCTGACTGGGACCACCGTTGCGAACACCCGCACGGTCGAAGGCTTTCTGAATGCGCTGCAGGAGGCGGATTACGACGCCGCGGACGCCGCGCTGGCCGACGACCTCGTCTACGAAAACGTCGGCCTGCCCACCATCCACGGCAGGGCCAGGGCCATCAAGCTGTTTCGCCAAATGGAAGGCCGCGCGGCCTTCGAGGTGAAGATCCACCGCATCGCGGCCGACGGCGGCGCGGTGCTCACCGAACGCACCGATGCGCTGATCTTCGGCCCGCTGCGTCTGCAGTTCTGGGTGTGCGGCGTGTTCGAGGTCCACAACGGGCGAATCACGCTGTGGCGGGACTACTTTGACTTTTTCGACATGCTCAAGGCCACCGCGCGTGGCCTGGCGGCACTGGTGGTCCCGTCGCTGAAAGCGACGTTCTGACACCGCGTTTGGCCGACTAGCCGGTCCCGCGCAGTCCGCCGAGTTCATCGAAGGCCTGCGCCCAACCGAGGAGCCGGTCCGTCGCCCCGGCCAGCTCCGCGCGGTAATGCTGCGACGCGGCCGACCCGTCCCCGTTCGCCGACGACACCAATTGCGCTGCCGCGGTGACCATTTCGTTGTATTGACGAACGCCGGCGGACAGCTGCGCGGTGAACGCGTTGATGGTGGGCACCAGATGCGTCCGGGATTCCGCGCTGGCCTGTGCCGCCCGCTCCATCGACACCACCTGCGCGGCGGTGGACGCCATGGCGGCCGAGGTCCTGGTGGCGGCGGCGGTCAGGTCGCGAATCTCGGCGGTCGGCAACATCGCGCCCCGCTCGATCACCGCCACCAGAGACGAAAATCCGCGCTCCGAGGCGCCCAGCGCGTACATCGCCGGGCGCGCCGCCGAACCCGGTGGCGGTAGCCGGCGCGCGGTGGTGGTCAGGGGCACCGGCAGCGGCTCGGACCGCAGCCAGCGGTAGCGAAGCAGCAACAGCGTCGCCGGGATGGCCATGAAAACCGCGACGCCGCCGGTGATTTCGAGCAGCAGCGCAAACCAGCCCCAGGCCGCGAGCAGCATCGTCACCGCCGCCCAGAACACACATCCGGCGCTGAAGATCAGGCCCCAGCGCAAGGCGCGCCGGCGGCGGCGCAGCTGGCGTGCGCGCGGGTCGGCGGCGGCGCTGAGCTTGCGGGCCACCACGTCGGAAAGGTCGGCCGCGGTGGCCAGTCCCCGGTGCAGCAGCGCGCGCCACGGACCGGGCTGCGACGCCTTCACCGCCATGACGCTCCGACTACTGGCCAAGTGGCTTCTCGGTGACCGAGCCGCCGGCGCTCTCCGCGGGTGCGGGCGTCGCCGGGGTGGTCCCCGCGGCCGGCGTCCCGCCGGTCGGCAGGGCCTCACCGCGCATCGAGGCGCGAATCTGTTCCAGCCGGGAATGACCGGCCATCTGCACGCCGGCCTGCTCGACCTCGAGCATCCGGCCCTGCACCGAACCCTGGGCGAGCTCGGCCGCCCCGATCGCGTTGGCGTAGCGGCGCTCGATCTTGTCGCGCACCTCGTCGAGGCTGGGGACGTTGCCGGGGGCGGCGAGATCGCTCATGGACTGCAGTGAGGCGCTCACCTGTTCCTGCATCTTGGCCTGCTCGAGCTGGCTGAGCAGCTTGGTGCGCTCGGCGATCTTCTGCTGCAGCATCATGGCGTTCTGCTCGACGGCCTTCTTGGCCTGCGCGGCGGCCCCCAGCGCCTGGTCGTGCAGCGTCTTGAGGTCTTCGACGCTCTGCTCGGCGGTCACCAGCTGGGCGGCGAACGCCTCGGCGGCGTTGTTGTATTCGGTCGCCTTGGCGGTGTCGCCGGCCGCGGTGGCCTGGTCGGCCAGCGTCAACGCCTGACGCACGTTGACCTGCAGCTTCTCCACGTCCGCCAGCTGACGGTTGAGCCGCATCTCCAGCTGCCGCTGGTTGCCGATGACCTGCGCGGCCTGCTGGGTCAGCGCCTGATGCGTGCGCTGCGCTTCCTCGATGGCCTGCTGGATCTGCACTTTCGGGTCGGCGTGCTCGTCGATCTTGGCGTTGAACAGCGCCGTGAGGTACTTCCACGCCTTGACGAACGGATTGGCCATGAGTTAGCTCCACCTTCGCTTCTTGGGATCCGGAGGGTCCCCGGATGGGCCTGAACGGCTCTGCGCCTGTCGCTCAATTTAATGGGTCGGCGCCGATCGCCCCACCCCTTACGCGGGATCGGGCCCCGGCGCTCAGGCCAGCGCCAGCGACGCCACCGGGGGGATGACGACCTTGATGCTGGTGCCGCCCGCCCCGTCCGTGGGCGCGCCGACGGCCGTGCGCTCCTCGCTGGCCATCCGCTCGCCGGCGTGGATCAGAACCGACGACAACGGGACGTCCAGTGCGTCACAGATGGCGTTCAGCAGCTCGCTCGAGGGCTCCTTGCGGCCGCGCTCCACCTCGGACAGGTAGCCGAGGCTCACCCGCGCCGAATCGGAGACCTCGCGCAGCGTGCGGCCCTGTGTCGTGCGGGCCTCGCGCAACACGTCGCCGATGACCTCGCGCACCAATGGCGCCATCCCGCCCTCCTTCGTCCGTCGTCCCTGCGCGGCACGTACTGCCGCGGCGGGCGCTCACTAGGTGAACGCCGAGAGCGGTGATCTGGTTCCCGGTCGGCGCCGGAGAATCAGCCGGGTGTGCGGCGCACTTCCCGGACGGTCGACACGACGTAGTCGATGCCGGTGATCACCGTCAGGACGATCGCCGCGCCCATCACCACCGCCGCGACCACCCGGAACGGCCCCGGCGATCCCGTCCAGGGCAGCACGAACAATCCGATGGCCAGCACCTGCACCACGGTCTTCAGTTTGCCGCCCCAGCTGGCCGGGATGACGCCGCGGCGGATGACGGCCAGCCGCAGCACGGTCACCCCGAATTCGCGCGTCAGGATCAGCACCGTCACCCACCACGGCAGCTCCCCCAGCATCGAGAGCCCGATCAGCGCCGACCCCACCAGCGTCTTGTCGGCGATCGGATCGACGAAGGCGCCGAATTCGGTCGCCATGCCGTAGTTGCGGGCCAGCAGCCCGTCCAGCCGATCGGTGATGCAGGCGACCGCGAAAATGACGAAAGCGACGACGCGGAAACCGGTTTCGCGGCCGTCACCGGCAAACAGGGCCAGCAGGAAGACCGGCACCAGCACCAGCCGCAACAGGGTCAGGGTATTGGCCAGGTTGGCGATGTTTGCGCGGCCCGGCGGTCCAGTTAGCGGACCCGTCTGCGGCTGCCCCGACACGGCAACAGAATAGCGGTTGACCAGCACCGCCGTCCGAGATGTCGATACTGTTAGCCGTGAGCAGAAGTCCGCAGCGATATCGGCCGCTGGTTCGGCGCGCGCGAACCTCCGATGTTCCGGCCATCAAGCGCCTGGTCGACACCTACGCCGGGAAGATCCTGCTCGAGAAGAATCTCGTGACGCTGTACGAGGCCGTGCAGGAGTTCTGGGTGGCCGAACACCCGGATTTTCCAGGCCGGGTGGTCGGGTGCGGGGCGCTGCACGTGTTGTGGTCCGACCTCGGCGAGGTCCGCACCGTCGCGGTCGATCCGGAGATGACCGGCCACGGGATCGGCCACGCGATCGTCGACCGGCTGCTCGAGGTCGCCCGCGAGCTCGCGCTGAAGCGGCTGTTCGTGTTGACGTTCGAGACCGAGTTCTTCGCCCGGCATGGCTTCACCGAGATCGAGGGCACGCCGGTGACCGCCGAGGTGTTCGAGGAGATGTGCCGCTCCTACGACATCGGCGTCGCCGAGTTCCTGGACCTCAGCTACGTCAAGCCGAACATTCTCGGCAACTCGCGGATGCTGCTGGTGCTTTAAGCGGACTAGTCGACGTCGGGGTCGCCGCCGTCGGCGTCGCTGCCGCCGCGGATCAGCGCCAGCGTTCCGGCCAGCTCGTCGGGCTTGATCAGCACCTCGCGCGCCTTGGAACCCTCCGAGGGCCCGACGATGCCGCGGGTCTCCATCAGGTCCATCAGCCGGCCGGCCTTGGCGAAGCCGACGCGCAGCTTGCGCTGCAGCATCGACGTGGAGCCGAACTGGCTGGACACCACCAGCTCGACGGCCTGCAGGAACACGTCCATGTCGTCACCGATGTCGGGGTCGACGTCGGTGCGTTCGCCGGTGGGCTTGGCGGCGGTGACGCCCTCGGTGTACTCGGGCTCGGCCTGGTCCTTGCAGGCCGTGACGACGGCGTGGATCTCCTCGTCGGTGATGTACGCGCCCTGCAGCCGGATCGGCTTGCCCGCGCCCATCGGCAGGAACAGGCCGTCGCCCATGCCGATCAGCTTCTCCGCGCCGGCCTGGTCGAGGATGACGCGGCTGTCGGTGAGCGACGACGTCGCGAACGCCAGCCGGGACGGGACGTTCGTCTTGATCAGGCCGGTGACCACGTCCACCGACGGCCGCTGGGTGGCCAGCACCAGGTGAATGCCGGCGGCGCGGGCCTTCTGGGTGATCCGCACGATGGCGTCCTCGACGTCGCGGGGCGCGGTCATCATCAGGTCGGCCAGCTCGTCGACGATCGCCACCACATACGGGTAGGGCCGGTACTCGCGCTGGCTGCCCAGCGGCGCGGTGATCGCGCCCGAGCGCACCTTCTCGTTGAAGTCGTCGATGTGGCGCACCCGGGAGGCCTGCATGTCCTGGTAGCGCTGCTCCATCTCCTCGACCAGCCACGCCAGCGCGGCCGCCGCCTTCTTGGGCTGGGTGATGATCGGGGTGATCAGGTGCGGAATGCCTTCGTACGGGGTGAGTTCCACCATCTTCGGGTCGATCAGGATCATCCTGACCTCTTCGGGGGTGGCGCGCGCCAGCAGCGAGATCAGCATCGAGTTGACGAAGCTGGACTTACCGGATCCCGTGGAGCCGGCCACCAGCAGGTGCGGCATCTTGGCCAGGTTGGCCGAGATGAAGTCGCCCTCGATGTCCTTGCCGAGCCCGATCACCAGCGGGTGGTGGTCGCGCCGGGTCGACGGGGCGGTGAGGACGTCGGCCAGCCGCACCATTTCCCGGTCGGTGTTGGGCACCTCGATGCCCACGGCCGACTTGCCCGGGATCGGCGCCAGCATGCGCACGCTCTCGGTGGCCACCGCGTACGCGATGTTCTTCTGCAGCGCAGTGATCTTCTCGACCTTCACGCCCGGCCCCAGCTCGACCTCGTAGCGGGTGACGGTCGGCCCGCGGGTGCAGCCGGTGACGGCGGCGTCCACCTTGAACTGGGTGAGCACCTCGGTGATGGCGTCGGCCATGACGTTGTTGGCGGCGCTGCGCTTCTTCGGCGGGTCCCCCGCAACCAGCAGGTTCAGCGACGGCAGCGTGTAGGGGCCCTCGACGACCCGGTCCAGTTCCACGGTGTCGTGCTTGTCCGCGGACCGGCCGCGCTTGCGGCCCCGCGCAGAGGGCTGGATGGCGGGCTCGGGCATCGTCGGGATGTCGTCCTGCAGCGCGGCCTGGGCGTCGTCGTCCGGGGACCACGCCGGCGCGGGCGGCTCGTCCGGGATGGGCGGCGCCTCGTCGTGGTGGCCGTCGCGGTCGGCCCCGTCGTCGTCGAACTCGTCGGCATAGTCGTAGGGCTCGTCGTCGTAGTCCTCGTCGACGAACCGGGTGTGGAACAGGTTGCGCATCACCACCGGCACCTCGCGGATGGTGGTGCCGGTCAGCAGCAGCAGGCCGAACATGAAGCCGATGAACAGCAGCGGCGCCGCGATCCACGGCGTGAGCCCGTCCGAGAGCGGGCCGCCGATGGCGAAGCCGATGAAACCGGCCGCGCGGCGGCGGGCGTCGGGGTCGCCCGGCGACCCGGACCACAGGTGGCGCAGCCCGAGCACCGACAGGGTGATCAGGCTGGCGCCCAGGATCAGCCGGGGCCGCACATCGGGGTTCGGTTCGGTGCGCATCAGCGTCACCGCCACCGCCGCGGTGGCGACCGGCAGCGCCAGCACGCCCGCGCCGATGAAGGTCCGCAACGCCATGTCGATCCACGTCCCGACCGGCCCGGCGGCGTGGAACCACGAGCTCGCCGCGACCACCACGGAAAAGCCCAGCAGCAGCAGCGCGATGCCGTCGCGGCGATGCCCGGGGTCGATGTCGTGGGCCCGCCCGATCGACCGGGCCGCGCCGCCGGTCCCCCGCGCGGCCATCATCCAGACGGCGCGCATGGCGCGACCGCAGGTCAGCCCGGCGGAAACCAGCGGCGCCTGCTGACGCCGCCTGGCGGGCTTACCGGCCTTCTTGCGGGGCGCCGCCGGGCGCGCTCCCCGCGACCCGCTGGGGCGCGATGTGGCCTTTGACCTGCTCGTTCGGCTTCCGGAGCGGGCGGCGGTCTTACTGGGCATGCCGGCAAGCGTAGTCGCAACGGCATCATCTACACCACCCGCCACACTGGTAACCGCCCGGCTTGTCGGGCATGGCCCGGATCGGCCCCCAAATCGCGTGAGTAGGGTGACATCCGGTTGCAAAAAGTCGTGCTCGTCACCCACCCCCGCAGCGCCCAGGAGGCCATCAATGCCCGTTGTCGTCGTCGCCACCTTGACTGTCAAACCCGAGTCGGTCGACACCGTTCGCGACATCCTCACGCGGGCCGTCGAAGAGGTGCACGACGAGCCGGGCTGCCAGGTGTATTCGTTGCACCAGTCGGGTGAGACGTTCGTGTTCGTCGAGCAGTGGGCCGACGCCGAGGCGCTCAAGGCGCACAGCACCGCACCGGCGGTCACCAAGATGTTCACCGCGGCCGGCGAGCACCTGGACGGGGCGCCCGACATCAAGATGCTGCAGCCGGTCCCGGCGGGCGATGCGGCCAAAGGGCAGTTGCGGCCCTGATGGCCCGGTCGTCGGAAGGGCCCCTGAAGGGCAAGGTCGCCTTCATCACCGGCGCGGCGCGCGGGCAGGGCCGCGCGCACGCGGTGCGGCTGGCCGCCGACGGCGCGGACATCATCGCCGTCGACCTGTGCGACCAGATCGCCAGCGTCCCCTACGCGCTGGCCACGCCGGAGGACCTGGCGGCCACCGTGAAGCTGGTGGAAGACACCGGCGCACGCATCGTGGCGCGGCAGGGCGACGTCCGCGTCCGCGAATCGCTGTCGGCGGCGCTGCAGGCCGGCCTGGACGAATTCGGCCGGCTGGACATCGTGGTGGCCAACGCCGGGATCGCCCCCATGCAATCCGGTGACGACGGTTGGCACGACGTCATCAACGTCAACCTGACCGGCGTCTACCACACCATCAAGGTCGCGATACCCACGATGGTCAAGCAGGGCACCGGCGGGTCGATCGTGTTGATCAGTTCGAGCGCGGGGCTGGCCGGGGTCGGCAGCCCGGACGCCGGCTCCGTCGGCTATGCCGCCGCCAAGCACGGGGTGGTCGGGCTGATGCGGGTCTACGCGAATCTTCTTGCCGGACAGATGATTCGGGTCAATTCGATCCATCCCTCCGGGGTCGAGACGCCGATGATCAACAACGAGTTCACCCGCGAATGGCTGGCCAAGATGGCGGCCGCGACCGACACGCCGGGGGCGATGGGCAACGCCATGCCGGTCGAGGTGCTCGACGTCGAGGACATCGCCAACGCGGTGGCGTGGCTGGTGTCCGACCAGGCTCGCTACATCACCGGCGTGACCCTGCCCGTCGACGCGGGTTTCCTGAACAAGTAGTCGCCATGGCACGAAACCCGGTTGCGCAGACGGCATTTGGCCCGATGGTGCTGGCCGCCGTCGAGCAGAACGAGGCGCCAGGACGCCGCCTGGTCGACGACGACTTCGCCGAGCTCTTCCTGCCCGCCCCGCTGCGGTGGCTCGTCGGCGCCACCCGCTTCGCACCGGTGCGTCGGCTGCTGATCCGCGGCTCGGAGTTCACCGGTCCGGGTTTATGGGCAAACCTGGCCTGCCGCAAGCGTTTTATCGCCGACAAGCTCAAGGAGTCGCTCGACGACATCGACGCCGTCGTCATCCTCGGGGCGGGCCTCGACACCCGCGCCTACCTGTTGACGCGGCGGGTCCGCATCCCGGTGTTCGAGGTCGATCTGCCGGTGAACGTCGCGCGCAAGTTCAAGACGGTCCGCCGCGTACTCGGCGAATTGCCGCTGTCGGTCCGGTTGGTGGCGTTGAACCTCGAGCATGACGACCTGCTCACCTCGCTGGCCGAGCACGGTTATCGCACCGACTACCGGGTGTTCTTCATCTGCGAGGGCGTCACGCAGTACCTCACCGAGGCGACCGTGCGGCGCACCCTGGACGGCTTGCGCGCGACCGCGCCCGGCAGCCGATTGGTGTTCACCTACGTGCGTAGGGATTTCATCGACGGCACCAATCGCTACGGCACCCGCACGCTGTACCGCACCGTGCGCGAGCGGCGCCAGCTGTGGCATTTCGGGCTGGAGCCCGACGAGGTGGCCGCGTTCCTGGGCGAGTACGGCTGGCGGCTGGTGGAACAGGCCGGTCCCGACGAGCTCGTGCAGCGCTACGTCGAGCCCACCGGCCGCAAACTCAAGGCCTCGCAACTGGAGTGGTCGGCCTACGCCGAGAAGATCTAACCGCCGCGGTTTGCGCGACACGTAAACGTCTGCGAAGACAC
>NZ_JCALDN010000024.1:0-66065 GCF_059812885.1 Mycobacterium sp. NGS33 | reverse complement strand
CGGCGGAGAACAGCCGACCGACGTCGACGTCGAGCGCCCGCGCGACCTTCAGGGCCACCGCGATCGACGGAGTGCTTTGGCCCCGTTCGATCTTGGACAGGTAGCTCTTGGTCAGGCCCGTCTGCCGGGCGAGTTGCTCGAGGGTGAGGCCGCGTTGCCTGCGGACGGGGCGCAGCAATGCAGTCACGGGGCTCCTATGACACAAGGTTTCCTAGCTGCTACATTGTGTCACATGGGCGGCACGTTCACCGAATCCAAATCCGAGTTGATGCGCCGGGCCGCCGAGCAGTTGACGGCCTCTCAAACCAAAGAAGCCGCCGATTCGCAGCTGACCACGCGCCAGAAACTGGCCTTGACCTGCCGCGCGCTCTTTGACGCCGGGCACGACTCCGGGCTGGCCGGACAGATCACCGCCCGCGCCGAGGCCGACGGCACCTACTACACCCAGCGGCTCGGCCTGGGGTTCGACGAGATCACCGACGCCAACCTGCTGCTGGTCGACGAGGACCTCAACGTCCTCGATGGCGACGGAATCGCCAACCCGGCCAACCTTTTTCACAGCTGGATCTATCGCGCCCGGCCCGACGTCGAATGCATCGTGCACACCCACGCGTTCCACGTGGCGGCCCTGTCGATGCTCGAAGTGCCGCTGATCGTGTCCCACATGGACACCACCCCGCTCTACGGCGACTGTGCGTTCCTGCCGACATGGCCGGGGGTGCCGGTCGGCAACGAGGAGGGCGAGATCATCACCGCAGCCCTCGGAGACAAGAGGGCCGTCCTGCTGGCGCATCACGGCCACGTCATCGCGGGGGCCAGCGTCGAGGAGGCCTGCTCGCTGGGGATCCTCATCGAGCGCGCCGCCAAACTGCAGCTGACCGCGATGGCCGCGGGCACCGTCAAGGAGCTGCCCGAAGACCTGGCCCGCGAGGCCCATGACTGGACGCTGTCGCCGCAGCGCAGCCGCGCCAACTTCGCCTACTACGCCCGCCGGGCCCTGGCCCGGCACCCCGACGTGCTGACGAATCAAGGAGCCGCCCTGTGACCGAGCCCAAATTCCACGGCATCATCGCCTACCCGGTTACGCCCTTCGGCGACAACGGGATTGACACCGAACGGCTGGCCGCACTGGTCGAGCGGCTGGTGTCCGCGGATGTTCACGCGATCGCGCCGCTGGGCAGCACCGGCGAACTGGCCTACCTCGAGGAACCCGAATTCGACGCCGTCGTCGACACCACCATCGCCACGGTCGCAGGCCGGGTTCCGGTGATCGTCGGCGTGTCGGATGTGACCACCGCCAAGACGATCCGGCGCGCCACCTACGCCCAACAGGCCGGGGCGGATGCCGTGATGATCCTGCCGGTGTCCTACTGGAAGCTCGCCGAGCGGGAGATCTTCGGGCACTACCGCAGCATCAGCGACGCGATCTCCATCCCGATCATGGCCTACAACAACCCGGCCACCAGCGGTGTCGACATGCCGCCCGAGTTGCTGGTGCGGATGTTCGAAGACATCGACAACGTCACCATGGTCAAGGAGTCCACCGGCGACCTGACCCGCATGCAGCGCATCGCCGAACTGTCCGGCAACCGGCTGCCCTTCTACAACGGCAGCAACCCGCTGGTGCTCGACGCGCTGAAGGCCGGGGCGTCCGGATGGTGCACGGCCGCACCGAATCTGCGGCCGCAACCCTGCATCGACCTCTACGAGGCGGTGCGCGCGGGCGACCTCGACACCGCGCAGAAGCTCTACGACGATCTCAAGCCGCTGCTCACCTTGATCGTGGCCGGCGGGCTGGCCACCACCGTGAAGGCCGGCCTGGAGCTGCTCGACTTCCCGGTCGGCGACCCCCGCGCGCCGCTGCTGCCGCTCGACGAGCGGGGCCGCGCCGAGCTGCGGGGCTTGCTCGCCTAACCGCAGCCGCTAGCCCAAGTCGGGCGCCGAGAAGGTGTCACACTTCTTCGGGTCGCCGGTCTGGTAGCCGATGGTGAACCACTTCTGGCGCTGCTCCGACGAGCCGTGCGTCCAGGACTCGGGATTGACCCGCCCGGTGGCTTCCTTCTGGATGCGGTCGTCGCCCACCGAGGCCGCGGCCGACAGCGCATCGGCAATGTCCTTGTCGCTCAACGGCTCCAGGTAGGGCACACCGGTGCTCTCCTGCTTGACCGTGGAGGCGTAATGCGCCCAGATCCCGGCGTAGCAGTCGGCCTGCAGCTCGGTGCGCACGCCGTTGCCGCCGGCACCCTGCGCGCCCTGCTGCGAGCGGCCGAGCAGGCCCTGTAACTGCTGCACGTGGTGGCCGTATTCGTGGGCGACCACATACTCCTGGGCGAATGGCCCACCGCTGGAACCGAATCGATCGACGAGCTCCTGGAAGAAGTCGGTGTCGAAGTACGCGGTCTGGTCGACCGGGCAGTAGAACGGCCCGACCGCGGTGGTGGCCGCCCCGCAGCCGGTGTTCACCCGGCCGGTGAACAGCCGGACGTGGGGGCGGGTGTAACCGGGCAGCAGCTGATGCCACACCGCGTCCACCGAGTTGCCGGTGGCGACCACGCGGCACTGCACGTACTTGTTGGCGTCGGCGCCGGTCTTGCACTGGCTCAGGTCAAAACCGGGCGCCGAGTAGCCGCCGGTGTTGGTCTGCGGGGAGTTCATGACCCGGCCGGGGTCGACGCCCAAAAACAGCGCCCCGATGAGGATGAGCAGCCCCAGGCCGCCACCCCCGACGGCCATGCCCATCCCGCCCCCACCGGACGAGGACGCGGTGCTGGTGTCGATCTGCATGCCCTCGTTGAAGGTCATGACGCTCTCCTAACGTTGCCGGGTCGCAAGGGAGTCGGTGTAGCTGCGCAGGTTTCGCAGGTAACGGCGCAGCGCCAGGTTCAGCAGCGGCCCCACCACGACCATGGCCAGCTTCGCCGGGCCGGCCGGCTTCTGGGCCATGGTCCACGTCAGCCGGCAGCCGCCCGGGATGACCTCCACCCGGTAGTCCTCGGCGAAGGCCGCCACGGACCGGGTGGAGCATTCGTTGAATCGAAATGCCATGTGCGTGAACGGTTCCCAGGCGAGGAATTCTTCGTTGCCGACGATGCCGCCGCGCATCTCGACGACGCGGGTGGTCCCGACACCGCGCGGCTCCGGACTGGTCCAGGTCACCTTCGTGATGACCTTCGCCCACCGCGGCCAGGACTCGGCGTCGGAAAGCACCTCGAAAAGCTGCTCGGGGGTGATGGCCAGGTCGACGCTGTTGCTGAAGCGAAAGGGTGCGCTGTCGGTGAAGCTCGTGTCCACGCGCTCGCAGGGGAACATGACAACAACCTAGTCCGGCGACGATGCTCGCGGTGCAACCGCGTGCGGAGGAGTCGGACGATTCGACTTAGTCCGGCGACGATGCTCGCGGTGCAACCGCGTGCGGAGGAGTCGGACGATTCGACTTAGCCGGGGCCGTCGCTGGCCGCGGCCAGTAAGGGCACGATGACGTCGCTGATCGGCGTGGCCAGGCCGTGGGCCCGACCTTTGCGGATGATCACGCCGTTGCGGATGTCCCATTCCGTGCGCCGCTGCTGTTCGGCGTCGGTGAGGATCGAGGTGCCCATGTCCGCGGCGACGTTGCGGAACATGTCCACCAACTCGTCGGCCACGCCGTCGGCCAGCCGGGCGCCCTCGGCCCGCGCGACGGTCAGGCACTCGGCGACATAGCGGCGCGCCAGCGCGGCGACGTCGTCGCGGCGGAACATCCCGGACCGCCTGCGCGCCAGCGCCATGAAGCCGGCCAACGCGTTGGTGAGCAGCTTGTGCCAGGCCGCGGTGATGATGTCGGGATCGCAGTCCACCCGGCACCCGGCGCCGCGCAGCAGTTCGGCGACGGTCTGCGCCGACGGCCCGCTCGGCAGCACCAGGGCCGGTTCGGTGCGCAACCGCACCCAGCCCTCGGGCTGGGCTTGGGCCGAGTACCACACGATGCCGGGGATGACGGGGGACAGCGGGCAGTGCGGCTGCACCTGCTCGACCTGCTCGACGCCGTTTTGCAGCACCACGACGATGGTGTGGACGTCGCACAGCCGGGCCAGCCAGCCGGCCGCCGCGTCGTTCTGGGTGGCCTTGACGGCCAGCAGCACCACGTCCACCGGCCCGGTCACCTCGGCCGGATCGGTGTGCACCGGGCCCGGGACGACGATCGGGTCGGCGCCGTCGGGCCGCAGTTCGATCGTGTCGCGCGGGGTGCGCCCGCACACCACGACCGAATGGCCGGCCCGGTGCAGCAGCGCGGCGGCCGTCGTGCCGACGGCGCCGGGACCGACCAGGGCGATGTGGGTAGCAGCGTCTGTGGCGATGCCACTGAAATTACCTCCTTTAGACTGGGCACTCGTTCTGGCCAGGTGAAGAGGAGTGTTTTGTGCTGCGCAGTCATGCCGCGGGTTCGCTGGACAGTAGCGACGCCGGGCAGCAGGTGACGCTGACGGGCTGGGTGGCCCGCCGCCGCGACCACGGAGGCGTCATCTTCATCGACCTGCGCGACGCCTCGGGGATCGCCCAGGTGGTGTTCCGCGAGGCCGAGGTCTTGGCCCAGGCGCACCGGCTGCGCGCCGAGTTCTGCGTCGCGGTCTCCGGTGTGGTCGAGATCCGCCCGGAGGGCAACGCCAATCCCGAGATCGCCACCGGCGACATCGAGGTCAACGCCACGTCGCTGAGCGTGCTGGGGGAGAGCGCGCCGCTGCCGTTCCAGCTTGACGAACCCGCCGGCGAGGAGCTGCGGCTCAAATATCGCTACCTGGACCTGCGCCGCGACGGGCCGGCGGAAGCAATTCGCTTGCGCTCCAAGGTGAATGCCGCCGCACGCGCGGTGCTCGCGCGGCATGACTTCGTCGAGATCGAGACCCCGACGATCACCCGCTCGACCCCGGAAGGCGCGCGCGACTTCCTGGTGCCGGCCCGCCTGCACCCCGGCTCGTTCTACGCCCTGCCGCAGAGCCCGCAGCTGTTCAAGCAGCTGCTGATGGTGGCCGGCATGGAGCGCTACTACCAGATCGCCCGGTGCTACCGCGACGAGGATTTCCGCGCCGACCGCCAGCCGGAGTTCACCCAGCTGGACATGGAGATGAGCTTCGTCGACACCGAGGACATCATCGCCATTTCCGAGGAGATCCTGTCCGCGTTGTGGGCGCTGATCGGGTATGAGATTCCCAGGCCCATCCCGCGGATCAGCTACGCCGACGCGATGCGGCGGTACGGCTCCGACAAGCCCGACCTGCGCTTCGGTCTCGAGCTCGTCGACTGCACAGAGTACTTCTCCGACACCACATTTCGTGTCTTCCAGGCACCGTACGTCGGGGCGGTGGTGATGCCCGGCGGGGCGTCACAGCCGCGGCGCACGCTGGACGGCTGGCAGGAGTGGGCCAAGCAGCGCGGCCACCGCGGCCTGGCCTACGTGTTGATCGCCGACGACGGCACCCTGGGCGGTCCGGTCGCCAAGAACCTCTCCGACGCCGAACGTGACGGGCTGGCCGCCCACGTCGGGGCGAAGCCAGGGGACTGCGTCTTCTTCTCGGCCGGCCCGCCGAAACCGTCGCGGGCCCTGCTCGGGGCGGCCCGCGGCGAGATCGCCCACCGGCTGGACATGATCGACCCCGACGCCTGGGCGTTCGTCTGGGTGGTGGACCCGCCGCTGTTCGAGCCCGCGGACGACGCGACCGCCGCGGGTGACGTGGCCGTCGGCTCGGGGGCGTGGACCGCCGTGCATCACGCGTTCACCTCTCCCAAGCCCGGCCACTTCGACGCCATCGAGACCGATACCGGCAGCGTGCTCGCCGACGCCTACGACATCGTCTGCAACGGCAACGAGATCGGCGGCGGGTCGATCCGTATCCACCGCCGCGACATCCAGGAGCGGGTGTTCGCGGTGATGGGCCTGGACCACGCGGAGGCCCAGGAGAAATTCGGATTCCTGTTGGAGGCGTTCACCTTTGGCGCGCCCCCGCACGGCGGGATCGCGTTCGGCTGGGACCGGATCAACGCGCTGCTGTCCCGCGTCGACTCAATCCGCGAGGTGATCGCCTTCCCGAAGACCGGCGGCGGCGTCGACCCGCTCACCGAGGCGCCCGCGCCGATCACCGCCCAGCAGCGCAAGGAGTCCGGAATCGACGCCAAGCCCGGCCCGGGTTAGCGCGGACCCGCGCGCTCGTCGCGATATCGGCGCCTACACCATCCGATAGGTGAACGACCACTGCACGTCGTCGCCGCCGGCCGGGGTGCTGTCACCGAGTTGCAGATCGGCCACCCGGTGGCCCCGCCTCACCTTGTGTTGCGCCTTCTGCATGGCGAGCGCGCGAACGTGATTCGCGTCCATGCGTTGCGGCACGGTGATCTTGTCGCTGCGCACCTCGGGTTGATCGGCCATGCTGCATATCCTGCCCGAGATGCGCCGACGCCGCGGATTCGTCTGGCAGCTTTTCAGTCGGCGTCGACACCAATTACCGTGACCGGGTGTTCGCCGAGCAACCGTCACAGCCGAAACCGTCCGGCGCGGGCGGAATAGTCGCCGAGCAGGACAGGGTTGACCGGGCATGACCGAAACCCCTGACGCCGAGACCGTCAACGCCTTCAACAAGAGCATCATCGACGAATTCCGGGCCAACGACGGCAACGTCGGCGGCCAGTTCGAGGGTGCCAACCTGCTGCTGCTGCACACCACCGGCGCCAAGTCGGGTCAGCCCCGGGTATCGCCGCTGGCCTATTTCGACATCGACGGCAGGCTCGTCATCATCGGCTCCTTCGCCGGCGCCCCCAAGGACCCGGCGTGGGTGCACAACCTGCGGGCCAACCCGCGGGCGCGCGTCGAGATCGGCGGGGACGCGTTCGACGTGACCGCCCACGAGCTGCCGGCCGACGAGCGCGCCGCGCTCTTCGACAAAGTCACCGCCGCCGCGCCGGGCTTCGCCGAGTACCAGGCCAAGACCAGCAGGGTGATCCCGCTGTTCGAGTTAAGCCGGACGTAGCCGGTGGGCACTTCGCGGCCGGCGGCGCCCTCGGTGGTTGCCGCGGTCGCGCGTGCCGGCAGCAAGCGGCTGCGCACGGTGTGGTTCAACCTGGTGCAGACCGCGGTGGCCGCGGGCCTGTCCTGGTACCTGGCCCACGACGTCCTCGAGCACCCGCAGCCCTTCTTCGCACCGATCGCGGCCGCGGTGTCGTTGTCGACCAGCAACGTGCTCCGCGCGCAGCGCGCCATCCAAATGATGATCGGGGTGACCCTGGGCATCGGGGTCGGCTCGCTGGTGCAGGGCCTGCTCGGGCCGGGGGACGTGCCCATCGCGGTCGCCGCCGTGGTGGCGCTGGGCGCCGCGGTGTTCATCGGGGGCGGCTTCATCGGGCACGGGATGATGTTCGCCAACCAGACGGTGGTGTCGGCGATCCTGGTGCTGGCCCTGTACCGCGGCGGCGTCGGGTTTGAACGCATCTTCGACGCGCTGATCGGCGGCGCGGTGGCCATCGTCTTCGCCGTCCTGCTGTTCCCCGCCGACCCCCGCAGGGTGCTGCGCAACGCGCGCGTCGGCGTGCTCGGCGTGCTGCACGACGTGTTGTCGCGGGCGGCGGACGTCGCCGCCGGACGCACGGCGCCGCCGCCGGACTGGCCGCTGACGGCCGTCGACCGGGTGCACGAACAGCTCAGCGGGCTGCTCGAGGCGCGCACCACCGCGCGTCACGTCGTCACCATCGCGCCGCGACGGTGGGGGCTGCGAGACGCGATCGAGGCGGCCGATCACCAAGCCGTGCACGTGGCCCTGTTGGCCGGCTCGGTGCTGCAACTGGCCCGCGCCGTCGCACCCGGGGACGACGCGCTCGAAGACGCCGGGCGCGAACGCCTTCCGCAATCCGTGCCCACGGTGCTGGTGGTGCTGGCGGCGGCGGCCGCGCTCGCCGACCCCGACCCGGCGGGGGCCTGCGCGTACACGGCCTCGGCGCGCCATCACGCCACGCAATTGCAGTCCGGCGCCCACGAGAAGACGCAGGTGATCCTCGCCGACGTCGTCAGCGCCTGCGTCGACGACCTGCAACGGGTCATCGACCTTCGAACCGTCTGAGCGAATCAGCGCGAGTCGGCCAGGAACTCCTGGACCAGTTTGCGCGGCGCCTGGGTCAGCCAGGCCTCGGTGATCAGGTCCTCGAGGTCGCGCACCGAGATCTCGGCCAGGTTGACCAGCACCGCGGGGTAGCCGTCGAAGTGCGGCGTGGTGAAGTACACCCTCGGGTCGTCGTCGATCAGCGCGAACTTGACCCCCTCGTCGGAGACCCGGACGCCGAGGATGTCGCCCCGCGGCGGCGGGGTCCCGTCGCGTTCCAGCGCCTCGCGCTCCGACGGCCGCAGCGGCCGCTCCCAGGCCAGCAGCTTCTTGCCGACCCGCCAGTCGTGCGGTGACGGCTCGGAGGTGAGCGCCAGCTCACCAACGATGCGGGCGACCTCGCCCCACGTGGCCACAACACGATTGTGCTCCCGTTTTGGCGCGAGTGCCGTCGGATCGGCAAACGCCGGTTGGCGGCGCGGTCCGCGGACCCCGCGGGACCGGCCGGCATGTGATGAGATCAGCGGTGGACAGGAGGACGCGCTTGCCGGCACAACCAGGCGATCACGGGGGCGGGGCGGCCCGCCGCCATCGGGTGACCCACCGCACCGAGTACCGCTACTCCGACGTCGTGACCAGCTCTTACGGTCGCGGATTCCTCACCCCGCGCGATTCGCTGCGGCAGCGCTGCGTCGCGCACCGGCTGATCATCGACCCGGCCCCCGCCGACAGCTCCACCAGCGAAGACAGCTACGGCAACGTCAGCTCCTATTTCCATGTGACCGAGCCGCACCGCGCCCTGAAGGTGACCAGCGATTCGATCGTCGACGTCTACCCGCCCGCCCCGCAGCTGTACGGCGGGGGGCCGGCGACCGAACCGTGGGAGTCGGCGCGACCGGTCGGGCGCGGCGGGGCCCTGGCGACCGAGTTCACGCTCGACCTGAATCCGCCCGAGATCACCGACGACATCCGCGACTACGCGGCGCCCAGCTTCGCACCCGGGCGCCCCTTGATCGACGTGCTGCGGGATCTCGCGTCGCGCATCTTCACCGACTTCACCTACCGGTCGGGATCGACGACGATTTCCACCGGAGTCAATGAGGTTCTGGCCGCCCGGGAAGGGGTATGTCAAGACTTTGCCAGGCTGGCGATCGCCTGCCTGCGCGCCAACGGTCTGGCGGCCAGTTACGTATCCGGATACCTGGCCACCGACGCGCCACCCGGAAAGGATCGGATGATCGGCATCGACGCCACCCACGCCTGGGCAGCGGTGTGGACTCCCCAGCAGGCCGGCCAATTCGAGTGGCTGGGGCTTGATCCCACCAACGACCAGATGGTCGACGAGCGCTACATCGTCGTCGGCCGGGGACGCGACTACGCCGACGTCCCGCCGCTGCGGGGAATCATCTACACCAACTCGGAACACAGCGTGATCGACGTCGCCGTCGACGTGGTTCCCTTCGAAGGCGATGTGCTTTATGCGTGATTTCCACTGCCCCAACTGCGGTCAGCGCCTGGCATTCGAGAACTCGGCCTGCCTGTCGTGCGGCAGCGCGCTGGGTTTCTCGCTCAACCAGATGGCGCTGCTGGTGATCGCCAAGGGCAACGAGGGCGAGCACGCCGGCGCCGTGGACGCCGACGAGTACCAGCTGTGCGGCAATCTCCATCTGGCCGAATGCAATTGGCTGGTGCCGAAGAACGACTACGGCCGGCTGTGCGAGTCGTGCTCGCTGACCACGGTGCGGCCCAACGACGCCGACACCGCCGGGCTGGCCGAGTTCGCCCGCGCCGAGGCGGCCAAGCGCCGGCTGATCGTCGAGTTGCACGAGCTGAAGCTGCCGATCATCGGCCGCGACGCGGATCCCCAGCAGGGCTTGGCGTTCCATTTGCTGTCCAGCGCCAAAGAGAAGGTGATGACCGGACACGACAACGGCGTCATCACACTGGATTTGGCCGAAGGCGACGACGTGCACCGCGAGCAGCTGCGCGTCGAGATGGACGAGCCCTACCGCACCCTGCTCGGGCATTTCCGCCACGAGATCGGGCACTACTACTTCTACCGGTTGATCGCCCCGTCAACCGAATACCTCGCACAGTTCAACGAGCTGTTCGGCGATCCCGACGCCGACTACCAGGCGGCGCTGGACCGCCACTACGGCGACGGCCCGCCCCAGGGCTGGCAGGACGACTTCGTGTCGTCGTATGCGACCATGCATCCCGCCGAGGACTGGGCCGAGACGTTCGCGCACTACCTGCACATCCGCGACGCGCTGGACACCTCGGCCTGGTGCGGATTCGCACCGGCGACGGCGACCTTCGACCGGCCCGTGTTGGGGCCCAGCGCTTTTCAGACGATCATCGACATGTGGCTGCCGCTGTCGTGGTCGCTGAACATGGTGAACCGTTCGATGGGCCACGACGACCTCTACCCGTTCGTGCTGCCGGCCGCCGTGCTGGAGAAGATGAAGTTCATTCACACCGTGATCGACGAGATCACCTCGGAGGCCAGGGGACCCGCCGCGATCGCCGGCTAGCCATTGCCGCATTCCTGCTCACCCCGCTTCGCGGGCTGCATCGTCGTGCGGCTAGCCGCATTGCCCCACTCCTCCTCACCCCGCTTCGCGGGCTGCATCGTCGTGCGGCTAGGCCGGCATCACCCGGCGCACCCCGGGACCCCACAGCGGCTGCATGCCGCCGGGCAGTGTCAGCTGCGTGGTGGTGATGACCTCGGCCAGGTTGCGCAGCTCGCCATGCGCGGCATCGAGCAGCTCCGCCAACTCGGCGCGGCGGCCGTCGTCGCTGACCCGTTCGAGCGCGGCGGGATGGGATCGCCGCAGCAGGGTGCCGATCTCGTCCACCAGCCGTTCCGGGCGCGACGAGCCCGACGAGCCCGGCAGGTCCTTGAGATTGAGCCGCAGCCGCTCCAACTGGTACAGCAACGACCGCGGGTTCTGCGCGTCGAACAACATCAGTTCGGCCATGGCGGCCACGCTGACCTTGCCCACCGTGCGGCGCCGGTAGATGACCGAGGACTCGCACGCCACCAGGGTGGACTCGATGACGGTTTGTTCGGCCGCGGCACCGCGGACCACGGTCAGGGTGGCCCGCAGCAACGCCGTCAGCCACAGCCCGCGTTCGATCCGCTTGCCGATGTCCATCATCGTCCAGCCCACGTCGCGCACCATCGACTCGTTGGCCACCCCCGACAGCGTCAGCATCCCGGCCAGCGTCTGGGTCTGCGCACCGGTGAGCAGGGCGTCGGCCTCCGAAAGTGAGTCCGGCGGTTCGCTTTCCAGCGCGAGCGCGCGCTCCACCGCGGCCAGCACCATCCATGTGTCGTTGGACATCTGGTCGCGCACCGCCCGCGCGGCCAGCGCCAAACCCTCGACCGATTGCACCAGGGAGCCGGGCCGGTACGGATCGACGGTGAGCGACCATAGCGTGGACGGCGCGATGGCGATCATCTCGGCGTGGTCGCCGTCGCTGTCGGGCGTTCCGGTAATGCGGCCCAGCGCCGTCATCAGCACCGGCACGCATTCGCTTTCCTCGCTGTGCTGATGGTGGCGGTAGACGTGGAACCGGTCGCGGGCGACGATGAGCAGCCGCGCCATGCTTTCGGCGCGCTCGCCGTAGCGGCCGATCCAGAACAGGTCGGACAACACGCGCGGCGAGCTGACAGCCCAGGTGCCCGCGGCCGTCTTCGCCGGGCCCTCCGGCGTGGGAAGGCTGATCGCCTCCGCCCGGGCCCGTTCGGTGGGACGCACCCAGACATCTTTCGCCGCAATGCTTTTCAGCGTGTAGGCGCCGGACCCGGGGGCCAGCACATAACCGATGCCGCCGATCATGGGCGCGTAGCCGCCGCGCTGGGCGACGGTGAACAACCGGATGCCGACGCCCGCCGACGACAACACGCCGCCGTGATCGGTCGGCGCGGACGAGAACTGCGGCAGTTCCTGGCCGATCCACTGCCACGGCATCTTCTCGATGCGTGCGGCCAACCGCGTCAGCTGGCGCGACGAAAGCGTAGGGCCGACAAGGGTTTCCGCGCCGACCGTGGACTTGACCAACAGCGATGACAGGTTGGCCAGCAGGTGTGAGCGTTCGCCGGCGATGCCGCCCCAATAGACCTGCGCGGTGGGCAGCTGCAGGGTTTCGGACAGCAGGTGCTCGGCCATCGCGGGCAGGAAGCGCAGCAGCCCAGGGTTTTCCAGGATCCCGCTGCCCAGGGTGTTGACCACGGTCACCGTCCCGCGGTGCTGCGCCTCCACCAAACCGGCCACCCCGAGCCGGGAGTCGGCGCGCAGGTCCAGCGGATCGGTAAAGTCGGCGTCGACGCGGCGAAGCACGACGTCGACGCGTTTCAAGGTGCCCAGCGAGCGCATCCACAACATGCCGTCGCGCACCACCAGGTCGGCGCTCTCCACCATCGGGAAGCCCAGCAGGGTGGCCAGATAGGCCTGATCGAACGCCGTCTCGGAGTAGATGCCCGGCGAGAGCACCACCACCACGGGGTCCTGGGCGTCATCGGGTGCCGCGTCGATCAGCGCCAGCCGCAGCGCCTGGGCGAACGGTGTCGTGGGCCGCGGCGCGATTCGTTCGTAGAGGTCGGGAATCGAGTGCGCGACGACGCGCCGGTCGGCCAGCGCGTACCCGGCGCCCGACGGGGCCTGGGTGCGGTCGCCGTTGACGACGAAGGCGCCGTCCGGTCGACGGCTGACGTCGCAGGCGTGCATGAAAAGCTGGTGGCGGCCCGGGATTTCGATTCCGTTGGCCGCGCGCACGTATCCGGGATGGCCGAAGAGCAGCTCCGGGGGCAGGACCCCGTGGGTGAGCAGGCTGCGCGGCCCGTAGAGGTCGGCCAGCACCGCGTCGAGCACCCGCGACCGTTGCAGCAGGCCGGCCTCGAGCGCCTCCCAGTCGGCCGCGGACAGCACGATGGGCAGGGTGTCGAGCTGCCAGGGCCTGGGTTCTTGGCCACGGCCGCCGGGTGCGACGTCGGTGTAGGTGATGCCGTCGTTGTCGATCAGGTCGTGCACCACCGAGCGCAGGCGGTCCAGCCCGGCGCGACCGCGCTCGGCGATGGCGTCGGCCAGTTCGGCCCAGGCGGGGCGGACGTTGCCGTCCCGGTCGACGAATTCGTCGTAGCCGCTGGCCGGGCCGTGCCGCAGATCGAACAGCGCTTGCTGGGCGCGCGCGGCGCGGTAGCCGGCCAACAGGCGGTCGGCGTCGTAGCGCGCGGTGCCCGCCGCCGGCGGTGCGCCGGTGCCGAAGGTCATGTCCGCGCAGGCCGATCAAAGGTGTGGCCGGCGCGGTGCCCCAGCGCGGCTTCGATGCTCATCATCGCCGATCCCATCACACGCGCCGACCCGGCGCAGCGCACCGCGCCAGCGGCTGACGGGCCGTAATCCGACAACCTGCGCGCGGCGCTACGCCGGCGCGGGCCCCGGCGGGGGTCCGGACTGGTATCCGGCCTGCGGCACCGGGGCCACTTGCCCGCCGGAGAACTTGCGGTAGGCGTAGATCCCGAACAGGGAGGCGACCGGGGCCGCCACCAGCAGGCCGACTCCGCACACCAGCGCGCCCACAAAGAACAGGACCACCTCGACCAGCCAGACCAGCAGGGCGTTGCCGAAGTTCGCTGTCACGGTGGAGAAGCTGGACGTGAGCGCCTTGATCGGCTGTTCGGATCGATCGATGGCGTACGGGATGGTGAATTGGGCAAAGATCCCCAGGATCAGCCCGGGCAGGACGCACAGCGCCGAGGCGATCGAGGTGAGGATGCCGACGAGCAGCGCGGCCAGGAACACCGTGCCGAAGTTGCGTGGCTTGAAGAAGGAGCCGATGGTGACTGGGCGCCCGTCGGCCAGATCCAGGCAGCCGGACAGGAATGCGGACTGGGCGAACGCCCCGACGAGGTAGGCGACGAGATAGCCGAGGATGAGCAGTGCCAGCCCACCGCCGTTGAGGTTCGCGGTGAAGGTGAAGTAGTCGTCGTCGGAGCTGCTCGTGGTGTCGCCCACGCTTTGGCTCAGTCCGATCAGGGCCGAGGCGATGCCGAACAGCACCCCGTAGACGAGGGCCGAAACGATCAGCGCCACAGGGTTTTTGGAAAACGCGTTCCAGGCCCAGCCGAACGCGTCGCCGACGCTGAACGCGGGCGGCCCGCCGTAGCCGGGCGGTGGCCCGTAGCCGGGCGGGGGCGCGCCGTAACCCGGCGGCGGACCGTAACCCGGGGGCGGCGGTGCGCCGTAACCCGGGGGCGGGCCGTAGCCCGGGGGAGGCGGGGGCGGTGTGCCGTAGGAGGGCGGCGGGTAGCCGGGAGGATTGGTGCCCTGCGGGTCTGCCGGGGTGCCTGGATACTCGGGAGGTTGGCTCATGTCCGTCCTTGCTGTCGGATTTCCGCGTGTGGCGAAGTTTCCTAGGAGGGAACGCCCGCGGAACTCGGCAACCGGAACTTAGCAAAGATGGGCCGTGGCCGCCCGGATTGCGGACCGCGTGCCTGGACCGGCGCGGGCGTCGGCCCGTCGTGGTATGCCTGAAGCCGTGTCCGACGGTCTGTTTGACCTCCCCGGCGCGCCGCGGCCCACCGATCACGGGCTGGGCGTGTCGGGCGGTGCGCCCCTGGCGGTCCGGATGCGTCCCGCATCGCTGGACGAGGTGGTCGGCCAGGACCATCTGCTGGCGCCCGGGTCTCCGCTGCGCCGCCTGGTCGAGGGCTCGGGCGTGGCGTCGGCCATCCTGTACGGGCCTCCCGGCAGCGGCAAGACGACGCTGGCCGCGCTGATCTCGCAGGCGACCGGCCGCCGGTTCGAGGCGCTGTCGGCCCTGTCGGCCGGCGTCAAAGACGTTCGGGCGGTGATCGACACCGCCCGCCGGGCGCTGCTGTCCGGCGAGCAGACGGTGCTGTTCATCGACGAGGTGCACCGGTTCTCCAAGACCCAGCAGGACGCGCTGCTGTCGGCCGTGGAGAACCGGGTGGTGCTGCTGGTCGCGGCGACCACGGAGAACCCCAGCTTCTCGGTGGTGGCGCCGCTGCTGTCCCGCTCGCTGATCCTGCAACTGCGGCCGTTGAGCGCCGACGACATCCGCACCGTGGTGCGGCGCGCGATCGACGACCCGCGCGGCCTGGGCGGCCAGATCGCCGTCGCGCCCGACGCGGTCGACCTGCTGGTGCGGCTGGCCGCGGGCGACGCGCGGCGCGCGCTGACAGCGCTGGAGGTCGCCGCTGAAACCGTGCGGGCGGCCGAGCCCGGCGGCGAGCTGACCGTCGCCGCCGTCGAGCAGTCCCTGGACGAGGCGGCCGTCCGCTACGACCGCGACGGCGACCAGCACTACGACGTCATCAGCGCCTTCATCAAGTCGATCCGCGGCTCCGACGTCGACGCCGCCCTGCACTATCTGGCCCGCATGCTCATCGCCGGGGAGGACCCGCGGTTCGTCGCGCGCCGGCTGATGATCCTGGCCAGTGAGGACATCGGCATGGCCGACTCGGCCGCGCTGCAGGTGGCGGTGGCGGCCGCGCAGACCGTCGCGCTGATCGGCATGCCGGAGGCGCAACTGACCCTGGCGCACTGCACGATCTATCTGGCCACCGCGCCGAAGTCGAACGCGGTCACCACGGCGCTGGGGGCGGCGATGAGCGACATCAGGGCCGGCAAGGCCGGACTGGTCCCACCCCATCTGCGCGACGGCCACTATTCGGGCGCGGCCGGGCTGGGCAACGCGCAGGGCTACAAGTACTCGCATGACCACCCGGATGGCGTTGTCGCGCAACAGTATCCACCCGACGAGCTGGTTGGTGTCGACTATTACCGGCCCACCGGCCGTGGCGGTGAGCGCGAAATGGCCGGCCGGCTGGACCGGTTGCGCGCGATCATCCGCAACAAGAGGGGACGGTCATGAAAGTCTTCACCGACGAGGAGATGGGCCGGCTGCTGCCCACCGCCAAGTCGTACAGCGTCGTCATCCTCAGGCGCGGCCCGCGATTCGGCGACGAGTCGTCGGTGGGCGTGATCTGGGAACACGGCCGGCGCAACTTCGGGCTGCGCGACGACGGCGTGCTCGCGGTGGTCCTGCCGGTCAGCGACGAATCCGACGTCTGCGGCGTCGGGGTGTTCGCTGCGACGGTCGACGAGACCACCGCGATCATGACCGAGGACCCGGGGGTGGCCGCGGGCGTGTTCACCTACGAGGTGCACGCCTGCCGCGGCTTCCCCGGCGACACCCTGCCGTAAGCCGGCCGTCAGACCAGCTCGGGCACCCGCAGGTGGGCGATGGCCAGCTCGAACTCGGCCACGTCGATCACCTCGGCGCCCAGCTCCCGCACCCGCCTGCTGCGCAGTTCGCTGGCGCGGTCGCGGTTGCGGGCCATCGCCTCCATCGAGTCGAATGTGGAGCAGGTGACGGCCCGGCGGCAGGCGGGGTGGTCGACCAGCAGGCTGGCGCTGCAGAACCCGTCGAGGTTTTCCATTTCGGGCAGCACCGAGGACCGGTAGAACTCCAGCGACCGGTTCAGCTGATCCGGCACCACCTTGAGCCAGGTGGCGCGCACGCACGCGCCCTGGCGGGACGGGTGGTCGCGGTGCAGCAGGGCGATGTCCCATTCCTCCACGCGGGCGCTGCCGTCGAACATCAGCGCGGCCCGGTCCCGGATGGGCGCGACCCGCTCGGCGCTGCCGCGCATCGCCTCGATGGTCTCCCACGAGCTGGTGGCGATGCAGGTGCCGGATTGCCGGTCGATCAACAGCGACAGCCCTACGCACCCGTCGATCTCGGTGAGGGCGGGCATGACGACGTCGCGAACGTGCGCAATTCCGATGTCGACCGACAGGGGTTGCGCCTGGATGGTGGTGGAACGTGCGTACACGGTCGACCCCTTCTGTGTAGGGGCGGCACCCCGGTGGCGCCACCGGTCCCACCAGTTACCTTCCTCCTGCCCGTTGCGCGCCGCAATGGTTTGGGGGCGCGGGCCGGCGGCCGGCCGAATGCCTGGTTCGGCCGGTCCGTCGCCGCATCTCGATCAGACCAGCTCGGGCACCCGGAGGTGCGCTAGCGCTAGCTCGAACTCGGCTTCGTCGAGTTCCTCGGCACCCGCCTCTTGCATCGAGGAGTTCTTCAGCGCACCCGCCTGTTCCCTGTTCCGCTCCATCGCATCGACGCTGTCGAACGTCGCGGAGGACACGCCACGCCCGGAGGAGCGGTCGATCAGAAGGCTCGCGCTGCAGAACCCGTCGAGGCTCTCGAGCTGGGGCAGGACGGACGACTTGTAGTACTCGATGCCTTGGTCCATGCCTTCCGGCGGCACCCGGACCCAAGTCGCACGCACGCCCGCGCCGTCGGGCGCGCGGTGGTCGCGATGCAGCACCGCGATCTCCCACTGCTCGACGTTCGCCGTGCCCCCGAACCTTTCCGCCGCCCGATCACGGATCGGCGTCACGGTGTCACCGCTGGCGCGCATGGACTCATCGCTTTCCCAGGCGCTGGTGGCGATGCACCGGCCCGAACGACGGTCGACCAAAAGGGATACTCCGACGCACCCCGGCATACCTTGCAGCGCGAGCATGACCTCATCGCGAACATGCGCAATTCCGGCGTCGATGGACGAGGGTTGCGCCTGAATTGTGGTAGAGCGTGCGTACACGATCCACCCCCTCTTTGTTCGGGGCAGCGCCCCGGTGACGCCACCGGTCTGACCTACCTTCCTCCTGCCGGTGGGCACCCGCAATGCCCAACTGTGGCCGCGCTCACAAACGATTGGCTGCTCGCGACGGGCGCGCCGTAGGCTTGGCCGGGTGCATACCGATGTGTTGGACGTGGACACTTCGCGCCGCCGCATCGTCGATCTCACCGACGCGGTGCGCGGGTTCTGCCGGTCGCGCGGGGACGGCCTGTGCAACGTGTTCGTCCCGCACGCCACGGCGGGGGTGGCCATCATCGAGACCGGCGCCGGTTCGGACGACGACCTGGTCGACACGCTGGAGCGGCTGCTGCCGCGCGACGACCGGTACCGGCACGCGCACGGCTCGGAGGGTCACGGCGCCGACCATGTGATGCCGGCGCTCGTCGCACCGTCGGTGACGGTTCCCGTCTCGGGCGGGGAGCCGATGCTGGGCACGTGGCAGAGCATCGTCCTGGTCGACCTGAACCGGGACAACTCGCAACGCTCGGTGCGACTGAGCTTTCTGCAGGGTTAGCGGCCGGGTGCCCGGGGCACCGGGCCAGGTACTGTGAGCGGTCGAAATGCGTCGTTAGATGGGCGTCTCACACCCGGCGAATAGGCTGGGAGTTAGACGTCGAAGTAACGGAAAGAAGCGGGCTGGAAAGTGCAGACACACGAGATCAGGAAGCGGTTTCTTGATCATTTCGTGAAGGCGGGCCACACCGAGGTGCCGAGCGCCTCGGTGATCCTCGACGACCCCAACTTGCTGTTCGTCAACGCGGGCATGGTGCAGTTCGTGCCCTACTTCCTGGGCGCGCGCACGCCCGAGTTCTCGACCGCCACCAGCATCCAAAAGTGCATCCGCACTCCCGATATCGACGAGGTCGGGATCACCACCCGGCACAACACGTTCTTTCAGATGGCGGGCAACTTCTCGTTCGGCGACTACTTCAAGCGCCGCGCCATCGAGCTGGCCTGGACCCTGCTGACCAACGGCGTCGAGCAGGGCGGCTACGGGCTGGATCCCGAACGCATCTGGACGACGGTCTTTTTCGATGACGACGAGGCCGTGCAGCTGTGGCAGGAGATCGCCGGGCTGCCCGAGGACCGCATCCAGCGCCGCGGCATGGAGGACAACTATTGGTCGATGGGCATCCCCGGCCCGTGCGGCCCGTCCTCGGAGATCTACTACGACCGGGGGCCGGAGTTCGGCGTCGAGGGCGGCCCGATCGCCAACGAGGACCGCTACATCGAGATCTGGAACCTCGTGTTCATGCAGAACGAGCGGGGCGAGGGCACCGGCAAAGCCGACTTCGAGATCCTGGGGCCGTTGCCGCGCAAGAACATTGACACCGGCATGGGGGTGGAGCGGGTCGCCTTCATCCTGCAGGGCGTGCACAACGTCTACGAAACCGACCTGCTGCGCCCGCTCATCGACACCGCCGCCGCGCGGGCGCCCCGCGGGTATGACGCGGGCAACCACGACGACGACGTGCGCTACCGGGTGATCGCCGACCACAGCCGCACCGCGGCGATCCTGATCGGCGACGGCGTCACGCCCGGCAACGACGGCCGCGGCTACGTGCTGCGCCGGCTGCTGCGCCGGGTGATCCGCTCGGCCAGGCTGCTCGACATCGAGGGGCCCATCGTCGGTGACCTGATGGCCACGGTGCGCGACGCGATGGGGCCGTCGTACCCCGAACTGGTCACCGACTTCGACCGGATCAAGCGCATCGCCGTCGCCGAGGAGACCGCGTTCAACCGCACGCTGGCGGCGGGCTCGAAGCTGTTCGACGAGGTGGCCGGCACCACCAAAGCCTCAGGCGCGAAGGCGATTTCGGGCTCGGACGCCTTCACCCTGCACGACACCTACGGATTCCCCATCGAGCTCACGCTGGAGATGGCCTCCGAGGCCGACCTGCACGTGGACGAGGTCGGCTTCCGGGAACTGATGGCCGAACAGCGCCGCCGCGCCAAGGCCGACGCCGCCGCGCGCAAACACGCCCACGCCGACCTGACCGCTTACCGCGAACTGGTCGACGCCGGACCCACCGAGTTCACCGGCTTCGACGAATTGACTTCCGAGGCAAGGATTCTGGGCATCTTCGTGGACGGCAAGCGGGTCCCGGTGGTCACCCATGGCACCGAGGGTGCCGACCGGGTCGAACTCGTGCTGGACCGCACGCCGCTGTATGCGGAGGCCGGCGGCCAGATCGCCGACGAGGGCACCATCAGCGGAACGGGCGCCGGCGAGACGGCCCGCGCGGCGGTCACCGATGTGCAGAAGATCGCCAAAACCCTGTGGGTGCACCGGGTCAACGTCGAGTCCGGTGAATTCGTGGAAGGCGACACCGTCGTCGCGGCGGTCGACCCGCAGTGGCGCCGCGGCGCCACCCAGGGCCACTCGGGCACCCACATGGTGCACGCGGCGCTGCGACAGGTGCTGGGCCCCAACGCCGTTCAGGCCGGGTCGCTGAACCGCCCGGGCTACCTGCGATTCGACTTCAACTGGCAGGGCCCGCTGTCCGAGGAACAGCGCACCCAGGTCGAAGAGGTGACCAACCAGGCCGTGCAGGCCGACTTCGAGGTGCACACGTTCACCGAGCAGCTGGAGAAGGCCAAGGCGATGGGCGCGATGGCCATGTTCGGCGAGGCCTACCCCGACGAGGTGCGGGTGGTGGAGATCGGCGGCCCCTTCTCGCTGGAGCTGTGCGGGGGAACCCACGTGCACAACTCGGCCCAGATCGGGCCGGTGACCATCCTGGGCGAATCCTCGGTCGGCTCCGGGGTGCGCCGGGTGGAGGCCTACGTCGGGCTGGAGTCGTTCCGGCACCTGGCCAAGGAACGCGCGCTGATGGCGGGGCTGGCGTCGTCGCTCAAGGTGCCCTCCGACGAGGTGCCCGCCCGGGTGGCCAACTTGGTGGAGCGGCTCAAGGCGGCGGAAAAGGAACTCGAACGCGCCCGGCTGGCCGGGGCGCGGGCCGCCGCGACCAACGCCGCGACGGGCGCCGAGCGCATCGGTAACGTCCGGGTGGTGGCGCAACGGATGTCGGGCGGGATGACGGCGGGCGATCTGCGCTCGCTGGTCGGCGACATCCGCGGCAAGCTGGGCAGCGATCCGGCGGTGGTCGCGCTGATCGCCGAGGGCGAAGGCGGGTCGGTGCCCTACGCCGTCGCCGCCAACCCGGCCGCCCAGGACCTGGGGCTTCGCGCCAACGACCTGGTCAAGCAGCTCGCGGCGACCGTCGACGGCCGCGGCGGGGGAAAGGCGGACCTGGCGCAGGGATCCGGCAAGGATCCGGCCGGCATCGACGCGGCGCTCGACGCGGTACGTTCCGAGATCGCCGTGATAGCGCGGGTCGATTGAGTGGTCTTGACACAGCACCGCCTGCCTGACCGGCCCGGAGATCCCGACCAGGACCCGGGCCGGGGACGACGGCTCGGCATCGACGTGGGCAGCGTGCGCATCGGCGTGGCCTGCAGCGACCCCGACGCCATCCTGGCCACCCCGGTGGAGACCGTGCGCCGCGACCGCAACGGCAAGCACCTGCGGCGGCTGGTCGCGCTGGTCGCCGAATACGAGGCCGTCGAGGTGGTGGTCGGACTGCCGCGCACGCTGGCCGATCGCACCGGCCCGTCGGCGCTGGACGCGATCGAGGTGGCCGACAAGCTGGCGGAAGCACTGGCCCGCCGCGTTCCTCCCGTTCCGGTGCGGCTGGCCGACGAGCGGCTGACCACCGTGGCCGCCCAGCGCTCGCTGCGCGCGGCCGGGGTGCGGGCCAAAGAACAGCGTGCGGTGATCGATCAGGCCGCGGCGGTGGCGATCCTGCAGAGTTGGCTGGATCAGCGCCGCGCGGCGACGGCGGGGGAGCTCAGCGATGGTTGACAGCGCACGGCGGGAACGGGCCGAGCCCGAGGCGGTGGGCGCGCCGCCGGGGCGCAAGCCCGGCCGCGTCGCCCGCAAGGCCGAGCGGGGCCGCCGGCGGCGGCGCTTCGCCGGCAAGATCGTGCTCGCCCTCGTCGTCGTGGTGGTGCTCGCCGGCGTCTTGGTGGGCGGCAAGCTGTGGCACACGCTGTTCGGGCCCGGCGACGACTACACCGGCAGCGGCAAGCGGGACCTGGTGATTCAGGTCCAGGCCGGTGACTCGACCACCAACATCGGCGAGACGCTGCAAAAAGAGCAGGTCATCAAGACCGTGCGGGCGTTCGTCAACGCCGCACACGGCAACAGCGCCATCAACGCGATCCAGCCGGGCTTCTACCGGATGCGCACCGAGATCCCGGCCGCCAACGCCGTCGCGCGGCTGACCGACCCGAAGAGCCGGGTGGGCCGGCTGGTCATCCCCGAGGGCCGCCAGCTCGACGACACCACCGACATGAAGACCAACGTGGTGACGCCGGGAATCCTGACGCTGATCTCGCGTGCCACCTGCGTCGACCTGGACGGGGACACGCACTGCGTTCCGGCGCAGGGCCTGCGGGCGGCCGCCACCAACAGTTCCGCCCTGGCGTTGGCGGTGCCGCCATGGGCGACCGAACCCG
Source organism: Mycobacterium sp. NGS33 (assembly GCF_059812885.1). NCBI lineage: Bacteria > Bacillati > Actinomycetota > Actinomycetes > Mycobacteriales > Mycobacteriaceae > Mycobacterium > Mycobacterium sp. NGS33. Next base: position 43,808 of record NZ_JCALDN010000024.1, on the reverse strand, counting down.
TCGGCGAGCTCGGCAAGGACCACCGCCGCATCGAAGGCCTGATCGGGCCGGGCACCTTCAACATCGATCCGTCGGCGTCGCCCGAGGCCATCCTGGCCACCCTGGTCGGCGCCGGCGCCGAGGAGTACGTCAAGTCCGGGCTGGTGGACACCGCCCAGGCCCTGGGCCTGTCGCCCTACGACATCCTGGTGGTGGCGTCCCTGGTGCAGCAGGAATCCAACTCCCAGGACTTCGCCAAGGTTGCGCAGGTCATCTACAACCGGCTGCACGCCCACCACACGCTCGAGTTCGACTCGACGGTCAACTACCCGCTGGACCGCCGCGAGGTGGCCACCAGCGACGCCGACCGGGCCCAGAAGACGCCGTGGAACACCTACGTGTCGCAGGGCCTGCCGGCCACCGCGATCTGTTCGCCCGGCACCGACGCGCTGAACGCCGCCGAGCACCCGCAGCCCGGCGACTGGCTGTACTTCGTCACCATCGACGCGCAGGGCACGACGCTGTTCACCCGCGACTACCAACAGCATCTGGCCAACATCGAGCTGGCTAAGCACAACGGTGTCCTCGACAGCACCCCCCGCTAGCTCGGCGCCCCGCAAGGCGGCCGTGCTCGGCAAGCCGATCGCCCACTCGAAATCCCCGCAGTTGCACCTGGCCGCCTACCGCGCGCTGGGCCTGGCCGACTGGACCTACGAGCGCATCGAATGCGACGCCGAGCAGCTGCCCGGCGTCCTCGGCGGCCTCGGCCCGGAATGGGTTGGGGTGTCGGTGACCATGCCCGGCAAGTTCGCCGCCCTGCGGTTCGCCGACGAGCGCACCGAGCGCGCGCGCCGAGTGGGTTCGGCCAACACCCTGGTCCGCACGCCGACCGGCTGGCGGGCCGACAACACCGACATCGACGGGGTCGCCGGGGCGCTGGGCAGCGCGTCGGGATGGGCGCTGGTCTGTGGATCGGGGGGCACCGCGCCGGCGGCCGTCGCCGGCCTGGCGCAGCTGGGCGTCGCCGGCATCACCGTGGTGGCCCGCAACCCCGACAAGGCGGCCCGGCTGGTGCAGCTGGGCGACGACCTGGGCGTGCCGACCCGGTTCTGCGACCTGGACGGCGAGGTGCTCGCCGACGAGGTGGCGGGCGCCGAGGTGCTGGTCAGCACCATCCCGGCGGACGTGGCCGCCCGCTATGCCGGCACCTTCGGACGCATCGGCGTGCTGCTGGATGCCGTCTACGACCCGTGGCCGACGCCGCTGGCCGCCACGGTGAGCGCCGCCGGCGGCCGGGTGATCAGCGGTGTGCAGATGCTGCTGCATCAGGCTTTCGCGCAGGTGGAGCAGTTCACCGGGCGGCCCGCGCCGCGCGAGGCCATGACTTGCGCGGTGGCCGCGCCGGATTAGCGTGCCGCGCATGCGAGTCGCTGCGGCGTTCCTGGTGCTGGCCTGGCTGGCGGCGCTGAGTGGGTACGACATCCGGGAACGCCGCCTGCCCAACGCGCTGACGCTGACCGGGGCCGCGATGATTCTGGCGGCCGCGACGCTGGCCGGCCGCGGCCCGTCGGCGCTGGCCGGGACCGGGGCGCTGACCGCGATCTATCTCGCGGTGCACTGCGCGTCGCCGGGCGCAATGGGCGCCGGTGACGTCAAGCTGGCCCTCGGCCTGGGCGCGTTGACCGGCTGCTTCGGCGCCGGCGCCTGGTTTCTGGCGGCGTTGGGCGCGCCGCTGCTGACGGCGGCGCTGGGGATGGTGGCCCGGGTTCCCGGTGGTGCCGACCGCACGGGCTCGGTGCCGCACGGGCCGTCGATGTGTCTGGCCAGCGCGGCGGGGGTGGGGCTGGCGCTGCTCTGAGCGCTCAGTCCGCGGCGGCCGTCGGGCGCAACAGCGGCAACAGCTGGTTGCCGAGCCGGACGGTCTCCGACTTGTACGGGGTGTCCGACAGGACGAAATGCGTGACCCCGAGGTCGGCGTACTTGCGCAGCGCGGCGGCGACCTCGGCGGCCGAGCCCACCAGCCATGTCGTCCCGGCGCCCTCGCCGCCGTACTTGCTCGGCGTCGTGTACAGGCAGGAATCGAGCACTTCGCCGCGCCCGGCGAGATCGGTCAGCCGCCGCTGGCCCGCGGATCCCGCCGGGTCGTGCAGCAGCAGCATGGTCGGCGTGCCGGCCAGCTTGGCGACCTTCGCCTCGGCGTCGCGCCAGGCCTGCTCGGACGTGTCGCGCACCAGCGTGGTCACCCGAAGGCCGAACTCCAGCGGCGCGTGCTCGCGACCGAGCTTGTCGGACAACGACTTCAGCCTGTCGATGCGTTCGGCGATCCCGTCCAGCGGCTCACCCCAGAACAGTTGGACATCGGCATCGGTCGCCGCGACCTGCTCGGCGGCCGCCGACGCTCCGCCGAAGTAGAGCTTCGGGGACCGGCCTTCGTCCGCGCCGAGCGGGCGCGGCTGCAGCGTCGAGTGTTCGACGCGGTAGAACTCGCCGCGGAAGGTCACGTCGTCCTGGGTCCACAACCGGCGGACCAAGCGGATGAATTCGCGGGTGCGGTCGTAGCGGCGCGCCTTGTCGACCTCGGGGTCGCCGTAGGCGGCCGGGTCGTCGGCGCCGCTGACGACGTTGATGAGCAGCCGGCCGTTGTTGAGCCGGTCCAGCGTCGCCGCCGCGCTGGCGAAATGCGCCGGATGCCAGTAGCCCGGGCGCACCGCCACCAGGGGCGCGAAGTTGGTGGTGCGCGCGGCGATCGCGGTCGCGACCGTGAACGTGTCCGGCCGCCCCCAGCCGGTGCCGATCAGCGCACCTTGCCAGCCGTGTTGCTCGGCGCGCTGCGCCAGATCGACCGAGTAGTCCAGGCTTCCCCAGCCGTCGACGGTGTCGTCGCCGCGATGGCCCGGCTCGACGGTATTCGGTATGTACCAGAGAAATTGACCCACCGGACAACATGGTGGCAGATCAGCGCGGCGCCCCCGCCGGCATCGCGGCGTAACTCGTGGTCAGGTCAGGAATCACCGCGGATGAAAGTCTCGCGACCGCCGCGCGGATTTAAGTCAGCGCAGGTGCCCATGGGACAATGGGACCCGTGTTGCGTTGGATCACTGCTGGGGAGTCGCACGGTCGCGCGCTGGTGGCCGTGCTCGAAGGCATGGTCGCCGGTGTGGAGGTCACCTCCCTCGACATTTCCGAACAGCTGGCCCGCCGCCGCCTCGGCTACGGCCGCGGCGCCCGCATGGCGTTCGAGCGGGACGCGGTGAGCGTGCTGTCCGGGGTGCGTCACGGTGTCACCCTCGGCGGGCCCATTGCCGTCGAGATCGGGAACACCGAATGGCCGAAGTGGGAGACCGTGATGGCCGCCGACCCGGTCGACCCGGGCGAGCTGGCCGACAGCGCGCGCAACGCGCCGCTCACCCGGCCGCGGCCCGGCCACGCCGACTACGCCGGCATGCTCAAGTACGGCTTCGACGACGCCCGCCCGGTGCTCGAGCGGGCCAGCGCCCGCGAGACCGCGGCCCGCGTCGCGGCGGCCACCATCGCCCGGTCGTTCCTGCGCCAGGCGCTGGGCGTCGAGGTGCTCTCGCACGTCATCTCGATCGGCCCCTCGGCCCCCTATGCTGGGCCGCCGCCCGGCATGGGCGACCTGCCCGCGATCGACGCCAGCCCGGTGCGCGCCTACGACAAGGCCGCCGAGGAGGCGATGATCGCCGAGATCGAGGACGCCAAGAAGGACGGCGACACCCTCGGCGGCGTGGTCGAGGTGGTGGCCCTTGGCCTGCCGGTCGGGCTGGGCTCGTTCACCAGCGGCGACAACCGGCTCGACAGCCAGCTCGCCGCGGCCGTGATGGGCATCCAGGCGATCAAGGGCGTCGAGGTCGGCGACGGCTTCGAGACGGCGCGCCGCCGCGGCAGCCGCGCCCACGACGAGATGTATCCGGGCCCCGACGGCGTGGTCCGCTCGACCAACCGCGCGGGCGGCCTCGAGGGCGGCATGACCAACGGCCAGCCCCTGCGGGTGCGCGCCGCGATGAAGCCCATCTCCACGGTGCCGCGGGCGCTGGCCACCGTCGACATGGCGACCGGCGACGAGGCCGTCGCGATCCACCAGCGCTCGGACGTGTGCGCGGTGCCGGCCGCCGGCGTGGTGGTCGAGGCCATGGTGGCGCTGGTGCTGGCCCGCGCGGCGCTGCAGAAGTTCGGCGGCGATTCGCTGGCCGAAACCCGCCGCAACGTCGAGTCCTACCGGCGGGCGGTCGCCGAGCGGGAGTCGCCGGCCGCCCGGGGTACCGGGTAATGGCGCCCAAGGCGGTGTTGGTGGGTTTGCCGGGCTCGGGCAAGTCCACGATCGGCCGGCGGCTGGCCAAGACGCTCGGGGTCGACTTCCTGGACACCGACGCGGCCATCGAGCAGCAGACCGGGCGCCGCATCGCCGACATCTTCGCCACCGACGGCGAGCCGGAATTCCGGCGCATCGAGGAGGACGTGGTGCGCGCCGCGCTGGCCGATCACGACGGCGTGGTGTCACTCGGGGGCGGCGCCGTCACCAGCCCGGGGGTGCGGGAGGCGCTCGCCGGTCACACCGTCGTCTACCTCGAGATCAGCGCCACCGAAGGCGTGCGGCGCACCGGCGGTAACGCGGTGCGCCCGCTGCTGGCCGGGCCCGATCGCGCCGACAAGTACCGCGCGCTGATGGCCGAACGCAGCCCGCTGTACCGGCGGGCCGCGACCATCCGCGTCGACACCAACCGGCGCAACCCCGGCGCGGTGGTGCGCTACATCGTCTCGCGGTTGCAGGCCCCCGCGGGGGCCGCGACATGACCCGCCCCGGTGATCCGGTCACCATCGAGGTGGCCGTCGACCCGCCGTACCCGGTGATCGTCGGCACCGGCTTGCTCGGCGAGCTGGACGAACTTTTGTGCAACCGGCACAAGGTGGCCGTCGTGCATCAACCGGTGCTCGCCGAGACCGCCGAAGTGATCCGAAGCCGGTTGGCGGACAAGGGGGTTGACGCGCATCGCATCGAGATCCCGGACGCCGAAGAGGGCAAAGATCTTCCGGTCGTGGGCTTCCTGTGGGAAGTGCTGGGCCGCATCGGGATCGGACGCAAGGACGCACTGGTCAGCCTCGGTGGCGGCGCGGCCACCGACGTCGCCGGATTCGCGGCGGCCACCTGGCTGCGCGGCGTCGACATCGTGCACGTGCCCACCACGCTGCTCGGCATGGTCGACGCGGCCGTCGGCGGCAAGACCGGGATCAACACCGACGCGGGCAAGAACCTGGTCGGGTCGTTCCATCAGCCGCACGCCGTCCTGGTCGACCTCGACACGCTGAAGACGTTGCCGCACAACGAACTTGTGGCCGGGATGGCCGAAATCGTCAAGGCGGGGTTCATCGCCGATCCGGTGATCCTCGACCTCATCGAGGCCGATCCGCGGGCCGCCGTCGACCCGTCGGGGGACGTCTTGGCGGAGCTGATCCGCCGCGCGATCGCCGTCAAGGCCGAGGTGGTGGCCGCCGACGAGAAAGAGTCGGAGCTGCGCGAAATCCTGAACTACGGACACACTTTGGGGCACGCCATCGAGCGCCGCGAGCGTTACCAGTGGCGCCACGGCGCCGCCGTGTCGGTGGGCCTGGTCTTCGCCGCCGAGCTGGCGCGGCTGGCCGGCCGGCTCGACGACGCCACCGCGCAACGCCACCGCACCATCCTGGCCGCGCTCGGCCTGCCGGTCAGCTACGACGCCGACGCGCTGCCGCAGCTGCTGGAATACATGGCGGGAGACAAGAAATCGCGCGCCGGCGTGCTGCGGTTCGTGGTCCTCGACGGGCTGGGCAAGCCGGGCCGGCTGGCCGGACCCGACCCGGCGCTGCTGGCGGCGGCCTACGCGGGAGTGGCCCATGAGTAAGACCGTCAACGTCCTCAACGGCCCGAACCTGGGCCGGCTCGGTCGGCGGGAGCCCGACGTGTACGGCGACACGACACACGATCAGCTGGCCGCGTTGATCGAGCGGGAGGCCGACGCGCTGGGCCTCAAAGCCGTTGTGCGGCAAAGTGATAGCGAAGCCGAACTGCTGGACTGGATTCATGCGGCCGCCGACGCGGGCGAACCGGTGATCCTCAACGCCGGCGGGCTCACCCACACCTCGGTGGCGCTGCGCGACGCCTGCGCCGAGCTCAGTGAGCCCCTGATCGAGGTGCACATCTCCAATGTCCATGCGCGCGAGGAATTTCGGCGGCATTCCTATCTGAGCCCGGTCGCCACCGGCGTGATCGTGGGCCTGGGGGTGCAGGGCTACCTGCTCGCCCTGCGCTATCTGGCCGGGGAGCCCGGCGCCAACAGCTAGCCCTTGTCGTGTTCGGTGCCCGGCGTGGTGTGCTCCTCGCCGGTGCGGATCACCTCGGTCTTCGGGTCGTCCTCGGGCTTGGCGATCGTCTCGGTCGGGGATTCGGTAGTGGCCACCGTGTCGGTGGGCGCCTCGCGCTCGGCCGTGGCGACCGACCCGGCCCGCGCCTCGCCCTGTGCGCCGGACGCCTGCGCGGGGATCTCGCCGGTGGGGGCGTCGTCGCCGCGCACCGCGGAGAACACGTCGGTATCGGCCCGCTCATCGTCGGTGCCCGGCCGCCGCGGCGGGGGATTGCGGTCCACCCGCCAGCGCCCGATGGTCACGCCGATGATCCCGGGCAGGAAGACGCACAGCGCGGTGAAGGCGGCAAAGGTCGTGATCTCGTTGAGCAGCCCGCCGGTGTACAGGCCGTTGTAGACGAGCGCGATCAGCCAGGACACGGCGCCGCTGAGGACACCGGCCAGCAGGCCGGCCAGCAGCCACGTCATCGCCAGGTCGCCGCGGCGGTCCGGATCCGGGTTGGCGATGGCGTCACGGCGGCCGTCGAGCACCCCCCACGCGGCCACGCCGATGATGAACAGCAGCAGCAGCACCACGCTGAACAACCCGGCGTTCGTCTGCCACGCGTTGATCAGTGCACCTTGGAACAATCGGACTACGACCATCGCCGCGGCGTAGACCAATCCGCGCAGCATCCAGTTACTCATGGCCCAAAAGCGTAGCGAGTACCGTCAAGACCTGTGACACATTCACAGCGTCGAGACAGGCTCAAAGCGCGACTCGAGGCGGGCGGACTGGATGCGCTGCTGGTCACGGACCTGGTGAACGTCCGTTACCTCACCGGTTTCACCGGATCCAACGGCGCGTTGCTGGTGTTCGCCGACGATCGGGGCCCCGTGCTGGCCACCGACGGGCGGTACCGAACCCAGGCCGCCGAGCAGGCGCCGGACCTCGACGTCGCCATCGAACGGGCGCTCGGGCGCTACCTGGTCGCGCAGGCCGCCGAGGCGGGCGCGCAGAAGCTGGGCTTCGAAAGCAACGTGGTGACCGTCGACGGGTTCGACGCCCTGACCCGCGAGCTCGACGACCGCAAAGCGGCCACCGAGTTGGTCAAGGCCGCCGGGACCGTCGAGGCGTTGCGCGAGGTCAAGGACGCCGGCGAGGTCGCGCTGCTGCGGCTGGCCTGCGAGGCGGCCGACGCCGCGCTGAGCGATCTGGTGGCGCGTGGCGGCCTGCGGCCCGGCCGCACCGAACGCGAGGTCAGCCGCGAGCTGGAGGCCCTGATGCTCGACCACGGCGCCGAGGCGATCTCGTTCGAGACCATCGTGGCCGCCGGGCCGAATTCGGCGATCCCGCACCATCGCCCCACCGACGCCGTGCTGGCCAGCGGAGATTTCGTGAAGATCGACTTCGGCGCGCTGGTCGGCGGCTACCACTCCGACATGACCCGCACCTTCGTGCTCGGCAAGGCCGCCGACTGGCAGCTGGAGATCTACCAGCTGGTCGCCGACTCGCAGCGGGCCGGCCGGGAGGCGCTGCACGCCGGCGCCGACCTGCGCGAGGTGGACGCCGCGGCCCGCCAGGTGATCGCCGACGCCGGTTATGGCGAGCAGTTCAGCCACAGCCTGGGCCACGGCGTGGGCCTGGAGATCCACGAAGCGCCGGGCATCGGCACCACGTCCACCGGCACGCTGCTGGCCGAATCGGTGGTGACGGTGGAACCCGGGGTCTACCTGCCCGGCCGCGGCGGGGTGCGCATCGAGGACACCTTGGTCGTGCCCCAGCCGGCCAGCGGCAAGCCGCCGGAATTGCTGACCAAGTTCCCCAAGGAGCTGGCCGTCCTGGGGTAGCCCTCGCAGGTCCTCCGGGGGGCTTGCCCCCGCGAGTACAGTCGGGTGGGTGAACGGGGTGGCACGGGGTTTGGCGCGCCTCCGAGACTTCCGGTGGGACATGTACGCCCAGCCCCTTCGGGAGACGCGGCTCGAGATGCAGATCGTGTACTTCGCGATCCGCATGCCGTTCGCTGGGGGGGTCACCGTCCACTTCCCGCTGCTGACCATGGTCAAGCCGCTGCCCTCGCCCGACGAGCGCACCGCGATGGGCTCCGAACCGGTGCGCCGCTGACGGGGTTTGGCCCGTCACCGCGCCGACCCCGGCCCGCGAGGCCGCGCCCGGCGGCGCTCTAAACTGGCCGACAAGTCACAGACAGCCGCGCAGCCGACTGTCCATCCCCGAGGAGATATACCGAACCGTGGCAAGCACTGCCGATTTCAAGAACGGACTGGTGCTGGTGATCGACGGCCAGCTGTGGCAGATCGTCGAGTTCCAGCACGTCAAACCCGGCAAGGGCCCGGCCTTCGTGCGGACCAAGCTGAAGAACGTGCTCTCCGGCAAGGTCGTCGACAAGACGTACAACGCCGGGGTCAAGGTGGAGACCGCCACCGTCGACCGGCGCGACGCCACCTACCTCTACCGCGACGGCTCGGACTTCGTGTTCATGGACAGCCAGGACTACGAGCAGCACCCGCTGCCGGAGTCGCTGGTCGGCGACGCCGCCCGGTTCCTGCTGGAGGGTCTGCCGGTGCAGGTGGCGTTCCACAACGGGTCACCGCTGTACCTGGAACTGCCGGTGTCGGTCGAGATGGAGGTCACCCACACCGAGCCCGGCCTGCAGGGCGACCGCTCCAGCGCGGGCACCAAGCCGGCCACGGTGGAGACCGGCGCCGAGATCCAGGTGCCGCTGTTCATCAACACCGGCGACAAGCTGAAGGTGGACACGCGCGACGGCAGCTACTTGGGCCGCATCAACGCGTGAGTAGGCCCGTGAGGGGACGCCATCAGGCCCGCAAACGCGCCGTCGACCTGTTGTTCGAAGCCGAGGCCCGCGGTCTGAGCCCGGCGGAGGTGGTCGACGTGCGCACCGGGCTCGCCGAAACCAACCCCGAGATCGCGCCCCTGCAGCCGTATACGGCCGCGGCGGCCCGGGGCGTCGGCGAGCACGCCGCGCACATCGACGACCTGATCAGCTCGCATCTGCAGGGTTGGACGCTGGACCGGCTGCCCGCCGTGGACCGCGCGATCCTGCGGGTCGCGGTCTGGGAGCTGCTGTACGCCGACGACGTGCCCGAGCCGGTGGCCGTCGACGAGGCCGTCCAGCTGGCCAAGGAGCTGTCCACCGATGATTCGCCCGGCTTCGTCAACGGGGTGCTCGGCCACGTCATGCTGGTGACGCCGCAGATCCGGGCCGCCGCCGAGGCGGTCCGGGGCGCGCGGGATCCCGACGTCGCGGCAACCCCGGAGGGCCCCGGACCGCAGCCATGACCCGGTTGGAGCTGCGCCTGCTCGTTGCGGCCGCGCTGGCCGCGGCGGTGGTGCTGGGCGCGGTGATCTGCGCCGCCTTCCACCTGACCGTCGTCGCCTCGGTGCTCTCGATCTTCGCGCTGGGGGTCGGCGCCTGGCTGTATCACTGCGTCGAACGGGTGGTCCTCGCCCGCCGCATCAGCACGGTGCGCTCGGCCGCCAAGCCGCTGCAGCCGCTGTTGCCGGTGATGGCGGCGATCATGGGGCTGACGCAGGGCGTGGTGCGCTCGCTGTCCGATGTCACCGAACTGCCGGCGCGCCGCTGGGAGTTGCCGATGCTGCGATGGGTGGACGGCGGCCGGGGTAATCGCCGTGTGGTGGAAAGTGACGACGAGGCGGATCGCTGATCAAGCTGGGGTGAAACGACCACGGGCATGCCGCGGCGGGTTGACAATACGAGCGGCACGTCAGCGGCGGCGAACGAAGAACAGGTGAGGTCATGATTCGATACAGCACCCAGCCGCGACGACTTCGGGTGTCGGCCCTGGCGGCCGTGGCCAACCCCTCCTACGCGCGGGTCGACACCTGGAACCTGCTCGACGACGCCTGCCGTCACCTCGCCGAGGTCGACCTCGCCGGGCTGGACAAGACCCACGACGTGGCCCGGGTGAAACGCCTGATGGACCGCATCGCCGCCTACGAGCGGTACTGGCTGTACCCCGGTGCGGCGAATCTGGCGATCTTCCGCGCCCACCTGGAAAGCCTGTCCACGGTGCGGCTCACCGAAGAGGTCTCCCTGGCCGTGCGGTTGCTGAGTGAATATGGCGACCGCGCAGGGCTTTTCGACACGTCGGCACCCCTGGACGACCAGGAACTGGTGGCCCAGGCCAAACAGCAGCACTTCTACACGGTGCTGCTCGCCGACGACGCCCCCAGCACCGCGCCGGACAGCCTGGCCGAGTGCCTGCGCGCGCTGCGCGCACCGTCTGACGACGTGCAGTTCGAGATCCTGGTGGTTCCCAGCGTCGAGGACGCCATCACCGCGGTCGCGCTCAACGGGGAGATCCAGGCCGCGATCATCCGCGACGACCTGCCGCTGCGGTCCCGCGACCGGCTGCCGCTGATGAACACGCTCCTCGGACCCAACGAGGACGCCGGCGACGGCATCCCCGACCGGGCCAACTACTGGGTGGAGTGCGGCGAATGGATCAGGGAGCTGCGGCCCCACATCGACCTGTATCTGCTCACCGACGAGTCGATCGCGGCCGGTGACGACACCGAGCCCGACGTCTACGACCGGACGTTCTACCGGCTCAACGACGTCACCGATCTGCACAGCACGGTCCTCGCCGGTCTGCGGAACCGTTACGCCACACCGTTTTTCGATGCGCTGCGGGCGTATGCCGCGGCGCCGGTCGGCCAATTCCACGCCCTGCCCGTGGCGCGCGGCGCCAGCATCTTCAACTCCAGGTCGCTGCAGGACATGGGGGAGTTCTACGGCCGCAACATCTTCATGGCCGAAACCTCCACCACCTCCGGCGGTCTGGACTCGCTGCTCGATCCGCACGGCAACATCAAAAAGGCGATGGACAAGGCAGCCAAGACGTGGAACGCCGACCACACCTACTTCGTCACCAACGGGACGTCGACCGCCAACAAGATCGTCGTGCAGTCGCTGACGCGGCCGGGCGACATCGTGCTGATCGACCGCAATTGCCACAAGTCGCACCACTACGGGCTGGTGCTGGCCGGCGCCTACCCCTTGTATCTGGACGCCTACCCGCTGCCGCAGTTCGCGATCTACGGCGCGGTGTCGCTGCACACCATCAAGCAGACGCTGCTGGACCTGGAGGCGGCCGGGCAGCTGCACCGGGTGCGCATGCTGCTGCTGACCAACTGCACCTTCGACGGAGTCGTCTACAACCCGTTGCAGGTCATGCAGGAGGTGCTGGCGATCAAGCCGGACATCTGCTTCCTGTGGGACGAGGCGTGGTACGCGTTCGCCACGGCCGTTCCGTGGGCCCGGCAGCGAACGGCGATGGTGTCCGCCGAACGCCTCGAGCAGATGCTCGCCTCGCCGGAATACGTTGAGGAATACCGGAAATGGGCCGCCACCATGGAGGGCGTCGACCGGTCGGAGTGGATCGAGCGCGAGTTGATGCCCGACCCGGCCACCGCGCGGGTCCGCGTCTACGCCACCCATTCCACCCACAAATCGCTGTCGGCGCTTCGGCAGGCGTCGATGATCCATGTGCGCGACCAGGATTTCAACGCGCTCACCCGCGATTCGTTCGGTGAGGCGTTTTTGACCCACACGTCGACATCACCCAACCAGCAACTGCTGGCCTCATTGGACCTGGCGCGCCGCCAGGTCGACATCGAGGGCTTCCAGCTGGTCCGGCAGGTCTACGACATGGCGCTGGTCTTCCGGCATCGGGTGCGCAAGGACCGGCTGATCAGCAAGTGGTTCCGCATCCTCGACGAATCCGATTTGGTGCCAGAGGAATTCCGGGAGTCCTCGGTGAGCTCCTACCGCGAGGTCAGGCAGGGGGCGCTGGCCGAGTGGAACGAGGCGTGGCGCTCCGACCAGTTCGTGCTGGACGCCACCCGCGTGACCCTGTTCGTCGGCGCGACCGGGATGAACGGCTACGACTTCCGCGAGAAGATCCTGATGGAACGATTCGGCATCCAGATCAACAAGACGTCGATCAACAGCGTGCTGTTGATCTTCACGATCGGCGTCACGTGGTCGAGCGTGCACTATCTGCTCGACGTGTTGCGAAGGGTGGCAATCGATTTCGACCGCATCCAGAAGGCGGCCAGCGTCGCCGACCGCGCGCTGCAAGAACGTCATGTCGAGGAGATCACCGAGGATCTGCCGCATCTGCCCGACTTCAGCGAATTCGACATGGCGTTTCGGCCCGTCGACGAGTGCAAATTCGGCGACATGCGCTCGGCGTTCTACGCCGGATACGAGGAGTCCGACCGCGAACACGTGCTGATCGGCATGGCCGGGCGACGACTGGCCGAGGGCAAGACCCTGGTGTCGACCACGTTCGTGGTCCCCTACCCGCCGGGCTTCCCGGTGCTGGTCCCCGGTCAGGTGGTGTCCAAGGAGATCGTCTACTTCCTGGCCCAGCTCGACGTCAAGGAAATCCACGGATACAACCCCGATCTCGGGTTGTCGGTGTTCACCGAGACGGCGCTGGCGCGCATGGAGGCGCAACGCAACGCCGCGATGGCGGCGGTGGGTTCGGTGACCGCGGCCTTCGAGCTGCCCTCGGACGCGTCGGCAACCAACGGAGCGCGCAACAACGGGGCCGACGGCGCCCCCGCGGTGCCGTCGGTCGCCGACAGCGGCTGAGCGATCAGCCGGTCTTCGCGGGCGGCTGGGCGGCGCACGTGGTGCGCGCCGAGGTGTGCGGTGCGCCGGGCGACCAGTCGGTGATGCCCCGCCGGATTCCCTGGATGAGCGCGTCCCGGCCCGCCGGGGCCGTTTCGTTGCAGCTCGAACTGAGGGTGCCGAACGGGCTGGGGTCGGCGCCGGCCGGCGCCGCCACCAGCACGCCCGTGCCGAACAGCACTGCCGCGCTGACCAGCAACCGGGTGGTCACACGGTCGCGACGACGCGAAGAGCGTGCGGTACCAGACATGACACCGTCAGCCTAGGACGGCGGCCCTGAGAGGGCGCTGAGAGCGCGCTGAGCTCGGTGTTCTGCGCGGGGCCGCGGCCCTGCGAGAATCGACGGCGTGCGGATATTCGGTGGTCGGGAGGCTCGGCCCCGCGGGCGGCTGCGCCCGCGGCATCTGCCGCACCTGGGCATCTCGGCCCGCTCGGCGGCGGTGTCGGCGATCGTCGTGCTGTGCGCGCTGGGCGTCGCCGGCGCGGGACTGGACGCGATCCTGTACCGGTCGCTGCTGGCGGGCGTCGATTACGCCGCCGCCGAACGGGTCCGCGATATCACCAAGGCGCTGCAGTCCGATTCGCTCGACGACCTCGACAACCACTTGCTGACCACCGACCAGCGGGTGGTCGCGACCCAGTTGATCGGCCCGGACGGCACCGTGGTCAGACGATCCGGCTCGGCGCCGAAGACACCGCTGGTCTCGCCGGACCAGTTCGACTTCACTCTGCGCCGCGGTTTGCCCGACGACGCGGTGGCCGGCGACGACATGCGGGTCAGCGGCCAAAAGGTGGCGACCCGATCCGGCGTCTACACGGTGCTGGTGGGAGGGGGCAGCGAGGCGGTCGAGGGGACCGCGCGGGCCCTGGCGATCGTGTTGGCCGGCAGCGCGCCGGTGATCGTCGCGGTGGTGGCGGGGGCGACCTACTGGCTGGTGCGCCGCTCGCTGCAGTCGGTGGACGCGATCCGGACCCGGGTGGCCGACATCTCGACATCCGATCTGGCCGGGCGGGTTCCGGTGCCCGACAGCCATGACGAGATCGCGGCCCTGGCCGTCACCATGAACGAGATGCTCTCGCGGCTGGAAGCGGGTCACCGCGAGCAGCAACGCTTCGTGGGCGACGCGTCCCACGAACTGCGCAGCCCGCTGGCCACCATCATCTCCGGGCTGGAGGTGGCCGAGGCCCATCCCGACCTGCTCGACGCCGAGCTCGCCGTCAACACCCTGTTGCCCGAGGCGCAGCGCATGCACACCCTGATCGAGGACCTGCTGCTGCTGGCCCGCGCCGACGAGCAGCGGCTGCTGCGGCGCAGGGAGCCGGTGGCACTCGACGACCTGGTGCGGGCCGAGGCCGACCGGGCCCGCCGCGACGCGCAGTGCGTGATCCACACCGACATGAGCCCGGTGCGTCTGGACGCCGACCCGGTGGCCATGTCGCGGATGATCCGCAACCTCGTCGAAAACGCTGTCCGCCACGCGGTTTCGTGTGTCGCCATCGAAGTCCGCGGCGACGACGCGACGGCGGTCCTGACCGTCAGCGACGACGGCCCCGGCATCGCCCCCGCCGACCGCAACCGGGTGTTCGAACGTTTCGTGCGCCTGGACTCCGACCGGGCGCGCAGCGGGGGAGGAACCGGGCTCGGGCTGGCGATCGTCGCCGAGGTCGTCGCCGCGCATGGGGGCGCGGTCGCCATCGACGACGGGCCCAGCGGGGGAACCACCATGGTTGTGACGTTGCCGCGGCAGGGGTCTCAGCACACCAACCGGTAGCCGACCCCCCGGATCGTCTCGATCGTGTTGGTACCGAAGGGAACATCGATCTTGCGGCGCAGATAGCCCACGTAGACCTCGACGACGTTGTCCGGCCCGTGATGGTGGGCATCCCACACGTTCTGCAGTATCTCGGCCTTGGTCACCACCACGTCCATGTTGCGCATCAGGTATTCGAGCACCCCGTACTCGCGGGGAGTCAGCGCGATCGGCGTCGAGCCCCGCTTGACGGTGTGCCGGGCGGGATCGAGCGCCAGCGACCCCGCTTTGAGTACCACCGGGCGCGCCGGTGCGCCGCGGCGAACCAGCGCCCGCAGCCGCGCCACCAGCACCCGGAACGAGAACGGCTTCGTCAGATAGTCATCCGCGCCCAGATCGAAGGCATCGGTCTCGTCGTACTCACCGTCCTTGGCGGTCAGCATGAGCACCGGCGTCCATACGTTGTGCGACCGCATCCGGCGCAGCACCTCATAGCCGCTGAGGCCGGGCAGCATGATGTCGAGAACGATGACGTCGAAAGCGTTTTCGGTGGCCTCCCGCAGGGCGTCGACACCGTTGCCGGCGGCCACGACGACGAACCCCTCCGCCTTGAGCCCCCTGGTCAGGGTCGCGGCCAGCCGTGGTTCGTCCTCAACGAGCAGGACTCTCATCAGCGCGCGTCCCGATCCGAGCGCTCGGCGCCGCTGTCCGGCTGGGCTTGTGGCGCATCGTCTTCGGGCCGGCCGGGGTGCCGGCCGGGACGCTGCGGGATGATCACGAGGAGCACCGCGATGAGCGCCGCGATCACCGCCGAGGCCAGCGGGCGACTCCACGCCAGGCCGCCGTCCGCGACGGGCTTGTCGATGAAGTCACCCACGGTCGCCCCCAGCGGCCGGGTGAGGATGAACGCGACCCAGAACAGCGTGACGCGGGAAATCGAGGTCCAGAAGTACAGGGCGGCGACCACCGCCAGGCCGGCCGCGAACACCAGCGCGCCGCGTTCGTAACCGAAATCGCGGGTGTCGGCCAGCCAATCCCCGAGCGCGGTGCCCAGCGTCTGCGAAAACGTGATGGTCGCCCAGTAGAAGGCCTCCACTTTGGGCGTCGAGACGGTGCTGACCGATACGGTGCCCTGCGACCATCGCCACAGTCCCAGGGTGGCCAGCAGGCACGCCAGCAGCACCAGCGATCCGCCCGTGTACCCGATGCCCAGCGAGCGGTCCGCGAAATCGGCCAGCACGGTGCCGAAGGTCGTCGAGGCCACGATCGTCGCCCAGTACAGGACCGCATGGAACCGGTTGGCCAGGATCTGGGCCGCCACCAGAGCCACCAGCGCGACGCCGAAAATCGCGACCCCGGCGGCGTAGCCCCAATTGAGGGTCATCGTGACGGTGTCGCCACCCGTCTCGCCCAACGTCGTCGCCAACACCTTGATGACCCAGAAGCCCAGGGTGACGGCGGGCACCTTGGTCAGCGTGTGCTTCGAGACGTCAGTCATGCACGTCATCTTCCGCTATCGGTGCCCGACACGGAATTCCCGAGTGCGACGCCCGCGGCAGGTTCTGCTCACCGGGATCACAAAGCCGGCGGGTTCTCGCAGGTGGCGCAATGACGCGGCGGGCGGCGGTTTGTGCTGGTGGGGCCCGAACGCCGCCCGGCGCAATACGCCCTGGCGCGGCCACGGTCGCGCATCGGCGCCCCGGAAAGCGGCCCTGAGCTGCACTAGCGTGACTGCCGTGGCGCACCCCGTACCGATTGCAGGACCCAGGGCCGACCGTGCCCGCCGGGTCGCCGACGTGCTGCGCCAGCAGATCCACGCCGACGCCTATCCGGCGGGCCTGCCCGCCGAACAGGACTTGGCCGCCGAATTCTCGGTCTCGCGCAACACCATTCGCGA
The DNA here is from genome assembly GCF_059812885.1 of Mycobacterium sp. NGS33. NCBI lineage: Bacteria > Bacillati > Actinomycetota > Actinomycetes > Mycobacteriales > Mycobacteriaceae > Mycobacterium > Mycobacterium sp. NGS33. The sequence goes on along the minus strand of NZ_JCALDN010000024.1, from coordinate 27,142 downwards.
GGCGCTGGCCGTCCTCAAGCACGAGGGGCTGATCGACCGCGGGCCGAAGGTGGGCACGCACGTCGCGCAGCGCAAGTACGACCACGGCCTGGACGCGCTGCTGGGCCTGAAGGAGACGTTCAAGGACCTCGGTGAGGTCCGCAACGAGGTGCGCGCCGCGATGCCGGTCACCGCGCCGCCGTCGGTGGCACGCCGGCTGCGGCTGCAGCCCGGTGAGCAGGCGGTGTTCGTCGAGCGGTTGCGGTACCTGGGCGAGCTGCCGCTGAGCCTGGACCTCACCTACCTCGCCCCGGACATCGGCCGCGAGGTGCTGAACCATGCGCTGGAGACCAACGACCTGTTCGCGCTCATCGAGCAGGTGAGCGGGCAGCGGCTGGGGTCGGCGGCACTGGCGCTCGAGGCCATCCCGGCCGACGCGCACTCGGCGGCCACGCTGCAGCTGCCCGACGGCGCGGCGCTGCTGATGCTGGAGCGACTCACCAGCCTGGCCGACGGCACACCCGTCGACCTGGAGTACATCCGGATGCGCGGCGACCGAATCACCATGCGCGGCAATCTCATGAGAGCCGAGCCGATGAGGAGCAATCGATGACGCTGATCAACAACAACCGCGCCGACGTGCCGGTCACCATCGACGAGTCGCTGTGTATCGACGGCTGCACGCTGTGCGTGGAGGTCTGCCCCCTCGATGCGCTGGCCATCAACCCCGACACCGGCAAGGCCTACATGCACGTCGATGAGTGCTGGTACTGCGGTCCCTGCGCGGCGCGCTGTCCCACCGGTGCCGTCACCGTCAACATGCCCTACCTCCTTCGCTGAAAAGCGTTCAATCCCAGGATCTTCGATGAAACGACGCGCCATTGCGCTGGCGTCGGTGATGATCGCGATCGCCGCGCTCGCCTCCGGTTGCTCACTGGAATCCCTGTCGCAGTCCGCCGGTGTAGTCAACGTGGTGGTGGGCTACCAGTCCAAGACCATCAACACCGTCACCGCGGGGACGCTGCTGCGCGCGCAGGGCTACCTGGAGCGTCGCCTGGCCGACATCACCACCCGCACCGGCACGAAATACGCGGTGCGCTGGCAGGATTACGACACCGGCGCGCCGATCACCGCGCAGATGCTCGCGGAGAAGATCGACATCGGCTCGATGGGTGACTATCCGATGCTGATCAACGGCTCCAAGACGCAGGCCAACCCGCTGGCGAAAACCGAGATCGTCTCGATCACCGGCTACAACCCCAAGGGCGCCCTCAACATGGTGGTGGTGGCGCCCGGCTCGTTAGCGACCACGCTGAGCGACCTGGCCGGCGCCAAGGTCTCGGCCAGCGTGGGCTCGGCCGGTCACGGCACGTTGATGCGGGCGCTCGACCGGGCCGGGATCACGGGCGTGGAAGTGCTCAACCAGCAGCCGCAGGTGGGCGCCTCCGCTTTGGAATCCGGTCAGGTGCAAGGCCTTTCCCAGTTCGTCGCCTGGCCGGGCTTGCTGGTGTTCCAGGGTAAGGCCAAACTGCTGTACGACGGCGCCGAACTGAACCTGCCCACCCTGCACGGGGTGGTGGTGCGGCGCTCGTATGCGGCGTCTCATCCGGAGGTGCTCGGCGCCTTCCTGCAGGCGCAACTGGACGCTACCGATTTCCTCAACGCCAAGCCGCTGGAGGCCGCCCGCATCGTCGCCCGGGAAAGTGGCCTGCCGCAGGAAGTGGTGTACCTCTACAACGGACCCGGCGGTACCTCGTTCGACACCACACTCAAACCGGCACTGGTCGAGGCGCTGAAAAACGATGTGCCCTACCTGAAGTCGATCGGCGACTTCGCCGACCTCGACGTGTCCGGCTTCGTCCAGGACGGGCCGTTGCGCACCGTGTTCGGCGCACGCGGCCTGAACTACGACGCGGCCCGGGCCGCGACCGCCAACCCGTCCGCGCTGCGCGGGGATCCCGCGCTGGCCAGCGAGCTCTGGCTGGACGGCGCCGATTCCACCCAAACGGTCGCCAACCCGACCAGCCTGCTGCGGGCCGTGCGGGACGCGGCCGCCCGCGGCGCGAAAGTCCGCGCCGCCTATGTTCCCGACGCGGAGCTGGGCACCCGGTGGTTCGCCGACAAGGCGGTCTGGGTGCGCGACGGCCAGAGCTACCTGCCGTTCGGAACGCCGGCCGGCGCGCACCGCTACCTCGCCGCGCACCCGGGCGGCACCCTCGTCAATTACGAACAGGCCCTTGGAGGTTCGGTATGACCGCGTATCTGACCGGCGACCCGGCAGCCCCGGTGTCCGCGCACGTCGCCGACACGGGCGGTGCGGCGGTGACCCCCCGCCGCGCCGGCTCGCCCTGGCAGTGGCGGCTGCTGCGGCTCGCGTCGGTGGCCGCCGCGATCGGGCTGTGGCAGGCGCTCACCGCCGATAAGGTGCGGCTGCTGCTGCGCTTCGACACGCTGCCCACCGTCACCGAGATCGTGCACGCGCTGGGACGCCGGCTGGGGACCTCCGAGTACTGGCTTGACCTGGCGCAGTCGCTGATCCGCATCCTCACCGGATTCGGCCTGGCCGCCGTGGTCGGGGTCGCGACGGGCGTGCTGCTGGGCCGATCCCGGTTGCTCGCCAACACCTTTGGCCCGCTGACCGAGTTGGTCAGACCCGTTCCGGCCATCGCGATGGTGCCGGTGGCGATCCTGCTGTTCCCGACCGACGAGGCCGGCATCGTGTTCATCACCTTCCTCGCGGCGTACTTCCCGATCCTGGTCAGCACGCGGCACGCCGTGCGCGCGCTGCCCACGCTGTGGGAGGACTCGGTGCGCACGCTGGGCGGCGGCCGGTGGGACGTGCTGAAACAGGTGGTGTTGCCGGGCATCCTGCCGGGGGTGTTCGGCGGCCTGTCCGTCGGCATGGGCGTGGCGTGGATCTGCGTGATCTCCGCCGAGATGATCTCGGGCCGACTCGGGATCGGCTATCGCACCTGGCAGGACTACACGGTGCTGGCCTACCCCCAGGTGTTCGTCGGCATCATCACCATCGGCGTGCTGGGCTTCGCGACGGCAGCGGCCGTCGAGCTCGTCGGCCGCCGGGTGACCGGGTGGCTGCCGCGCGCGGAGGAGGAGCAGCGATGACGTTCACACAGGCCGGGGTGAGTCTGGAACTCGATCGAGTTCGCTTGTCCTACACCGGGGAACCCGTGATCGACGGGCTGAGCCTGACGGTGCGGCCCGGGGAGATCCTGGTGCTCACCGGGCCCTCGGGCTGCGGGAAGTCGACGGTGCTGCGGGCGTTGGCGGGGCTGCTGCGGCCCGACGAGGGCCGGATCGTCGCCGACGGCGACGAGGTGACGACCACCTCGGGCGACCGCGGCATGGTGTTCCAGGACAACGCCCTGCTGCCGTGGCGCACCGTGCGCTCGAACATCGAGTTGGCGCTGCGGCTGCGCGGGGTCTCGCGCGCCGGCCGGCGCGCCGAGGCGGACCGCTGGATCGCCGAACTGGGGCTGACCGGCTTCGGTGACTATCTGCCCAAGAGCCTGTCCGGCGGCATGCGCCAGCGCGTCCAGCTGGCCCGCGGGCTGGCCGGGGCGCCGCGCGCGGTGATGATGGACGAGCCGTTCGGCGCGCTGGACACCCAGACCCGTACGGCCATGCAGCGCTTGCTGATCGACACCTGGCGGGCCCATCCGACGACGATCGTCTTCGTCACCCACGACGTCGACGAGGCGCTGCTGCTGGGCGATCGCATCGCCGTGCTGGGCAAGGCCGGCCAGTCGCTGCGCACCCTGGTCGACGTGCCGGAGCCGCGCGTCGATCGGCAGCGCGCCGCGGTGCGCGCCGAAGTCATTGCGGCGCTGAATCACTCGGCGGTGGCGGCATGATGCAGATTCCCGACCCGGCGGCCCCGACCCGCCTCGACTGTGGCGTGCTGGTCATCGGCGGCGGCACCGCGGGCACCATGGCGGCGCTGTCGGCCGCCGAGAACGGCGCGCAGGTGCTGCTGCTGGAGAAGGCCCACGTGCGCCACTCCGGCGCGCTGGCGATGGGCATGGACGGCGTGAACAACGCGGTGATCCCCGGCAAGGCCGAACCCGAGGACTACGTCGCCGAGATCACCCGGGCCAACGACGGAATCGTCAACCAGCGCACGGTGTATCAGACCGCCACCCGGGGATTCGCGATGGTGCAGCGGCTGGAGCGCTACGGGGTGAAGTTCGAGAAAAACGAGCACGGCGAATACGCCGTGCGCCGGGTGCACCGCTCGGGCTCCTACGTGCTGCCGATGCCCGAGGGCAAGGACGTCAAGAAGGCGCTGTATCGCGTGCTGCGGCAGCGGTCGATGCGCGAGAAGATCCAGATCGAGAACCGGCTGATGCCGGTGCGGGTGCTGGTCGACGGCGGGCGGGCCGTCGGCGCGGCCGCGCTGAACACGCGCACGGGCGAATTCGTCACGGTCGGCGCCAAGGCGGTCATCCTGGCCACCGGCGCGTGCGGCCGGCTCGGCCTGCCCGCCTCGGGCTACCTGTACGGCACCTACGAGAACCCGACCAACGCCGGTGACGGCTACTCGATGGCCTACCACGCGGGCGCGGAGCTGTCCGGCATCGAGTGCTTCCAGGTCAACCCGCTGATCAAGGATTACAACGGCCCGGCGTGTGCGTACGTGGCGAATCCCTTTGGTGGCTATCAGGTGAACGCGCACGGCGAGCGGTTCGTCGACTCCGATTACTGGTCGGGGCAGATGATGGCCGAGGTGAAAAGCGAGATCGACTCCGCGCGCGGTCCCATCTACCTGAAGGTGTCGCACCTGCCCGACGAGACGCTGACCGCGCTGGAAAACATCCTGCACACCACCGAGCGGCCCACCCGGGGCACCTTCCACGCCAACCGCGGCCACGACTACCGCACCCACGACATCGAGATGCACATCTCCGAGATCGGCTTGTGTAGCGGGCATTCCGCCTCCGGGGTGTGGGTCGACGAGCACGCCCGCACCACGGTGCCGGGACTCTACGCCGCCGGCGACATGGCCTGCGTCCCGCACAACTACATGATCGGGGCGTTCGTCTTCGGCGATCTGGCCGGCACGCACGCCGCCTCGACCCTGGCCGAAGTGGCTGCACCGCAGCAACTTCCGGACGACCAGGTGCGTGAGGCGCACGAGCTGATCTACCGGCCGCTGCGCCATCCCGACGGCCCGCCGCAGCCGCAGGTCGAATACAAGCTGCGCCGCTTCGTCAACGACTACGTGGCGCCCCCCAAGACCGGGGCCAAGCTGTCGCTGGCCATCCGCACCTTCGAGCGGATGAGCGCCGAGATCGCCGAGATGGGCGCCCGCAATCCGCACGAGCTGATGCGGGCGGTGGAGGTGTCGTTCATCCGGGACTGCGCCGAGATGGCCGCCCGCTCGTCGCACACCCGCACCGAATCGCGCTGGGGCCTGTATCACGATCGCGCCGACCTGCCGGGCCGTGACGACAACCAGTGGGGCTATCACCTGAACCTGCGCAAGGATGACGGCGGTGAGATGGTGTTCCTCAAGCGGCCGGTGGCGCCGTACTTCGTGCCGGTCCCGGAGCTGGACGGCCTGCCGCCCACCGACCAGAGGGTGTACCCGGTCGAGCAGCCGCCGCTGGTCGGCGGTCAGGCGCCGGCCACCGCCGTGTCCCGAGTCAACTCGGCCACAACGGCATTCGAGCCGCCCTCGCCGCGCATCGCCGAGGTGCTGGCGCTCGAGGAGCCCACGATGGCGGACCTGAAGCCCTACCTTGCCGACGCCGATCCCGGGGTGCGCCGCACCGCGGTGTCGACGCTGACCGAGCACATCCCCGACGGGTATGCGCCTGCGCTGGTGGCCGCCCTGAACGACGACGACGCGACCGTCCGGCGCACCGGCGCCGACGGGATCCGCGAGCTGGTCGAGGTCCTGCCCGAGCCGGAAAGCGTGCGGCAGCACCTGGAGTCGGCCGATCGGGTGGTCCGCGCCGCGTCGGTGTACGTGCTGGCCGCCCGCCGGTCCGGCGACGCCGCGCACTACCGTCGCGCCCTCGAGGACGTCGACCACCGGGTGCGCATCGAGGCGGTGCGCGCGCTGGTGTCCGTCGACGACGTGGCGGGGGTCGTCGCCGCCGCGGACGACGAGAACCGCGAGGTCCGCATCGCCGCGGCGGCCGGGCTGGCGACGCTGCGCGGGGCGGCGGACCCAGCTGGCCGCGCGGTGCGCCGGCTCGTCGCCGACTCCGACCCGTTGGTTCGCGCCGCCGCGCTGGCCGCGATGGGCCAATTGGGTTGCGCCGAGCAGGATTACGCCGCCATCAAGCAGGCGCTGCGGGCGCCGGCCTGGCAGGTGCGCGAAGGCGCGGCGCGCGCGCTGGCCGGCGCGCCGGTGGATTTCGCGATTCCGGAACTGTCCGAGGCGCTCGGTGACGCCCACCTGGACGTGCGCAAGGCGGCCGTGCTCAGCCTGACCCGGTGGGCCGGTGAGCCGACCGCCCGGGACGCGCTGGGCATCGCGCTCAAGGACGGCGACGCCGACGTGCGGGCCTACGGGCGGCGGGCGCTCGAAGTCGACGGCGCGGGGCCGCGCCGCTAGTCAGCGAAGAATCTTGGCGTAGAGCAGGCTGTCCTGGGGCTCGGGCCCCATGGTCGGGTAGACGGCGTGGCGGGCCAGCCGCCCCTCCAAGAAGAAGCCGGCGTGCTCGAGCAGTCGCGCCGAGCGCGTGTTGTCCACGCTGCAGGTGGCCCACACCCGATACACCTCGCGGTCGGCGTCGAGGGAGGCCAGCAGCATGCCGAGCACCTCCGACATCAGCCCCTTGCCCCACCAGCGCTGGCCCAGGCAGTAGCCGACCTCGACCGAGTGCGGCGCGGTGCGCCGGCAGCTGGCCAGCCCGATCACCTCCCCGCGGTGCCGCGACTCGATGACCCAGGTTTTCTCGTCCGCGCTGGCGTTGAGCTTTTCGGTGATCACGCGCCGCGTGGCGGCCACGTCGGGGTGCGGCGCCCACAGCAGATACTTGGTGACCTGCGGATCGCGGGCGACCCGCTGGAACAGCGCCCCGGCGTCGTCGAGCGTGGGCGGGCGCAGCGACAGCCGCGGCCCGCTGATGCGGTCGGGTGGGTACTCGGGCATGTCAGAGGCCGAGCGCCTGATAGGTCCGCCGGACGAATTTCGGTTGCGCCGATTGCAATTTCGCCAGCGATGTGTTGCCGGCGACCGCCGCCGCCACGTCCGCGGACATGTCGGGCAGGTTCTGCACCAGGTACAGCAGCACCAGATCCGCCGTCGGGTCGGCCTGCCACCACGTCCCGTACGCGCCCGGCCAGCTGAACGTTCCCAGCCCGCCCGGCCCGAACAGCGGCGCGCTCCTGGCGGGATCGGTCACCACCGACAGGTTCAGGCCGAAGCCGCGGCCCACCCAATACGGCGCCCCGAGGAAGTCGTGGCGCTTCTGTGCGTCGGTAAGCCGGTCGGTACGCATCAGCCGGGCCGAGGCGGGGGAGAGCACCCGCACGCCGTCGATGGACCCGTCGCCGAGCAACATGCGCACGAACCGCAGGTAGTCGTCGGCGGTCGACCACAACCCACCGCCGGCGTTGCAGAAGGAGGGCGGGGTGATGTGCGGCGGCCCCATCGCGTCGTGGTGCAGCTGGCCCTGCCCGTCGAGCCGGTACATGGTCGCCGCGCGGCGGCGTCCCTCGGGGGACACGAAGAATCCGGTGTCGGGCATGCCGACCGGGCCGAGGACGCGTTCGTCGAGCACCTGGTTGAACGGTTTGCCCTCGATGCGCGAGGCGATGACGCCCAGCAGGTCGATGGAGTGGCTGTAGGTGAGCCGGTCGCCGGGCTGGTGCACCAGCGGCAGCTTGGCCAGTTCGGCGAGCCACGCGTCCGGGCCGTGGTTGAACGGCAGCCGCACGTAGGCCTTGGCGATCGGCCCGGTCACCGAGAAGCCGTAGGCCAGCCCGCTGGTGTGGGTGAGCAGATCCTCGATCAAGATGGCCCGGTTCGCCGGGTGGGTGCGGTCCAGCGGGCCCGCCGGATCGTCGAGCACCCGCAGGCCGGCCAGCTCCGGCGCCCAGCGCACGACCGGGTCCTTGAGCGTCAGCTTGCCCTCGTCGACCAGGCTCATCACGGCCGCGACCGTGACCGGCTTGGTCATCGACGCGATCCGGAACAGCGTGTCGCGCCGCATCGGCAGGCCGGCATCCACGTCGCGGTAGCCGATCTCGTTGACCTGCAGGACATCTCCGCGCTGCCAGACCATGGTGAGCGCACCGGCGAGCAGGCCGGCGTCGCACACTTCGCGGATGGAGGCGGCATTGCCGTCGAGGGACGAGCGATTCACCTGGTCAGGGTAGCGGGCCGGTCGGGCGGCCCTCAGATTCGGTCGATGCCCGCGATCAGGGTGGCCACCCCGGAGGTGAGGACGCCCGCAACCAGCAGCGTCGCCCCGAGCCACACGCTCGCGATCATCCGGTTCGGGCGCGCCGGGTCGCGACCGAGCACCGACAGGAAGAATCCCGCGGGCATCATGATGGCGGCCAGCAGCACGGCGATCGCCCCGCCGTTTGCCCAAGCGGGGCTCGCGCCCGCGGCGTTGCCCACCACCGTGAGCACCAAGCCCAGCAGCACGAGCACGCCGGCGTGCGCATGGCCCGCTCGGAAAAACGATTTCTGCAGTCCGTTGGCTTCGTGGTTGCCGGTGACGACCCGCAGCAAGAAGACGCCGCCGGACGCGATGGTGACGACCGAGACGATGGTCGCCCCCAGCGTGATGCTCATGATTGGAGTGATCAGCGAGGTGCTCATAAAAGCTCCCTGTACACATCGAGGACGATTAGATACTTCTACTATCCAATAGTGGGTAGTAAAAGTATCTAATGTCAAGGTGTTCGGGCACGACTATTGAAGGAGCGCTCCCGTGCTGATGTCGGAGCTGGCGAGTCGCACCCAGGTGTCGGTGTCGACGATCAAGTTCTACCTACGCGAGGGCGTACTGATGCCGGGCCGCGCCGTCAGCTCGACCCGCGCCCACTACGACGAGCCGCACGTCCGACGCATCGCGCTGATCAGGGCTCTGTCCGCGCTCGGCCTGTCGATCTCCCAGATCAGGTCCGTCGTCGACCTCATCGACCACCCGGGGCGATCGCTGTTCGCGACGCTGGGCGCGGCGACGGCGGCGCTGTCACGCCCCGCTGCACCCCCGGGTGACGGTGACTGCGCACGGGCCCGGGCCGCGCTGGCAACGCTTGGCTTCGAGGTGCCCGGCGATCTTCCCGCGGTGGCGCAGCTCGACCGTGCCCTCGCCGATGCCGAGGACGCGGGCGTGCCGATGACCGAGGATCGGTTGCGCGCGTACGCCCCGCACATCAGCGCCATCGCCGAGTACGACATCGAGCAGATGCCGCTGGAACCCCCAACGGCGGCAATCGAATACGCCGTCCTCGGGACGATCTTCTACGAGCCGATCCTCGCGGCGCTGCGCCGCATCGCGCATGCCGGGCTGACCGCACAACGCCTGGCCGAGGATGGCTCGGCCGCCGGCTAACGGCGGGAATTGCGCTGCCTCCGCAATGGGATCGCGGCACAAAGCCTCTGTACATTCGGCGCGAAGAAATTAGAATCGGGTGCTATGGCCAATCGATGGGCCAGCAAATTAGCCGCGGCGTGCGGTGGCGTCGCCGTGTTCGCCCTCGCTGGTGTCAACGGCGCCAATGTGCCGCACACCGACATGGCGGACCCGGTGACGACCGTGGAACCGACGCCCACATCGCCGGACGACGTTTGCTGCGACACACCCCAGCCTCAGGCAAGCAACTGGGACTGCAAAATCGGGCTGAACTGTGGGCCCATCAACCCACGCCGCCCGCTGCCTCCGCCGCCGCCTCCTCCGCCTCCGCAGTAGGCCGCGCCGGAGGGCCGTTCTGTGCCCCGCGCCCGGGACTGGTGGGGCCCGTGTGACTAGCGCGGTGAGCGGCGCAGGCGCGGCGGGCGCCTCGCGGCGGCACCGGCAAAATTAGGTGCTACGCTGCCCTGCAGTCGACATCCTTTAACGATCCGTCCGGCGAGGCGGAGAAGGAGGTCAAGTTTCGTATGGGTGCTGCGGGCGACACCGGCTTTCCCGGTTTCAAAGCCAGCGATTCCCGGGAGTTGATGTCGGCGGCCGACGTGGGCCGCACCATTTCCCGCATTGCACATCAGATCATCGAAAAGACCGCGCTGGACGGTCCCGACGCGCCGCGGGTGGTGCTGCTGGGCATCCCGACCCGCGGTGTGATTCTGGCCCAGCGGCTCGCCACCAACATCGGCGAATACAGCGGTGTCGAGGTCGGCCACGGCGCCCTGGACATCACCCTCTACCGCGACGACCTGATGCAGAAACCGCCGCGGCCGCTGGAGGCCACCTCGATCCCGGCCGGCGGCATCGACGACGCGTTGGTGATCCTGGTCGACGACGTCCTGTACTCCGGCCGCTCGGTACGGTGCGCGCTGGACGCGCTGCGCGACGTGGGCCGGCCGCGGGTGGTGCAGCTGGCGGTGCTGGTGGACCGCGGCCACCGCGAGCTGCCGCTGCGCGCCGACTACGTGGGCAAGAACGTCCCGACCTCGCGCGGCGAGAGCGTGCACGTGCTGCTGAGGGAGAACGACGGTGACGACGGGGTGGTGATCTCACGATGACGCGCCATCTGCTGGCCGCCGGGGACCTGAGCCGGGACGACGCCACCGCCATCCTCGACGACGCCGACCGGTTCGCCGAGGCGCTGGTGGGCCGCGAGATCAAGAAGCTGCCGACCCTGCGCGGCCGCACCATCGTCACGATGTTCTACGAGAACTCGACCCGCACCCGGGTGTCCTTCGAGGTGGCCGGCAAGTGGATGAGCGCCGACGTGATCAACGTCAGCGCGTCCGGATCGTCGGTGGGCAAGGGGGAGTCGCTGCGCGACACGGCGTTCACGCTGCGCGCCGCCGGCGCCGACGCGCTGATCATCCGGCACCCCGCGTCCGGCGCCGCGCACCTGCTCGCCGAGTGGACCGGCGCGAAGGACATGGCCTCTCAGGGCGGACCGTCGGTGATCAACGCCGGCGACGGCACCCACGAGCACCCGACCCAGGCGCTGCTGGACGCGCTCACCCTTCGCCAGCGGCTCGGCGGCATCGAAGGCCGCCGCGTCGTGATCGTGGGTGACATCCTGCACAGCCGGGTCGCCCGCTCCAACGTCATGCTGCTGGCGACCCTGGGCGCCGAGGTGGTCCTGGTGGCGCCGCCGACGCTGTTGCCGGTCGGCGTCGAGGGCTGGCCGGTCACGGTGTCGAACGACTTCGACGCCGAGCTGCCCGCCGCCGACGCGGTGCTGATGCTGCGGGTGCAGGCCGAGCGGATGAACGGCGGGTTCTTCCCGTCGGTGCGCGAATACTCCTCGCTCTACGGGCTTTCCGATCGCCGCCAGGCGCTGCTGCCCGGCCACGCCGTGGTGCTGCACCCCGGGCCGATGCTGCGCGGCATGGAGATCGCCTCGTCGGTGGCCGACTCGTCGCAATCGGCCGTGCTGCAACAGGTTTCCAACGGCGTGCACGTGCGGATGGCGGTGCTGTTCCATGTGCTGGTCGGCACCGAACTAGCCGGAGAAGAGGGTGCGGCGTGAGCGTGCTGCTGCGCGGGGTGCTGTTGTACGGCGAAGGCGATCGGACGGACGTGCTGATCGACGACGGTCAGATCGCCGAGATCGGGCCCGGGTTGGCCACGGCCGGACGCGTCGAGGAGGACCTGGACGTCATCGATGCGACCGACCAGGTGCTGTTGCCCGGCCTGGTGGACCTGCACACCCACCTGCGCGAACCGGGGCGTGAATACGCCGAGGACATCGAAACAGGCTCGGCCGCAGCCGCTTTGGGCGGCTACACCGCGGTGTTCGCGATGGCCAACACCAACCCGGTCGCCGACAGCCCGGTGGTCACCGACCACGTGTGGCACCGGGGCCAGCAGGTCGGCCTGGTCGACGTGCACCCGGTGGGCGCCGTCACCGTCGGGCTGGCCGGCAAGGAGCTCACCGAGATGGGCATGATGGCGGCCGGGGCCGCGCAGGTGCGGATGTTCTCCGACGACGGCATCTGCGTGCACGACCCGCTGGTGATGCGCCGCGCCCTGGAATACGCCACCGGGCTGGGCGTGCTCGTCGCCCAGCACGCCGAGGAGCCGCGGCTGACCGTCGGCGCCGTCGCCCACGAAGGACCGACCGCGGCCCGGCTGGGCCTGGCGGGGTGGCCCAGGGCCGCCGAGGAATCGATCGTGGCCCGCGACGCGCTGCTGGCCCGTGACGCCGGCGCCCGGGTGCACATCTGCCACGCCTCCACCGCGGGCACCGTCGAGATCGTGAAATGGGCCAAGGAGCAAGGGATCTCGATCACCGCCGAGGTCACGCCGCACCACTTGATGCTCGACGACAGCAGGCTGACCAGTTACGACGGGCAGAACCGCGTCAACCCGCCACTGCGCGAGGCCGCCGACGCGGTGGCGTTGCGCCAAGCCCTGGCCGACGGCGTCATCGACTGTGTGGCGACCGATCACGCGCCGCACGCCGAACACGAAAAGTGCGTGGAGTTCTCCGCGGCACGGCCGGGCATGCTGGGGCTGCAGACGGCGCTGTCGATCGTGGTGCAGACGATGGTCACCCCCGGCTTGTTGACCTGGCGGGACGTCGCCCGGGTGATGAGCGAAAATCCGGCACGAATCGCGCGCCTGCCCGACCACGGCCGGCCGCTCGAGGTGGGGGAGCCCGCCAACCTTACGGTGGTGGATCCCGCGGGCTCGTGGACCGTCGCCGGGTCCAACCTGGCCAGTCGCTCGGCCAACACGCCCTACGAGGCGATGACCCTGCCCGCCACCGTGACCGCCACGCTGCTGCGCGGCAAGGTCACCGCCCGAGACGGGAAGTCCCCGGCATGAATTCGGGCACCCTGGTGGGGTCGCTGATCTTCGCGGCCGTGGTGGTGGTGGTGCTCACGGTGGTGATCCAGCTGATGATGCGGACGTGGCATCGTCGCTCACAGCAACAGGCGGAGCTGATCGGGGCGTTGCCCGAGATTCCGGACAACGTGGGGGCGGCGACCATCACCACCCGGGGACATTATTGCGGTTCCATGATGGCGCCGGGCTGGCACGAGCGGATCGCGGCCGGCGATCTGGGATACCGGAGCAAGGCGGTGCTCACCCGTTATGCCGGCGGCATCATGGTGGATCGCATACGGGCGCAACCGATTTGGATTCCGCAAGACTCGATCACCGAGATCCGGATGGAGCGCCGAATGACGGGCCGGATCGGGATTCTGGCGATCCGCTGGCGGCTGCCGTCGGGCGTCGAGATCGACACCGGGTTCCGGGCGAACAGCCGCGGCGATTACGACGAGTGGCTCGAATCGGCGCATCAGGAGGGAGCTGCGTGAGCAAGGCGCAATTGGTACTCGAGGACGGCCGCGTCTTCACCGGCACACCGTTCGGCAAGGTCGGCCAAACACTGGGCGAGGCGGTGTTTTCCACCGGCATGTCCGGCTACCAGGAGACGCTGACCGATCCCAGTTACCACCGGCAGATCGTGGTGGCCACCGCGCCGCAGATCGGCAACACCGGCTGGAACGGCGAGGACGCCGAGAGTCGCGGCGACAAGATCTGGGTCGCCGGCTACGCGGTGCGCGACCCCTCGCCGCGCCCGTCCAGCTGGCGGGCCACCGGAACCCTGGAGGACGAACTGGTCCGCCAGCAGATCGTCGGCATCGCCGGCATCGACACCCGCGCGGTGGTGCGGCACCTGCGCACCCGCGGTTCGATGAAGGCCGGGGTGTTCTCCGGTGACGCGCTCGCCGATGTCGACGAATTGGTGCAGCGGGTGCGCGGCCAGCAGTCGATGCTGGGCGCCGACCTGGCCGGCGAGGTCAGCACGCCCGACACCTACATCGTGGAACCCGAAGGGTCACCGCGGTTTACGGTCGCCGCGCTGGACCTGGGCATCAAAACCAACACGCCGCGCAACTTCGCCCGCCGCGGCGTCCGCACCCACGTGCTGGCGTCCTCGGCGACCTACGAACAGATCGCCGACATCAGGCCCGACGGGGTGTTCTTGTCCAACGGCCCCGGTGACCCCGCCACCGCGGATCACATCGTCGAGGTCACCCGCGAGGTGCTGGGCGCCGGAATCCCGTTGTTCGGCATCTGCTTCGGCAACCAGATCCTGGGCCGGGCGTTGGGGCTGTCCACCTACAAGCTGGTGTTCGGTCACCGCGGCATCAACATCCCGGTGATCGACCACGCCACCGGGCGGGTGGCGGTCACCGCGCAAAACCACGGCTTCGCGCTCGAAGGCGAGGCAGGCCAGTCCTTCGACACGCCGTTCGGCCAGGCGATCGTCAGCCACACCTGCGCCAACGACGGAGTGGTCGAGGGCGTCAAACTCGCTGACGGGCAGGCCTTCTCGGTCCAGTATCACCCGGAGGCCGCGGCCGGCCCGCACGATGCCGAGTACCTGTTCGACCAATTCATCGACCTGATGGCGGCCCCAAACCGCGGAAGGGGGCGGTAGTGCCGCGCCGTACCGACTTGCGTCACGTGCTGGTGATCGGCTCCGGGCCGATCGTCATCGGTCAGGCCTGCGAGTTCGACTACTCCGGCACGCAGGCCTGCCGGGTGCTGCGGGCCGAGGGCCTGGAAGTCAGCCTGGTGAACTCCAATCCGGCCACCATCATGACCGACCCGGAGTACGCCGACCACACCTACGTCGAGCCGATCACCGCCGCCTTCGTGGAGAAGATCTTTGCCCAGCAGGCGCAGCGCGGCAACAAGATCGACGCGCTGCTGGCCACCCTGGGTGGGCAGACCGCGCTGAACACCGCGGTGGCGCTCTACGAGAACGGGGCGCTGGAGCGCTACGGCGTCGAACTCATCGGCGCCGACTTCGACGCCATCCAGCGCGGCGAGGACCGGCAGATGTTCAAGGACATCGTGGCCAAGGTCGGCGGTGAATCCGCCCGCAGCCGAGTGTGTTTCACCATGGAAGAGGTCCGCGAGACGGTCTCCGAGCTCGGCCTGCCGGTTGTGGTGCGGCCCAGCTTCACCATGGGCGGCCTGGGATCGGGGATGGCGCGATCCGTCGAGGAGGTCGACCGGATGGCCGGCGCCGGGCTGGCCGAAAGCCCGAGCGCCAACGTGCTGATCGAGGAATCGATCTACGGCTGGAAGGAATTCGAGCTCGAGCTGATGCGCGACGGCAACGACAATGTCGTGGTGGTGTGCTCGATCGAGAACTTCGACCCGATGGGCGTGCACACCGGTGACTCGGTCACCGTCGCGCCGGCGATGACGCTGACCGACCGCGAATACCAGCGGATGCGCGACCTGGGCATCGCGATCCTGCGCGAGGTCGGGGTGGACACCGGTGGGTGCAACATCCAGTTCGCGATCAACCCCGTCGACGGCCGCCTGATCGTCATCGAGATGAATCCGCGGGTGTCGCGGTCCAGCGCGCTGGCGTCCAAGGCCACCGGGTTTCCCATCGCAAAGATCGCCGCCAAGCTGGCCATCGGCTACACCCTCGACGAGATCGTCAACGACATCACCAAGGAGACGCCGGCCTGCTTCGAGCCCACCCTGGACTACGTGGTGGTCAAGGCGCCGCGGTTCGCGTTCGAGAAGTTCCCGGGCGCCGACCCCACCCTGACCACCACCATGAAGTCCGTCGGCGAGGCAATGTCGTTGGGCCGCAACTTCGTCGAGGCGCTCGGCAAGGTGATGCGGTCGCTGGAAACCACCCGCGCGGGTTTCTGGACCAAACCCGACCCCGACGGCGACCTCGATGCGGTGCTGACCCGGCTGCGGACGCCGACCGAGGGCCGGCTCTACGACATCGAACTGGCGCTGCGGCTGGGCGCGTCGGTGGAGCAGGTCGCCGACGCCAGCGGTGTGGACCCGTGGTTCGTCGCGCAGATCGGTGAGCTGATCGCGCTGCGCGCGGAATTGATCGCCGCCCCGGTGCTCGACGCCGACCTGCTGCGCCGGGGCAAGCACAGCGGGCTGTCGGACCGCCAGATCGCCGCGCTGCGACCGGAATTGGCCGGCGAGAACGGGGTGCGCTCGCTGCGCGAGCGCCTCGGCGTGCACCCGGTGTACAAGACCGTCGACACCTGCGCGGCCGAATTCGAGGCCAAGACGCCGTATCACTACAGCAGCTACGAGTTGGACCCCGCCGCCGAGACCGAGGTGGCGCCGCAGACCGAGAGGCCCAAGGTGCTGATCCTCGGGTCGGGACCCAACCGCATCGGGCAGGGCATCGAATTCGACTACAGCTGCGTGCACGCGGCAACGACGTTGTCCCAGGCCGGTTTTGAGACCGTGATGGTCAACTGCAACCCGGAGACGGTGTCCACCGACTACGACACCGCCGACCGGCTGTACTTCGAGCCGCTGACCTTCGAGGACGTCCTCGAGGTGTTCCGCGCCGAACAGCAGTCCGCCGGCGACGGCCCGGGTGTCGTCGGGGTGATCGTGCAACTCGGCGGCCAAACCCCGCTCGGGCTCGCGCAGCGCCTCGCCGACGCCGGCGTGCCGATCGTCGGCACCCCGCCGGAGGCCATTGACCTGGCCGAGGACCGCGGCGCCTTCGGTGACGTGCTCACCGCGGCCGGCCTGCCCGCGCCGAAGTACGGCACCGCAACCACTTTCGACCAGGCCCGGCGGATCGCCGAAGACATCGGCTACCCGGTGCTGGTGCGGCCGTCCTACGTGCTGGGCGGCCGGGGCATGGAGATCGTCTACGACGAGGAGACGCTGCGCGGCTACATCACCCGCGCCACCGAGCTCTCACCTGAGCACCCGGTGCTCGTCGACCGCTTCCTCGAGGACGCGGTGGAGATCGACGTCGATGCGCTGTGCGACGGCACCGAGGTGTACATCGGCGGCATCATGGAGCACATCGAGGAGGCCGGCATCCACTCCGGCGACTCGGCCTGCGCCCTGCCGCCGGTGACGCTGGGCCGCAGCGACATCGAGAAGGTGCGCCGCGCCACCGAGGCCATCGCGCACGGCATCGGGGTGGTGGGGCTGCTCAACGTGCAGTATGCGCTCAAGGACGACGTGCTCTACGTCCTGGAGGCCAACCCGCGCGCCAGCCGCACGGTGCCGTTCGTGTCCAAGGCCACCGCGATCCCGCTCGCCAAGGCCTGCGCCCGGGTCATGTTGGGTGCCAAGATTTCCCAGCTTCGGCAGGAGGGGCTGCTGGCGGAGTCCGGCGACGGCGCCCACGCGGCGCAGAACGCCCCGATCGCGGTCAAGGAGGCCGTGCTGCCGTTCCACCGGTTCCGCCGGGCCGACGGCTCGGGCATCGACTCGCTGCTGGGCCCGGAGATGAAATCCACCGGCGAGGTGATGGGCATCGACCGCGACTTCGGCAGCGCGTTCGCCAAGAGCCAGACCGCCGCCTACGGATCGCTACCGGCCCAGGGCACCATCTTCGTGTCGGTGGCCAACCGCGACAAGCGCTCGCTGGTGTTCCCCGTCAAGCGGCTGGCCGACCTGGGCTTCCGCGTGCTGGCCACCGAGGGGACCGCGGAGATGTTGCGCCGCAACGGGATTCCATGCGACGAGGTGCGCAAGCACTTCGAGGACCCGCAGCCGGGCCGCCCGGAGATGTCGGCGGTCGACGCGATCAAGGCCGGCGAGATCGACATGGTGATCAACACGCCCTACGGCAATTCCGGGCCACGCATCGACGGCTACGAAATCCGTTCGGCCGCAGTGTCGGTCAACATCCCGTGCGTCACCACCGTGCAGGGCGCCTCGGCCGCCGTCCAGGGCATCGAAGCGGGCATCCGCGGCGACATCGGCGTGCGCAGCCTGCAAGAGCTGCACAGCCAGATGTCGGACAAGGGCGCGCGGTGACCGGCTTCGGCGTCCGGCTGGCGGCCGCGAAAGCGGAACGCGGCCCGTTGTGCGTGGGCATCGACCCACACCCGGAGCTGCTGCGCGCCTGGGGCCTGCCCACCACCGCCGACGGGCTGGCCGCGTTCTGCGACTTCTGCATCGAGGCGTTTTCCGGACTCGCCGTCGTCAAGCCCCAGGTCGCGTTCTTCGAGGCCTACGGCGCCGCCGGGTTCGCGGTGCTGGAACGCACCATCGCGGCGCTGCGGTCGGCCGGCGTGCTGGTGCTGGCCGACGCCAAACGCGGCGACATCGGCACCACGATGGCGGCCTATGCCGCCGCCTGGGCGGGTGATTCGCCGCTGGCCGCCGACGCCGTGACGGCCACGCCCTACCTGGGGTTCGGCTCGCTGCGGCCGTTGCTGGAAGCCGCCGCCGCGCACGATCGCGGGGTGTTCGTCCTGGCGGCCACCTCCAACCCGGAGGGGGCGACCGTGCAGCGCGCCGCCTTCGACGGCCGCACGGTGGCCCAGCTGGTGGTCGACCAGGCGGCGGTGGTGAATCGGTCCGCCACCGGATCGGGGCCGGGATACGTCGGCGTGGTCGTCGGCGCGACGGTCCTGCAGGCGCCCGATCTCAGCGCCCTGGGCGGCCCGGTGCTGGTGCCCGGGCTCGGCGTCCAGGGCGGGCGACCCGAGGCGCTCGGCGGGCTGGGCGGCGCGGAACCCGGCCAGCTGCTGCCCGCGGTCGCCCGCGAGGTGCTGCGGGCCGGCCCGGGCGTGGCGGAGCTACGCGCGGCGGCCGATCGCATGCTGGACGCGGTCGCCTACCTGGCGGTGTGAGCGGGTTCTGCGGCTAATCCGACGCGACCGCGGTGCTGGGCCGCGCGGTTTCGACGATGACGGTGGTGGCTTTGACGACGGCCACCGCGACGCTGCCGGGACGCAGCTGCAGTTCCTCGGCGGCCTCGGTGCTCATCAGCGACACGACCGTGAAGGGGCCGCACTGCATCTCGACCTGCGTCATCACCTTGTCGCTGACCACCGATGTGACCAGGCCGACGAAGCGGTTGCGGGCCGAGCTGCCGATGCTGAGCGGGTCCGCCGGCGGGGCGGGCGCGTTGGTGCGGGAGAAGCGGGCGAGGTCCTCGCTGGCGATCACCTTGCGGCCGGCGGCGTCCAGGCTGACCGCCAATGTGCCCTGGTTGATCCAGCGCCGCACGGTGTCGTCGCTGACGCCGAGCAGCTCAGCCGCCTGGCGAATTCGCAGGTTGGACACCTCTCGATCGTATCGGATTCCGGCTCGCCGATTAGCTGAAATGCCCCCGGGCGACGCCCGCGCCCGCAGTTACGGAAGCGCAGAGGGCATTGGTCCGTGGGTGCGGAGATAGCCACGTCATCTGTCGGATTCCGCGGCGAACGGCAGCCGAACGCGCCGACACCAGCCGCAGGCGGCGGCCCACCGCGGTAGGTCAACGACGCTGCGGCCCTTGAGGGTTGGTGACAGGTCATCGTGGCGCCGGGCCGGGCGGATCCCGTTGGCATTCCCCGCGGTTCGCTCGCGGCACCGGATCGACGCGCCCTGACCGGACGGGGCCTGTCGCGCCGCGCGGGCCTGCGCCGCCGGCGCCGCCGACATCGATTCCGGCGAGCCGGGGCGCGGCGCGCCGCGTTGCTGGGCGCCCGGCGCGCACCCGCCCGGCGCACCGATGGCGGCCGAGCCGGGCTGCTCGGCGCCCGCCGAGACCGGTGACCGGGCCGAACGGCGGCGTTGGCCTGCCCTTTGACCACCGGCGCGACACGCGCGACACGCCGCAACAAATCCGTGATCCCTCGCACCGGGCGCCGCGGCCGCCCGCCGGCGCGTTTCCGGACGGCCCGGCCACGCCGCCGCGCGCCGCCCCCAGCCGCCAAAACCGCAGCTAGACGGCTCGATCCGGGGCGGAACCGGCCCGAAAAACCCCGCCCCGCCCACCCCGAAGAGGGCCGTCGCCGACGCCCCGGGAAGCGCCGCTTTGGCGTGCCAGGCGCCGGTCCATGCTGGGAGTTTGTCCCCGTAAGCAGGGGGTCGGGTTAGATTTCGTCAGAAGGCCTGAGTACGGTCGTCTGCGCTGGCAGAAGTACCGGCGAGACAAAAAGAGATCGATTGAAATTGATTGATCAGATACGGAGGAATCGTGGCCCTTCCCCAGTTGACCGACGAGCAGCGCGCGGCCGCGTTGGAGAAGGCGGCTGCCGCACGTCGAGCGCGAGCAGAGCTCAAAGACCGCCTGAAGCGGGGCGGCACCAACCTGACCCAGGTGCTCAAGGACGCCGAGACCGACGAAGTCCTGGGCAAGATGAAGGTTTCCGCGCTTCTCGAGGCGTTGCCCAAGGTGGGCAAGGTCAAGGCGCAGGAAATCATGACTGAGTTGGAGATCGCCCCCACCCGCCGCCTGCGCGGCCTCGGCGATCGTCAGCGCAAGGCCCTGCTGGAAAAGTTCGGCTCCTAACCCGGCCGCCGACGATGCAGGCCGAATGGCCTGAGGAGAAGGCGGGCAATCCGACCCGAGCCGCGGGCGCACCCCCCAAGGGGCGCCCGTGAGCCCCGGCGGGGGACCGGACGTCCAGCGCGGCACACGTCCTGAACCATCAGGTGACGGACGTGTGGTCGTGCTGTCCGGTCCCTCCGCGGTGGGCAAGTCGACCGTGGTCCGATGCCTGCGCGAGCGGGTCCCGGACCTGCATTTTTCCGTCTCGGCCACGACGCGGGCGCCGCGGCCCGGCGAGGTCGACGGCGTCGACTATCACTTCGTCACCCCCGCCCGCTTCCAGCAGCTGATCGACGAGGGTGCGCTGCTGGAGTGGGCCGAAATCCACTCGGGGCTGCACCGGTCGGGCACCCTGGCCGAGCCGGTCCGGACCGCCATGGCCCGCGGGTTCCCGGTGCTCATCGAGGTCGACCTGGCCGGAGCCAGAGCCGTCAAGAAGGCGATGCCGGAGGCCCTCGCGGTCTTTCTCGCGCCGCCCAGCTGGGAAGATCTCGAGGCCAGGCTCATCGGCCGCGGCACCGAGACGCCGGAGGTCATGCAGCGGCGACTGGAGACGGCCCGCACCGAAATGGCGGCCCAAAACGACTTCGACCGGGTGGTCGTGAACAGTCAATTGGAGTCAGCGTGCTCCGAATTGGTATCCTTGCTGGTGGGAACTGCGCCGGACCGGCCTGATCCGTCCGGCCAAACCAAAAGCCGGACCACATCCCAGCACGATTGACCACCGAATTTTTCAACACCTCTGCAGCGGTGACGAGCCGCTCCAATCCGCCAGGAGATTGACCTAAGTGAGTATTCCGCAGTCCGACGCGGCGCTGGCCGCCGTCCCCGACCGGTTCGATCCGTCCGCCGGGGGACAAGGCGCCTACGACACCCCGCTGGGCATCACCAACCCGCCCATCGACGAGCTGCTGGACCGCGTCTCGAGCAAGTACGCGCTGGTGATCTACGCCGCCAAGCGGGCCCGCCAGATCAACGACTACTACAACCAGCTCGGCGAGGGCATCCTCGAATACGTGGGTCCGCTGGTCGAGCCGGGGCTGCAGGAAAAGCCGCTGTCGATCGCGATGCGCGAGATCCACGGCGACCTGCTCGAGCACACCGAGGGCGAGTAACAGGGCCGGGCCGGGCGCGCTGTGGACAACCGCGATCGGATCGCGAAGAACGTCATCGTCGGCGTCTCCGGCGGTATCGCCGCCTATAAGGCGTGCACCGTCGTCCGCCAGCTCGCCGAGGCCGGTCATTCGGTCCGCGTCATCCCGACCGAGTCCGCGCTGCGGTTCGTCGGCGCCGCCACGTTCGAGGCGCTCTCCGGCCAGCCGGTGCACACCGGCGTCTTCACCGACGTGCCGGAGGTCCCGCACGTCCAGCTGGGCAAGCAGGCCGACCTGGTCGTGGTGGCGCCCGCCACCGCGGACCTGCTGGCCAGGGCCGTGCACGGCCGGGCCGACGACCTGCTGACCGCCACCCTGCTCACCGCGCGCTGTCCGGTGCTGTTCGCCCCGGCGATGCACACCGAGATGTGGTTGCACCCGGCCACCGTCGACAACGTCGCCACGCTGCGCCGCCGGGGGGCGGTCGTGCTCGAACCGGCCGCCGGGCGGCTCACCGGGACGGACAGCGGGTCGGGCCGGCTGCCCGAAGCCGAGGAGATCACCACCCTGGCGCACCTGCTGCTCGACCGCCACGACGCGCTGCCCTACGACCTGGCCGGCTGCAAGGTGCTGGTCACCGCCGGCGGCACCCGGGAAGCGGTCGACCCGGTCCGCTTCATCGGCAACCGCAGCTCCGGCAAGCAGGGCTACGCGGTGGCGCGGGTGGCCGCCCAGCGCGGCGCCGAGGTCACGCTGATCGCCGGGCACACCGCCGGGCTGATCGACCCCGCCGGGGTCGAGGTGGTGCACGTCAGCTCGGCCCAGCAACTGGGCGAGGCCGTGGCCAAGCACGCGCCCGAGGCGGACGTGCTGGTGATGGCCGCCGCGGTCGCCGACTTCCGGCCCGCCCAGGTTGCGGCCGCCAAGATCAAAAAGGGTGTCGAGGGGCCGCCGACGATCGAGTTGGTCCGCAACGACGACGTGCTGGCCGGTGCCGTGCGGGCGCGCGCCAACGGCGAGCTGCCCCATATGCGCGCCATCGTGGGGTTCGCCGCCGAGACCGGCGACGCCAACGGCGACGTGTTGTTCCACGCCCGGGCGAAGCTGCGCAACAAGGGTTGTGACCTGTTGGTCGTCAACGCCGTCGGCGACGGCCGGGCCTTCGAGGTGGACAACAACGACGGCTGGCTGCTGGCGGCCGACGGGACCGAGTCCGCGCTGCAGCACGGGTCCAAGACATTGATGGCCAGTCGTATCGTGGATGCGATCGCCGCGTTCCTGCACGGGGGCAGCGGGTAGAACGGTCGAGTTCTTCTCGGCACTGGGGCAGGTGCTGGCCGGGCCGACGCCAGCCGATATAATTCGGCTAACTAACTAATTGGAAGGATTGGCATTGTGAGCGAAAAGGGTCGCCTGTTTACCAGTGAGTCGGTGACTGAGGGACATCCCGACAAGATCTGTGACGCGATCAGCGACTCCGTCCTCGACGCCCTGCTGGCCCAGGACCCCCGCTCACGTGTCGCGGTCGAGACGCTGGTCACCACCGGACAGGTGCACGTGGTGGGCGAGGTGACGACGACGGCCAAAGAGGCGTTCGCCGACATCACCAACACGGTTCGCGCGCGGATCCTCGACATCGGCTACGACTCGTCGGACAAGGGCTTCGACGGCGCCTCCTGCGGCGTGAACATCGGCATCGGCGCGCAGTCGCCCGACATCGCCCAGGGCGTCGACACCGCCCACGAGGCGCGCGTCGAGGGCGCCGCGGACCCGCTGGACGCCCAGGGCGCCGGCGACCAGGGCCTGATGTTCGGCTACGCGATCAACGACACCCCCGAGCGGATGCCGCTGCCGATCGCGCTGGCCCACCGGCTGTCGCGCAAACTGACCGAGGTCCGCAAGAACGGCACGCTGCCCTACCTGCGCCCGGACGGCAAGACGCAGGTCACCATCGAGTACGAGGACGACGTCCCGGTGCGGCTGGACACCGTGGTGGTCTCCACCCAGCACGCCGACGGCATCGACCTGGAGAAGACGCTCGATCCCGACATCCGCCAGCACGTGCTCAAGACCGTGCTGGACGAGCTGGCCCACGACACGCTGGACTCGTCGGCGACGCGGGTGCTGGTCAACCCGACCGGCAAGTTCGTCCTCGGCGGCCCGATGGGCGACGCGGGCCTGACCGGCCGCAAGATCATCGTCGACACCTACGGCGGATGGGCCCGTCACGGCGGTGGCGCCTTCTCCGGCAAGGATCCGTCCAAGGTGGACCGGTCGGCGGCTTACGCGATGCGCTGGGTGGCCAAGAACATCGTCGCCGCCGGGCTGGCGGAGCGGGTCGAGGTGCAGGTGGCCTACGCCATCGGCAAGGCCGCCCCGGTCGGGCTGTTCATCGAGACGTTCGGCACCGCGACGGTCGACCCGGTCAAGATCGAAAAGATCGTGCCCGAGGTGTTCGACCTGCGGCCCGGCGCGATCATCCGCGACTTGGACCTGCTGCGGCCGATCTACGCGCAGACCGCCGCCTACGGGCACTTCGGCCGCACCGACGTCGAGCTGCCGTGGGAGCAGCTGAACAAGGTCGACGACCTCAAGCGCGCGATCTAGGCGCCGGGTGGTCGGCCTCGAGCGCCGGCAGCCCGTCGATGCTGCGCCGGTTGCGGTTGATCAGCCGGCCGTACTGGTCATCGGTCACCTTGCGGTGCGCCGCGTCGAGCACGGGCCGCTCGTCGACCAGCTCGAAGTAGGGCACCGCGAATCCGCACGCGTCGGCGATCCGCTCCACATCGACCACGATGATGGTGCGGACCCCGGCGTGATGATCGCCGAAATGCCGTATCAGCTCGGCGAATTCGGCGTCGTCGGGGCGGATAACCCGTCCGGTGCCGAACAGCCGCAGGATGCGCGAGTTGCGGGTGAACGAGCAGAACATGACGGTGATGCGGCCGTTGTCGCGCAGGTGGGCGACCGTCTCCACGCCGCTGCCGAACAGATCCAGGTAGGCCACGGTGTGCTCGTCGAGCACCGCGCAGGTGTCGCGATATCCCTTGGGGGACAGGTTGATTCGTCCGCCTTCGGACGGCGCGGTGGCGACGAAGAACACGGCCTGTTCGCGGATGAAGTCGCGAAGCGGCTCGTCGATGTCAGAAAATTCCTTCGCCACGTGTGCAGCGTAGCGGCTAACCGGTGAATCGGTAGTCGTCCAGATTGAACCGCCGGCTGCGCCAGTACACCTCCGGGGTGGTGCCCGGACGCAGGGGCACGTCGCCGTTCTTGTCGAAGTAGTAGCTGTTGGCCAGCCGGCAGCTGTCCTGCCAGAAGATCTGGCGGGGCCGCCGGCGCATCATCTCGGCGAAGTAGCGGTCGTTGGCTTCCTCGCTGACCTCCACGCGGGTGGCGCCGACGCGCTTGGCCCGCGTGAGGCACCGCACGATGTGATGCGTCTGCGCCTCGATGAGCGCGAAATACGAAGAGCCGACGTAACCGTAGGGACCGAACACCGTGAACAGGTTGGGGAAACCGGGCACGGTGACGCCCTCGTAGGCCT
Source organism: Mycobacterium sp. NGS33 (assembly GCF_059812885.1). NCBI lineage: Bacteria > Bacillati > Actinomycetota > Actinomycetes > Mycobacteriales > Mycobacteriaceae > Mycobacterium > Mycobacterium sp. NGS33. The sequence goes on along the minus strand of NZ_JCALDN010000024.1, from coordinate 2,098 downwards.
GCAACCGGTGCTCGTCCCAGAACCGGCTCAACGACTTTCCGCCGCTTCCGGTCACCGCGAAGGTGGGCACGTTGTCGGGGTCCATCACCTTGAAGCCGGTCGCCAGGATCAACACGTCGATCTCGTGGTTCTCCCCGTCGGTGGTGGCCACGGCGTCGGGGGTGATCTTGTCGATCGGTTCGGTGACCAGCCGCACGTTGTCGCGGTTGAAGGTGGCGAGGTAGCCGTTGTGGAAACCGGGGCGCTTGCAGCCGACCGCGTATTTCGGGGTGAGCTGTTCCCGCACGGCCGGATCCTGAACCTGTTGCCGCAGATACGATTTCCCCAGCGAGGCCATCCGCTTGGCCAGGGGGAGGACCGTGAAGTAGTGCGCCGAGATGGGGAAGGTGAGCTCGACGTAGGCCTGGCTGAGCAGGCGCTGCAGGAACTTGCCGCCGGGGATTCGCATGGCCCAGCGCGCCGGCGCGGGCAGCGGCACGTCGAACTTCGGGAAACACCAGATCGGGGTGCGCTGAAAGACGGTGAGCGACGAGACGATTGGCGCGATCTCGGGAATCACCTGCACGGCCGAGGCGCCGGTGCCGATCACCGCGACGCGCTTGCCGCGCAGGTCCTGGCCGTGATCCCACCGCGCGGTGTGCATGGTGATGCCGCCGAACGAGTCCACGCCGTCGATGTCGGGCAGGTTGGGCACCGTCAGCACGCCGCAGGCGCTGATCAGGAACCGCGCGGTGATTTCTCCGGCCGGGTCGGTCTGCACCCGCCACAGGCGGCGCTCGTCGTCGAACTCGGCGGTTAGCACCTTGGTGTTGAACCGGATTCGCGACCGGATGCCGTATTTGTCCGCGCAGTGTTCGGCGTAGGCCTTGAGCTCCCGGCCCGGGGCGTAGGTGCGCGACCAGTGCCGGCTCTGCTCGAAGGAGAACTGATAGGAGAACGACGGAATGTCCACGGCGATACCGGGATAGGTGTTCCAGTGCCAGGTGCCGCCGACCCCGTCACCGGCCTCGATCACCAGGTAGTCGGGCAGCCCGGCCCGGTCGAGGTTGATGGCCGCACCGATGCCGGAGAAGCCGGCGCCGATGATCAGCGTGTGATAGTCGGGGGTTTCGTCGTCGTGCGGGGCCATCGTTGCCTGCCTAGGGGTGCAGCGCCTTGTGGAGCGCCGCCAGGCCGCGCTCGGTGGCCTCGGCGGCGGCGGGTATCACCAGGGCGAAACTGACGAATCCGTGTACCAGGGTGGGCTCGTTGGTCAGCTCGACCGGCACGCCCGCGGCGCCCAGCAGCTCGGCGTAACGGGCGCCGTCGTCGCGCAGCGGATCGTGTTCGGCGGTCGCGATGTAGGCGGGCGCCAGCCCGGACAGGTCCGCGGCGTTGGCGGGGGCCATGGTGGTGGGCAGCGCCTTCGGGTCGGTCAGATCGAGGTCGGGCACGTACCAGGACAGGAACGCGTCGATGACGTCCCGGTTCAGAACCGGCGCCTCGGCGTTGTCGGTGTGCGACGGCAGGGACCGGTCGGCGGTGACCGTGGGGTACCACAGCAGCTGGAAACGCAGCGCCGGCCCGCCGTGATCGCGGGCCAACAGCGCGGCCACCGCGGCGAGGTTGCCGCCCGCCGAGTCTCCGGCCACGGCGATGCTCTGCGGGTCGCCGCCGAGCTCGGCGGCGTGCTCGCCGACCCACTGCAGGGCCGCCCAGCAATCGTCCACACCGGCCGGGAACGGATTCTCCGGGGCCAGCCGGTAGCCGACGGACACCACGATGGCCTCGGCGCCGACGGCGTGCGCGCGGGCGACCGGGTCGTGGGTGTCCAGGTCGCCCAGGCAGAACCCGCCGCCGTGGTAGAAGACGACCACCGGCAGCGGGCGCAGCTCGCTGTCGGGCCAGTAGATGCGCACCGGGATGTCGGTGCGCCCGCCGTGGGCGATGGTGCGGTCCTCGATCCGCAGGTCCGGCAGCATCGTCGGCGGCACCTTGAGCAGCTTGAGCCGCTTGCGGGCGACCTCGACGCCGTCGGCCTCGCGGAATGTCATCGGGTAGGCGTCGAGCAACGCCTTGAAGGTCGCATCGATGCCGGGGCGGGCGATGGACGGCTCGC
>NZ_JCALDN010000023.1:0-73847 GCF_059812885.1 Mycobacterium sp. NGS33 | reverse complement strand
AACCGAAGTGGCTCGCCGCCATTCGTCGTCCGACCGGATCGAGATGACGCACCATTCGTCGTCGCCCGCGCAGGGGTAGACCGCGTGCAGGGCGGTGTCCTCGCGGATCTGCGCGACGCCCGCGGCCAGCGCCGCCTCGGTCACATACAGCGTGTCGAGCTGGTTGACCACGACTTCGGCCTGCGAGATGTGGACGTGGGCGCCACGGCCGGTCCGGTCGCGGTGGATCAGCGCGGCCAGCGCGCCGATCGCGGTGACCCGGCCCACCACGTGGTCGGGGAAGACCGTCGTCGCGTCGTAGAACCCGTGGCGGCCCCCCTCGGCTTCGTCGTTCGCGTCGTCCGAGGTCCACAGCCGGGTAACGCCGGTGGCGGCGCGGACCAGTGGGCCATAACCCAGCCGCGCGCTCCACGGTCCCGAGCCGCCGAAGGCGCTGCTTTCGGCCAGCACTATGCGCGAGTTGATGGCGCGCAGCTCGTCATAGGAAAATCCCAGTGCGGCAAGGGTTCCCGGCTTGAAGTTGGCGAAGACCGCGTCGGCCTCGGCCACCAGGCGGCCGAAGATCTTCTTGCCCTCGGCGCTGCGCAGATCCAGTCCCAAGGCCCGGTTGTTGCGGTGCGTCCAGGCGAACGACTCGCTCATCGCGTCGCCGATCCGGGCCTGCCGCAATCCATCCGGATAATCGGCACTTTCGACTTTGATGACGTCGGCGCCCAGGTCGCCGAACAGCCGGCTCAACTCGCCGCCGGCGACGATGATGCCCAGATCCAGAATCCGCAGCCCGGCAAAGGGATAGTCGCCCAGCCGGCCCGACGAGGACGGGACCACCGACGGATTGCCGCGCCAATAGGGGTCGTCGCCGCCGGCGGCGGAGACCGGTGTCCGAAAACCCGCGCGCCGGCCGTCGACCACGAAGTAGCCGGTCGGCACGCTGGTGCGCACGCCGGGGACCAGTTCGGCCTCGGTGATGGCGCCCACCGCCTGGAAGTGCTCGGATCCCAGGATCCGTGCGGGCGTCAGCACCGCGGCGATCGGCACCCCGTGCGCCTGCCCGGCGGCCACCAGGTCCTTCATGGTCTGCCCGGCGAATAGCTCCCGGATCAGCTCGCTGATCTGCGGCCAGGCCGCGAACCGCTCGCCGATCGCGTCGAATTTCGGGTCCTGGAACCGCTCCGGTTCCCCCAGCCAGCTCCGCAGGCCGCGCCACTGGCGCGGCGCCATCACGCACAGCCGGACGTAACCGTCCTGGCACGGATAGATCGGGTAGGCGTCCTGGTTCTTCGGCCGGCCCCGCCACCGCCCGCTGCGGCGGACGCCGGCGGCGGCCTGTCCGTGCGCGCCGAACGCGGGATCGAGGGCCATCACGACGGCGTCGAACCACGAGAAGTCGATGTAATCCCCTGTGCCACACCGTAATCGGTTGTAGTATGCCGCGAGCGCGGCCCACGCCGCCTGGACGGCGGCGGTCGCCGAAGCGATACCGTCCGGCGGTAACACGGGCGTGCCGGTGGTGGGGCCGGACCGTGACAGCGCGCCGCACATCGCGTACAGCACGGGATCGGTGGCGCGCCAGGACGACCGCGAGCCCGTCGCCCCGAAGTCGGTGATCGACAGCACCACCAGGTGCGGGTAGCGGGCCGCCAGCTCCTCGCCCGACGTCCCGAACATGGCCCCGCGCTCGTCGGCGCCGGTGTCCACCAGGATGTCGGCCTCGGCGGCCAGGTCCAGGAAGCGGGCGCAGTCCTCGTCATCGAACGGGTCGAGCACCGCGCTGCGCTTGTTGGCGTTGTGCACGGCGAACGGGATGCTGGCGCCGCGCAGCGTGGGCATCGCGTCGCGGCCCAGGGAACCGCCCGGCGGCTCCACCTTGAGCACGTCGGCACCCAGGTCGGCGAACAGGCGGGTGACCGCGTCGGCGACGCCGCTCGACAAGTCGAGGACGCGCACGGCATCGAGCAGCCCGTCAGCCATCTGGACACCGTACCTGCCTGGTCAGGCCGCTGCCCGTCGGGCGTTGCCGACGCCGAGCGGCCGCGGCGGCGGCCAAAGTGCCGGGTGGGCAAGCTGATTCGGCGCACCGTTGATCGGTGGGCGCAACGCTCGGTCGAAGACCCATGCCGGTGCCGCGTCGGCTATCGTCACAGGCCGATCCGCCCGGCCCCTACCCGTCGCCCCATGGAGGCATCCCCTATGACCGCGCATCTGAGCTACGTGGAGGCCGTGGTGGTCGGCGCCTTCCAGGGCGTCACCGAGCTGTTCCCGGTCTCCAGCCTGGGGCACGCGGTGCTGGTGCCCGCGCTGGTCGGCGGGCGATGGGCCCAGGACCTCAGCGTCTCGGCCCCCAAATCGCCCTACCTCGCGTTCATCGTGGGTCTGCACGTGGCCACCGCCGCCGCGCTGCTGCTGTTCTTCTGGCGCGACTGGGTGCGCGTCCTGACCGGGTTCTTCACCTCGCTGCGTCATCGCCGCATCCAGACGCCCGACGAGCGGCTGGCCTGGCTGCTGGTGGGGGGCACCATCCCGGTGGGTCTGGCCGGGCTGGCCCTGGAACAGCTGTTCCGCACCACGCTGGGCAAGCCGGTCCCCGCGGCGGCTTTCCTGTTGCTCAACGGGATCGCGCTCTACGCCGGCGAAGTGCTGCGCCGGCGCGTCGCGCCCGTCCCGGACCGGGCCGCGGCAACCGGCGCGGAGCCCGAACACGGCGACGAGGCCTCGGACCGCCGGCTCGCCCAACTCCCCCTGCTTCGCGGCGTGGTGATCGGTGCGGCGCAGATCCTGGCGCTGTTCCCCGGCATCAGCCGATCGGGGATCACCATCGTGGCCGGCCTGTGGCGGGGCTTGTCGCACGAGGACGCCGCGCGGTTCTCCTTCCTGCTCGCCACCCCGATCATCCTGGCCGCGGGGGTGTACAAGATCCCGGAACTCTTCGGGCCCCTGGGCGCCGGGATCGGCGGGCAGGTGGCGGCCGGCAGCGTCGCCTCCTTCGTCTGCGCGTACCTCGCGGTGCGCTTCCTGACGCGGTACTTCGAAACCCGGACCCTGACGCCGTTCGCGATCTACTGCGCCCTGGCCGGTGGGGTCAGCCTGGTCTGGTTCGCGCTGCGCTGAACCGCCCGGCACCGGCGACCGGGCCCCAGCCACCGGGTTGTTGCGCGGGGCGGCGTCGAGTGCTGTGCTTAGCCCATCGACTAAGTTGACACCCGTCAAGAACAGGGAGGGGACCGGCATGGCGGACGCGGCTTCGATTGGCCTGAAGGGTAGCGGCCGGCTAAAAGGCAAGGTCATCGTGATCACCGGCGGCGCCCGGGGAATCGGGCTGGCCACCGCGACCGCGCTGCACAACCTGGGCGCCAAGGTCGCCATCGGCGACGTCGACGAGGTTCGGGTGAAGGAGTCGGGCGCCGACCTGGGGCTGGACGTCTACGGCAAGCTCGACGTCACCGACCCGCACTCGTTCGCCGGTTTCCTGGACGAGGTCGAGCGGCAGCTCGGCCCGATCGACGTGCTGATCAACAACGCCGGCATCATGCCCGTCGGCCGGATCATCGACGAGCCCGACGCGGTCACCCGCCGGATCCTGGACATCAACGTCTACGGCGTGATGCTGGGCAGCAAGCTGGCCGCCCAGCGCATGGTCCCGCGCGGCACGGGGCACGTCATCAACGTCGCCTCGCTGGCCGGCGAGCTCTACATCGTCGGCCTGGCCACCTACTGCGCCAGCAAGCACGCGGTGGTCGCGTTCACCGATTCGGCCCGGCTGGAGTACCGGTCGGCCGGGGTGAAGTTCTCCGCGGTGTTGCCGACGTTCGTCAACACCGAGTTGGTCGCCGGGACGCCCGGCATGAAGGGCTTCCGCAACGCCGAGCCCGCCGAGATCGCCGACGCGATCGTCAGCCTGGTGGCCCACCCCAAGCCCCGGGTGCGGATCACCAAGGCGGCGGGGGCGATGGTGGTGTCCCAGAAGTTCTGGCCCCGCCGAATCGCCGAGGGACTCAACCGGATGCTCGGCGGCGATCACGTCTTCACCGACGACGTCGACGTGGCCAAGCGGCAGGCCTACGAGGCCCGCGCCCGCGGCGAGGACTAGCCGCGCACGAGCATTGTTCGCCGAAGGCGCGGACAATCGGCCGAGTGAGCCTAGAAACCCGAACCTCCGCGCCCGCGCACTCTCCGCTCTCCGACGACGAACTAGCTCTGATCGACAAGTACTGGCGTGCCGCCAACTATCTGTCGGTCGGCCAGATCTATCTCCTCGACAACCCGCTGCTCACCGAGCCGCTGTCCACCGACCACGTCAAACCGCGCCTGCTGGGGCACTGGGGCACCACGCCCGGGCTCAACCTGGTCTACGCGCACTTGAACCGGATCATCCGCAACCGCGACGCCGACGTCATCTACGTGACCGGCCCGGGCCACGGCGGCCCCGGGCTGGTCGCCAACGCCTACCTGGAGGGCACCTACAGCGAGGTGTACACCGGCATCGAGGAGGACGCCGAGGGGCTGCGGAAGTTGTTTCGGCAGTTCTCCTTTCCCGGCGGCATCCCCAGCCACGTCGCCGCCCAGACGCCGGGCTCCATCCACGAGGGCGGCGAGCTGGGCTACGCGCTGGTGCACGCCTACGGCGCGGCCCTGGACAATCCGTACCTGGTGGTGGCCTGCGTCGTGGGCGACGGCGAGGCCGAAACCGGGCCGCTGGCCGCCAGCTGGCACTCCAACAAGTTCCTCAACCCGGTCACCGACGGCGCGGTGCTGCCCATCCTGGCGCTCAACGGCTACAAGATCGCGAACCCGACGGTGCTGGCCCGCATCCCGCACGACGAGCTGGAATCGCTGTTACGCGGTTACGGCTACCGGCCGATCACGGTCGCCGGTGACGACCCGGCCGACGTACACCAGCAACTGGCCGCCGCGCTCGACGACGCGTTCGACGACATCGCGGCCATCCAGAGCGCGGCGCGCGGCGGCGGTGAGGCGGAGCGACCGGTATGGCCGATGATCGTGCTGCGCACGCCCAAGGGCTGGACCGGGCCCAAGGTGGTGGACGGCAAGAAGGTGGAGGGCACCTGGCGCTCGCATCAGGTGCCGCTGTCCGAGACGCACGACAACCCCGAACACCGCGCCCAACTCGAGGAGTGGCTGCGCAGCTACGCGCCCGAGCAGCTTTTCGACGACAACGGCAGGCTGCGTCACGAATTGCGGGCCTTGGCGCCCACCGGCGATCGGCGGATGAGCGCCAACCCGCACGCCAACGGCGGCCTGCTGCTGCACGACCTGGACCTCCCGGACTTTCGCGGCTACGCCGTGGCCGTCGAGCGCCCGGCGACCGCCACGCACGAGGCCACCCGGGTGCTGGGCGGATTCCTGCGCGACGTGATCGCCCGCAACGAGGATCGGTTCCGGCTGATGGGGCCTGACGAGACGGCCTCCAATCGGCTCGACGCCGTGTACGGATCGACCGACAAGGTGTGGCTCTCGGAGGTCGAGCCCGACGACGAGCACCTCGCGCCCGACGGCCGCGTGATGGAGGTGCTCTCCGAGCACCTGTGCCAGGGCTGGCTGGAGGGCTACCTGCTGACCGGACGGCACGGGCTGTTCAACTGCTACGAGGCGTTCGTGCACATCGTCGACTCGATGATGAATCAACACGCGAAATGGCTTGCGACCAGCCGGGAATTGCCGTGGCGCCGCCCGATCGCGTCGCTGAACTACCTGCTGAGCTCGCACGTGTGGCGCCAGGACCACAACGGCGCATCCCACCAGGACCCGGGGTTCATCGACCTCGTCGCCAACAAGCGGCCCGAGCTGACCCGCGTCTATCTGCCGCCGGACGGCAACACGCTGCTGTCGGTGGCCGATCACTGCCTGCGCAGCCGCGACTACATCAACGTGATCGTGGCGGGCAAGCAGCCCGCGCTGGCCTACCTCGGCATGGACGACGCCATCGCGCACTGCACCCGCGGCCTGGGCATCTGGGACTGGGCGAGCACGGCCACCGACGCGCCCGACGTGGTGCTGGCCTGCGCCGGCGACGTCCCCACACTGGAGACGCTGGCGGCGGCCGACATCCTGCGCCGCGAGCTGCCCGACCTGGGTGTGCGGGTGATCAACATCGTCGACCTGATGCGGCTGCAGCCGGACTCCGAACACCCGCATGGCCTGCCGGACCGCGAGTTCGACGCCCTGTTCACCCGCGACAAGCCGGTGATCTTCGCCTACCACGGCTATCCCTGGCTGATCCACCGGCTGACCTACAGCCGCACCAACCACGCCCACCTGCACGTGCGCGGCTTCAAGGAGCGGGGCACCACGACCACGCCCTTCGACATGGTGATGCTCAACGATCTGGACCGTTTCCACCTCGTGATCGACGTCATCGACCGGGTGGACGGCCTGGCCAGTCGCGCCGCGATGTTGCGGCAGCGCATGGTCGACGCGCGCCTCGCCGCGCGGATGTACACCCGTGAGCACGGCGAGGACGACCCGAAGATCGCAGGCTGGACCTGGACGGCTGAGTGATCTGACGCCGAGATTGCCGTGATGGCGGTGCTCAGGGCGCCGACACAACCGTGATGGCAATCTCGTCGAACTGTCGGGGCCTCGGCGGCCGGTAAACTGGCCGGATGCGTGACGCCACCGGGACAGCCGCCATCGACCCCCTGGTGTCCCCGCTCTCGGCCCCGCACAGATTCCGGATCCACCTCGACATCGCCGTCGTCGTGGTGGTGCTGGTGCTGACCAACCTGGTCGCGCACTTCACCACGCCCTGGGCGAGCATCGCGACCGTCCCCGCCGCAGCCGTCGGCCTGGTGATCCTGATGCGGTGGCGCGGCCTGGGCTGGGCAGACCTGGGTCTGGGCCGCGAGCACTGGAAGCCCGGCCTGGGTTACGCCGTGGCCGCCGTGGCCGTCGTGGCCGCGGTGATCGCGGTGGGTGTCCTGCTGCCGGCGACCCGGCCGATGTTCATGAACAACCGCTACGCCACGATCTCCGGGGCGATGATCGCCTCGATGGTCATCATCCCGCTGCAGACCGTGATCCCCGAGGAGCTGGCCTTCCGGGGGGTGCTGCACGGAACGCTCAACCGCGCCTGGGGCTTTCGCGGCGTCGCGCTGGCCGGCTCGCTGTTGTTCGGGCTGTGGCACGTCGCGACGTCATTCGGGCTGACCAGCAGCAACGTCGGGTTCACCCGGCTGTTCGGCGGCGGGATCGTGGGCATGGCCGCGGGGGTGACCGGCGCGGTGCTGGCCACCGGCGCCGCCGGCTTCGTGTTCAGCTGGCTGCGCCGGCGCAGCGGCAGCCTCATCGCGCCGATCGCGTTGCACTGGTCGTTGAATGGGCTTGGCGCGCTGGCCGCCGCGCTGGTGTGGCACCTGTCCACCTGAGCCGGTTCACACCAGCAGCACCGCCGCCCCGGCGATGCGGCCCGCGCTCAGATCCGCCAGAGCCCGATCGGCCTGTGCCAGCGGATATTCCGGCGTCGTCACCTCGATGTGGTGCTTTCCCGCGAAGTCGAGGAAGGCCCGCGCGTCGGCCCGGGTGTTGGAGGTGACCGATCGGACCTGGCGTTCCTGGAACAGGTGCCGTTGGTAGTTCAGGGTCGGGATGTCGGACAGGTGGATCCCGGCGATGGCCAGGGTGCCGCCGCGGTCCAGCGCCTCGAGCGCGGGCAGCACCAGATCCCCCACTGGCGCAAACAGAATCGCGGCGTCCAGCGGCACGGGTGGTGGATCGGCCGCGCCCTGAGCCGACGCGGCGCCGAGCTTCAACGCCAGTTCCTGCGCCTGGGATCCGCGGGTCATCACGTGCACCTCGGCGCCTTGCGCCAACGCGACCTGCGCGGTGATGTGCGCGCTCCCGCCGAAACCGTAGAGCCCCAGGCGCCCACCGGGCGGCAGCTCGGCGCGCACTAGCGAGCGGTAACCGATGATGCCCGCGCACAGCAGCGGCGCCAGCTCGCTGTCGCTGTAGCCGACGGGCAGTGGGTGCGCGAAAGCGGCGGGGACCGTGGCGAACTCGGCGTAGCCGCCGTCGGCGTCCCAACCGGTGTAGCGGGACTGGGGGCACAGGTTTTCGTCGCCGCGACGACAGTACTTGCATACGCCGCAGGTGTGGCGCAGCCAGGCGATGCCCACCCGGTCCCCCACCCGGAATTCTCCGCCGGCCTCAGCGCCCATGTCGATGACCTCACCGACCACCTCATGGCCGGGCGTGACCCGCTCGCGATGCACGGGCAGGTCGCCTTCGGTGACATGCAGGTCGGTGCGGCACACCCCGCACGCGTGGACGGCCACCAGCAGTTCGGCGGGCCCCGGTCGCGGTACCTCGGTGGTGACCTGCTCCAGCGGGCCGGTGTTCATCGGCCCGGGGCGGCGCACGCGCCAGGCCCGCATTGCCGTGGTGGTCACCGACGGAGGCATTAATCCATCATGCCGCTAACCACCACGGCCGCAACGGGTTAAGCCGGTTACGTCCTGCGCACCATCCCGACGACCCAGAGCAGCAACAGGGCGCCGAGCAGTGCGGTGAAGAAGGTGAAGATGATGCCGCCGCCGGCGGTGTTGACGAAGAAGCTCAGGATGAAACCGCCGATCAGGGCGCCGACAATGCCGATGACGATGTCCATCAGGATGCCGGCTCCGCTGCCCCTGATGATCCTGCTGGCGAGCGCTCCGGCCAGACCGCCGATGATGATGTAGCCGATCCAGCCGACGCTGGTCAAAGTGCTGGAGCGGGCAAGAAATTCGGTAGCTGCCATGACAGTCATGAAAGTCTCCTTGCAATCGCTGACAAAGCCCAGCTATTTGCTGGGCGTCATCTCGGTATACCCAGTTTGGGTCACAAAATGAGTGCCGAATCGGAGACGGTTGACCAGTCGGTTTTCCGTTGCGGCCGAATCGATCGACGGCGCGGTCAGGCCGACAGGGTCTGCTGCGGTGTCGGTGTAGGGGTGGGGCTCACCTCGGAGGCGGGCGCCCCGCCCGGCGCCTGCGCGGGTGCTCCCGGCGCCGCGGGAGCCGCGGGAGCCGGTGCGGGCGCACCCGGGGCGGCCGGTGCCGCGGGTACCGCTGCTCCTGGTGCCGGCGCGGGCGCACCGGGGGCCCCCGGAACGGCGGGTGGTGCCGCCGGCGGCGTCCAGGCCTGGATCGACTCGGTGAGCGCCTTCGCCGCGCCCCGATCCACCGGGTCATTCGAGGTTCCGAGCCACACCACAAACCAGCGTTGGGCGGTGCCGCCGTTGGCCGCACCGATGACGCCCGTCCAGATCTGGCCGTTGGGCTTGGACGCGTCGCTGAACTTGACTTCGTAATACGACGCGCTGCCGGTGCTGCCGTTGCTCCCGTTGAGCGGGGTGGCGTCCTGGTTGATCCGGGTGCCGGGGTAGGGCATGAAGAACTCGCCCATGTCCGACCCCAGCCGCACGGCGGCCTTGGCGTCGTTGGCTTCCGCACTGGCGTAGAGCTTTTGGTCCAGGCGGCCCATCACGATGCGGGTGTCGTTGGCGACGGCCGGCGGCTGGTCAGGCATCGGCGGTGGGCCGGTGACCTTGCTCAGCAGCGCCGAGCCGTAGTCGAGGTGCGACGCGTCCGACTCCACCCAACCGGCGGGCAGGACGTAGCTGAATCCCCCGACCGCGTTGGTGATCCGCCCGGCGTTCGGGTCGGCCGGCGGTGGCGGCGGCGCGTTCGGGTCGACGGGTGGCGGCGGGGCGCCGTTCGGGTTGGCCGGCGGCGGCGGGGCGGCGTTGGGATCACCGGGCGCCGGTTGCCCGTTCGGCGCCTGGGCGGCCGGGGGCACCGTGGTCGCCGGCGCGCCGGGCGGGGCCGTGGCCGTGGTCGGCGGGACCGGGGTCGGCACCTCGGGATCGGCGTTCGAGGTTGCCGGCAACGCGATGGCGACTGCGCTGGCGCCGGTCACCGTGGTGATCGCCAGGGTCGTCCACAGTCCTTTGCGACGGGTCGAGGTCGGATCCACCTGCTCCATGGCGACGAACCTACCGTGTTACCGCTGTGACGCAAGGATGCATTGCGACGAATGCGGTGCCGATTTACCGATGTTGCCAATGTGCAACCTTGTTCGGACGGCGCGGCTCCTCGGCGGCCGGATCACCGGGCGGCGGGATGCAGCGCCACTTCATGGGCCTTGACCGAGAACCACACTCGGTCGCCGGGCACCAACTGCAGTTCCGAAGCGGCGTCGACGGTGATCTCCGCGGCCAGGCCCGGGGCGCCGTCGGGTTGCTGCGTACCGCGCACCAGCACCGCGGGGCCGCGGACATCCATTTCCGCGACCGTGACCTCGACGGTGTTGCGGGGGCTACCGTGCGGCCGGTCGCGGTAGACGGCCACCGCCGTCGGTGGAAACACCGCGATCGCGCGCTGTTGCGGCGAAAAGCCTTCACCGCCCTGCGCGGGGGCCGCATACCAGCGGTCGCCGGAGTCCGCGCGCAGCGAGCCGTCACCGCCAACGGTTCCATTCACCAGGTTGATGCCGGCGATCCGGGCCGCGAAATGACTGCGCGGTGAGGTGAGAACGGCTGGGACCGGACCGATTTCGGCGATCTTGCCCGCCTCCAGCACCAGGACGCGATCGGCCAGGGTGAACACGTCCAACAGGTCATGGGTGACCAGGACCGCCGCGCAGCCGATGCGGGTGATCACCCGGCGCAGCACCGCCCGGATCGCGGCGGCCGCGGCGACGTCGAGGCCGGCCAGCGGTTCATCGAGCAGCAACACGTCGGGTTCGGCGGCCAGCGCCCGGGCGATCGCGACCCGCTGAGCCTGCCCGCCGGACAGCTGCCGCGGCTTTCGGTCGGCCAGGCCCTGCGCGTCCACCTCGCGCAGCCAGCGCATTGCCGTCTCAGTCTCGGCGGCGCGGGCGCCGCGAAACCTCGCCCGGCGGCTGTGCGGCCCGAACGCGACGTTGGCGGCGACGCTCAGGTGCGGGAACAGGAGTGCGTCCTGCAGCAGCAGACCGACCCGGCGATCGTGCGTCGCCACGCTTGTCCCGGCCGCGGTGTCCGTCAGGACCCGATCCCCCAGCCGCACCACCCCGTGGTCGGGCCGAAGCAGCCCGGCGATGACATGCAGCACGGTCGATTTGCCCGCGCCGTTGGGGCCGAGCACGGCGAGCACCTCACCGGCGGACACCGAGAACTCTACGTCCACCCCGCGGTCCGCGACGACCGCGCGCAGCTGCAATTCGCTCATGATTGCCCGGTGTCAGTCCCGGTCAGCCGGCGGCTGCCTAGGCCCAGCACCACCAGGGCCGCCACGACCACCAGCAGGATCGACAGCGCCACAGCGGCATTGGCGTCGGTCACCCGCTGCAGGTAGATCTCCAGCGGCAGCGTGCGGGTCACCCCCTGGCGGGATCCGGCGAACGTCAGCGTCGCGCCGAACTCCCCCAGCGAGCGGGCGAAGGCCAGCACCGCCCCGGAGACCACCCCCGGCAACAGCAGCGGCAAGGTGACCCGCCACCAGACGGCGCTCGGGCGCGCCCCCAGCGTCGCGGCCACCAGCTCGAAATCGGCGCCCGCGGTGCGCGCGGCGCCCTCGAGGGAGATCACCAGGAACGGCAGCGAGACGAAGGTCTGCGCCAGCACCACGGCGGTGGTGCTGAACGCGATGCCGATGCCGGCGGCCTCCAGATACCGGCCGAGCAGTCCGAGCCGGCCGAACGCGTACAGCAGCGCGATGCCACCCACCACGGGCGGCAGCACCAGGGGCAGCAGGATCAGCGGCCGGAGCACGCGGACCACCCGCGCCGTGCTGCGCGCCAGCACCAGCGCCAGCGGCACCCCGAACATCACGCACAGCAGCGTGCTGGCGGCGGCGGTCTTCAGGCTCAGCAACAGCGCCGTGCGCGACGACGAGCTGGTGATCAGCGACCAGAAATGCGGCCAGTCGACCTTGACCGCGATGGCCAGCAGCGGCAGCACCACGAAGACGGCTCCCGCCGCGGCGGGGAGGTAGACCCAGCGGGGCAGATCCGTCGGCCGGTGCATGGGCGGCGCTCAGGGTTTCGCGAAGCCGGCCTCGGCCAGGACCTGCTGCCCGGTCGGCGAGGTCACCAGGTCGACGAACTTGTGCGCCTGCGTGGCGAGCGGTGCCTTCTTCAGCACGCCGATGGGATAGACGTTCACCGCACGGGCGGCCTCCGGGAACGCCACGGTCGCGACCTTGCCGCCGGCGTTCTTGGCGTCGGTGACATAGACCAGCGCGGCGTCGGCCTGGCCGCTGGTGACCTTGTTGAGCGCATCGGTCACGCTGGGTTCCTCGCTGATCGGGTTGAGGCGCACGCCGGTGCTGTCTTCGACGCGCCGGGTGGCCGCCCCGCACGGCACCGGCTGCTGGCAGGTCACCACGGTGAGGCCGGGTCCGGCCAGATCGGCGAAGGAGCCGATGCGCTTCGGGTTGCCCGGCGCGGTCACGATGACCAGCGTGTTCGATGCGAAGTTCGTCGGGTCGCCGCTCAGCAAGCCGGCCTTGCTGACCGTATCCATCTGCGCGGTGTCGGCCGAGGCGAACACGTCGGCCGTCGCGCCCTGCGTCAGCTGGGTCGCCAGATCGGACGAGCCGGCGAACTCGAAGTCGACGCCGACACCCGGATTCTGGGTCTTGAACTGCTGGGCGAGCTGGGTGAACGCCGGCTTGAGCGAGGCCGCGGCGAACACCACCACCTTGCCGGAGGTCTGCGAGGGCTGCGCAGACGGCGACGTCGAACCGCATCCGGCCAGCCCCGCTGCCAGCACCGTCGAAACCACCGCGGCCTGCATCCCGATCCGACGCATGGGTGAACCCTAGCCCGCCGATAATGCGGTCCGCCCGGCGGCTGAATCGCCGCAAGAAAGTGACCGCCGAATAGTTACGCAACTGATCCGCGCGTCGCACCGGCGAAAGTTTCGCCGGCTAGCTACTGTCCAGTAACATATCGGGGGATCGATGCCATAACGCGCGTGCACACGAGGAGGTCATGGCAGTGGAGGTGCTGGTTACCGGCGGAGACACGGAGCTGGGGCGCACGGTAGCCGAGGGCTTCCGCAATGACGGCCACAAGGTGACCCTGGTGGGCGCGCGCAAGAGCGACGTGGAGATCGCGGCCAAAGAGCTGGAAGTCGAGGCGATCGTCTGCGACACCACCGACCCGGCCAGCCTCGAAGAGGCCCGTCCCCTGTTCCCGCATCACCTGGACACCATCGTCCACGTGCCCGCGCCCACGTGGGAGGCCGGCGACCCGCGCACCTATTCGATCGCCGATACCGCCGGCGCGTGGCGCAATGCCCTTGACGCGACGGTGCTTTCGGCGGTGTTGACCGTGCAGGCCGTGGGCGATCACCTGCGCTCGGGTGGCTCCATCATCAGCGTGGTGCCCGAGAACCCGCCGGCCGGCAGCGCCGATGCCGCGATCAAAGCCGCGCTGTCGAACTGGGCCGCGGGCCAGGCGGGTGTCTTCGGCACCCGCGGCATCACCGTCAACGTGGTGGCGAGTGGACGCAGCGCCGAGGCCGGCTACGACGGGCTGTCGCGCACGCCGGCGCCGGTGGCCACCGAGACCGCCCGGTTGGCGCTGTTCTTGACCACGTCGGCGGCTCGCCACATCACGGGACAGACGCTGCACGTCAGCCACGGGGCGCTGGCCCGTTTCGCCTGAGGCGTAACGCGCGTCCTTCTTTCGGGCCGGGCCGGTCGCTACGGTAATTCTCGTGGCAATTCGACTCGGTCTGCAGATTCCCAACTTTTCCTACGGCACCGGGGTTGACCAACTCTTCCCCACCGTCATCGCCCAGGCCCGCGAAGCCGAATCCGCCGGATTCGACTCGGTTTTCGTGATGGACCACTTCTACCAGCTGCCGATGCTGGGCTCCCCCGATCAGCCGATGCTGGAGGCCTACACTGCCCTCGGGGCGCTGGCCACCGCCACCGAGCGGGTGCAGCTGGGCACGCTGGTGACCGGCAACACGTATCGACACCCGAGCCTGCTCGCGAAGATCATCACCACGCTGGACGTGGTGAGTCAGGGACGGGCGATTCTGGGCATCGGCACGGGATGGTTCCAGCTCGAGCACGAGCAATTGGGCTTCGAATTCGGCACCTTCACCGACAGGTTCAACCGGCTCGACGAGGCCCTGGAGATCATCTTGCCGATGATCTCCGGCGAGCGGGCCACCGTCTCGGGCAAGTGGTACCAAACCAGCGAGGCGTTCGCCAATCCCCGTTTCCGCGAACACATTCCGTTGATGATCGGCGGCAGCGGCGAGAAGAAGACCATCCCGCTCGCCGCCCGGCATTTCGACCACCTCAACGTGATCGCGGGGTTCGACGAGTTGCCGCGCAAGCTGGACGCCGTGCGCCGGTCCTGCGAGGAAGTGGACCGCGACCCCGCCACTTTGGAGACCAGCACGCTGACCCACGGTGCTGATCGACGACAACGCGAGCCTCGACCAGATTCCCGCCGAGATGACGCAACGCATGGTGGTCGGGACGCCGGACTCGGTCGCCGATCAGATCAAGTCCAAGGTGATCGACGCGGGCATCGACGGCGTCATCATCAACCTGCCCTTCTACACGCCCGGCGTCATCGAGGCGGCCGGCGCCGCGCTGCGTCCGATCGTCGGCCTGTAGGTCTTTGGCCAGCTCAGCGCGCTGGCCCACGCGGCATGACGAGTATCACTGTGGGCGACCAGCAGTGATACAGACGATGTGTTTGATTACACATGTTGCCAGCTAGGTTTGGGGGTATCCGCCTGACTAGCGTGGTGTCTGACTGCAGTCGCGCGTCCAGAAGCCCTCGTCAGGAGCAGCGGAAACATGAGCCCCCAGCCAGGAACGACAGATGGACCGGAGCGTCGTCACCAGGTCGTCATCATCGGCTCCGGTTTCGGCGGGCTGAACGCGGCGAAGAAACTCAAGCACGCCAACGTCGACATCAAGCTGATCGCCCGGACCACCCACCACCTCTTCCAGCCGCTGCTGTACCAGGTGGCGACCGGCATCGTGTCCGAGGGCGACATCGCACCGCCCACCCGGGTCGTGCTGCGCAGGCAGCGCAACGTCCAGGTGCTGCTCGGCGACGTCACCCACATCGATCTCGAGGGCAAGTTCGTGGTGTCCGACCTGCTCGGGCACAGCTACGAAACCCCCTACGACAGCCTGATCATCGCCGCGGGCGCCGGCCAGTCCTATTTCGGCAACGACCATTTCGCCGAGTTCGCCCCGGGCATGAAATCGATCGACGACGCCCTGGAGGTGCGCGGCCGGATCCTGAGCGCGTTCGAACAGGCCGAGCGCTCTCGTGATCCGGAGCGACGGGCCAAGCTGCTGACGTTCACGGTGATCGGGGCCGGGCCCACCGGCGTCGAAATGGCCGGGCAGATAGCGGAATTGGCGAAGGACACGTTGCGGGGCTCCTTCCGGCACATCG
Source organism: Mycobacterium sp. NGS33 (assembly GCF_059812885.1). Lineage (NCBI taxonomy): Bacteria > Bacillati > Actinomycetota > Actinomycetes > Mycobacteriales > Mycobacteriaceae > Mycobacterium > Mycobacterium sp. NGS33. The sequence continues at coordinate 58,427 of NZ_JCALDN010000023.1, read as the reverse complement.
ACTCGACGAAGGCGCGGGTGATCCTGCTTGACGCCGCGCCGGCCGTGCTGCCGCCCTTCGGCGAGAAGCTGGGTAAGCGCGCGGCCGACCGGCTGGAAAAGATGGGCGTGGAGATCCAGCTCGGAGCAATGGTCACCGACGTCGACCGCAACGGCATCACCGTCAAGGACTCCGACGGCACCGTGCGGCGCATCGAATCGGCGTGCAAGGTGTGGTCCGCCGGCGTGTCCGCCAGCCCGCTGGGCCGCGACCTCGCCGATCAGTCGTCGGTCGAACTGGACCGGGCCGGGCGCGTCAAGGTGCTGCCCGACCTGTCGGTCCCCGGCCACCCGAACGTGTTCGTGATCGGCGACCTGGCCGCCGTCGAGGGCGTGCCGGGTGTGGCGCAGGGCGCCATTCAGGGCGCCAAGTACGTCGCCAGCATCATCAAGGCCGAGCTCGGTGGCGCCAACCCCGCCGACCGGGAGCCCTTCCAGTACTTCGACAAGGGCTCCATGGCCACGGTGTCGCGGTTCTCCGCGGTCGCCAAGATCGGCCCGGTCGAGTTCAGCGGCCTGTTCGCCTGGTTCGCGTGGCTGGTGCTGCACCTGGTGTACCTGGTCGGGTTCAAGACCAAGATCAGCACGCTGCTGTCCTGGACGGTGACGTTCCTGAGCACCCGGCGCGGTCAGCTCACCATCACCGAGCAGCAGGCGTTCGCCCGCACCCGGCTCGAACAGCTGGCGGTGGTCGCCGCCGAGGCCAACCGGCCTGCGGCCAGACGCGCCAGTTAGCCTGTCCGACAACGCAATTCAGTGACCGCCGGGCACGGCTCGCCGGTTCAGCGGATCTCGAGGTTCTGCAGTCGCACCTGACCGCGGGCGACGACGCGGTCCTCGTCGTCGGTGATGGTGACCAACCACAACTGCTGGCTGCGTCCGCGGTGGATCGGCTCGACGGTGCCGTACACCATGCCCGAGCCGATCGAGCGCAAAAAGTCGGTGTTGTTGTTGACACCCACCACATTTCCGCCGCCGCGGGTGGCCAGCCACGTGTAGGCGGCCACGCTCGCCATGCTTTCGATCATCGAGCAGTAAACGCCGCCGTGCACCAAACCCATCGGCTGCAACAGCTTGGGGGTGACCTCGAGCTGGGCGCGCGCCCCGTCGGGGCTCAGTTCGGTGAATTGCAGCCCGATCTCGCAGTCGAAGGGTGCGGAGAAGTCCGGCGGGATCATGGCGTTCTGCGGCTCTGGCACGCCCATGTGTCTACACCATGGCTCCGCAGGCGATTGCGCAGCGGGATCTGGCCCGGAAAACGGCTGAGCCCCGTGCCTTGAAGGCACGGGGCTCGCCGATCGAGTAGACCGGGGGTCACTGCAGCCCTCAGGACTCTCACACGGTCCGTTATCGCTCGACTCGATCAGCATAGGCAAGGCTGCCCTAACTTTGCAAGGGGTATTGTTCTTCTTGTTCGCCCCGGGGGCGCGCGCGGCGGCCGACACAGTGATTTGTCAGCTTTCCGTACGACCGTCGGTAGTAAGCCGGAGTACGCTGGTTTCGACGCTCAGGAGATGAACGAACTATGGCCAAACTGACTCGGCTGGGGGATCTGGAACGGGCCGTCATGGACCACCTGTGGTCCACGCCCGAGCCGCAGACCGTTCGCCAGGTCCATGAGGCGTTGTCGGCTCACCGCGATCTCGCCTACACCACGATCATGACGGTGCTGCAACGGCTGGCCAAGAAGAACCTGGTCTCCCAGATCCGGGACGACCGGGCGCACCGATACGCGCCGGTGCACGGTCGCGACGAGCTGGTCGCCGGACTCATGGTCGACGCGCTGGCCCAGGCCGAAGATTCCGGGGGCAGGCAGGCCGCGCTGGTGCACTTCGTGGAACGTGTCGGCGCCGACGAGGCCGAGGCGCTGCGGCGCGCGCTCGCCGAACTGGAAGCCAATCAACGCAATAACTCGCCATCTGCTGGCGCTGCACCGGAGGCCTGAGGGACACTTACAGTGTGTCCGCGCTGGCTTTCACCATTCTCGCGGTGCTACTGACCGGTCCGGTGCCGGCGATGTTGGCACGCGCGCGCTGGCCGCTGCGCGCTCCCCGCGCCGCCATGGTGCTCTGGCAGGCCGTGGCGCTGGCCGCGGTGCTGTCGGCGTTTAGCGCCGGTATCGCGATCGCCACCCGACTGTTGATGCCCGGCCGCGACGGGCGTCCCACGACCAGCATCGTCGGCGCCGCCGACCGCCTCGGCTGGCCGCTGTGGACGGCATATGTCAGCGTCTTCGCGCTGACCGTGCTGGTCGGCGCCCGGCTGATGGTCGCCGTGGTCCGGGTGGCCATCGCCAACCGGAAACGACGGGCCCACCATCGCATGGTGGTCGACCTGGTCGGAGTCGGGCACGGCGCGGCGCTGTCCCAGCCCTGCGCCCGCACCCGCGACCTTCGCGTGTTGGACGTCCCCCAGCCGCTCGCCTACTGCCTGCCCGGCGTGCGCAGCCGCGTGGTGGTCAGCGAGGGAACGCTGAGCACGCTCGCCGACGCCGAGGTGGAGGCCATCCTCACCCACGAGCGCGCCCACCTTCGGGCGCGCCACGACCTGGTCTTGGAAGCCTTCACCGCCGTGCACGCGGCCTTCCCGCGACTGGTCCGCAGCGCCAACGCGCTCGGCGCGGTCCAGTTGCTGGTCGAGCTGCTCGCCGACGACGCCGCGGTGCGCGCCGCCGGTCGCGCTCCCCTGGCCCGGGCGCTGGTCGCCTGCGCGTCCGGGCGGGCCCCGTCGGGCGCGCTCGCCGCCAGCGGCCCCAGCACGGTGCTGCGAGTGCGCCGCCTGGGTGGACGCGGCAACAGTCCCCTGCTGTCGGCGGCGGCGTACCTGGCCGCGGCCGCCGTATTCGTGGTGCCCACGGTCGCGCTGGCCGTCCCGTGGCTCACCGAGCTGGAACGCCTGTTCAACCTCTGACGCCGCCAAGAACCGAGCACCCCGGGCGCGTCACTGTTCGCTGTGCCACAGTGTCACCGAAAGCTTTTCGGAAAGTTCTCCACATTGAGAGGCGACAACATGAGTCCGTCGGATGCCCACTCCGGATCCAAGACCGGCACCGCGCAGATCGGCGTCACGGGCCTGGCCGTGATGGGTTCGAACATCGCCCGCAACTTCGCCCGGCACGGCTACACGGTGGCGCTGCACAACCGCTCGGTCGCCAAGACGGATGCGCTGCTCAAGGAGCACGGCGACGAGGGCACGTTCGTGCGATCGGAGACCATCGCCGAGTTCCTGGACGCGCTGGAAAAACCGCGCCGGGTGCTGATCATGGTCAAGGCCGGTGACCCCACCGACGCCGTCATCAACGAGCTCGCCGAGGCCATGGAAGAAGGCGACATCATCATCGACGGCGGCAACGCCCTCTACACCGACACCATCCGCCGGGAGAAGGCCATCCGCGAGCGCGGGCTGCACTTCGTCGGCGCCGGCATCTCCGGCGGTGAGGAGGGCGCGCTGAACGGTCCGTCGATCATGCCGGGAGGTCCGGCCGAGTCGTACGAGTCGCTGGGCCCGCTGCTCGAGGAGATCTCCGCGCACGTCGACGGCGTCCCGTGCTGCACCCACATCGGCCCCGACGGCGCCGGGCACTTCGTCAAGATGGTGCACAACGGCATCGAATACTCCGACATGCAGCTGATCGGCGAGGCCTACCAGCTGCTGCGGGACGGACTCGGCAAGACCGCGCCCGAGATCGCCGACGTGTTCGCCGAGTGGAACAAGGGCGACCTGGACAGTTTTCTCATCGAGATCACCGCCGAGGTGCTGCGCCAGACCGACGCCAAGACGGGCAAGCCGCTGGTCGACCTCATCCTCGACGAGGCCGAGCAGAAGGGCACCGGCCGCTGGACGGTGAAGTCCGCGCTGGACCTCGGGGTGCCGGTGACCGGCATCGCCGAGGCCGTTTTCGCCCGGGCCCTGTCCGGCTCGGTCGCCCAGCGCAAGGCCACCACCGGCCTGGCTTCCGGTCGGCTGGGTGAAAAGCCAACCGACGCGGCGCAATTCATCGACGACGTGAGCAAGGCGCTGTACGCGTCGAAAATCATCGCCTACGCGCAGGGCTTCAACCAGATCCAGGCGGGCAGCGCCGAGTACGACTGGGGCATCACCCCCGGCGACATGGCGACGATCTGGCGCGGCGGCTGCATCATCCGGGCCAAGTTCCTCAACCGGATCAAGGAGGCGTTCGACGACGACGCCGACCTGCCGTCTTTGATCGTCGCGCCCTATTTCCGCAGCGCCATCGAGGAATCGATCGACGGCTGGCGCCGGGTCGTGGTGAAGGCCACCGAACTCGGCATCCCGATCCCCGGCTTCGCCTCGGCACTGTCCTACTACGATGCGCTGCGCACCGAGCGGCTGCCCGCCGCACTCACCCAGGGCCTGCGGGACTTCTTCGGCGCGCACACCTACGGCCGCATCGACGACGACCCGGCCAAGCGTTTCCACACACTGTGGAGCGGGGATCGCACCGAAGTGCCCGCGTAGCGGGCGCACCGAAGGCGTGAAGGGGGCGTGAGTTTGGTGGGGCCACTGCGATGAGGTTTCTCGACGGGCACAGACCCGCATACGACCTGACCTACAACGACGTCTTCGTGATGCCCAACCGTTCGGACGTCGCGTCCCGCTTCGACGTCGACCTGTCCACCGACGACGGCTCCGGCACCACGATTCCCGTCGTCGTCGCCAACATGACCGCGGTGGCGGGGCGCCGGATGGCCGAGACGGTGGCGCGGCGCGGCGGCCTCGTCATCTTGCCCCAGGATCTCCCGATCACCGCGGTGCAGCAGACGGTGGAGTTCGTCAAGAGCCGCGACCTGGTGCTCGACACCCCGGTGGTGCTCGGGCCCGACGACTCGGTGTCCGACGCGACCGCGCTGATCCACAAGCGCGCGCACGGTGTCGCGGTGGTGGCCTTCGAGGGCCGCCCACTCGGCCTGGTGAGCGAGTCGTCGTGCCTGGGCGTGGATCGTTTCACCCGGGTGCGCGACGTCGCGATGACCGATTTCGTCAGTGCCCCCGTGGGGACGGACCCGCGCAAGGTCTTCGATCTGCTCGAGCAGTCGCCCCTCGGTGTCGCGGTCGTGACCAACGCCGACGGCGCGCTGGCCGGCGTGCTGACCCGCACCGGCGCCATCCGCGCGGGCCTGTACACCCCGGCCGTCGACGCGCACGGGCGGCTGCGGGTGGGCGCGGCCGTCGGCATCAACGGCGACGTCGGGGCCAAGGCGCGGTCGCTGGTCGAGGCCGGCATCGACGTGCTGGTCATCGACACGGCGCACGGGCACCAGGTCAAGACCATCGAGGCGATCCGGACCGTCGCGGCGCTGCAGCTGGGGGTACCGCTGGTGGCCGGCAACGTCGTCTCGGCGGAGGGCACCCGCGACCTGCTGGACGCCGGGGCCAACATCGTCAAGGTCGGTGTCGGACCGGGGGCGATGTGCACCACCCGGATGATGACCGGTGTCGGACGTCCCCAATTCTCCGCCGTTGTCGAATGCGCCTCGGCCGCAAGGGAATTGGGGGGGCACGTGTGGGCCGACGGCGGCGTCCGGCACCCGCGGGACGTGGCGCTGGCGCTGGCCGCCGGGGCCTCCAACGTGATGATTGGGTCGTGGTTCGCCGGCACCTACGAGTCGCCCGGCGACCTGATGCGCGACCGCGACGACCAGCCGTACAAGGAGAGCTACGGCATGGCCTCCAAACGGGCGGTGGCCGCGCGTAGCGGGGCGGACACCGCATTCGACCGGGCCCGCAAAGCGCTGTTCGAGGAGGGCATCTCGACGTCGAGGATGGGGCTGGATCCGGCCCGCGGCGGCGTCGAGGACCTGCTCGATCACATCACCTCCGGGGTGCGCAGCACGTGCACCTATGTCGGAGCCGCAAACCTGGCGCAGCTGTATGACCGGGTGGTGATCGGGGTGCAGTCGACGGCGGGGTTCGCCGAGGGGCATCCGCTGCCGCAGGGGTGGTGACCCAACGCAGTAAGGCTAGCCTTGCCTAACTCAGGCTGCTAACCTACTGCGCCATGACCTCCTCTTCCCCCACCTCTTCGGCCTCCCCTTCTCAAGTCAGCGCGGAACTGCTCAGCATCTTGCGCGACGAACTCAACGTCGACCCGTCCCGCGTGACGCCCGACGCACGGCTGGTCGACGACGTCGGACTGGATTCGGTGGCCTTCGCCGTGGGCATGGTGGCGATCGAAGAGCGGCTGGGCGTCTCGCTGTCGGAAGAGGAACTGCTGAGCTGCGACACGGTCGCAGACCTGCAGGCCGCGATCGCCGCGAAACCTCGCGATGAGTGAACTGGCCGCGGCGCTGACGGACGCGATGCGCACGGGCACCAGCGAACTGGTTGTCTTCGACCGCGAGACGTCGACGTGGGGCCACCACCCCTGGCCGGAAGTGCACGGGCTGGCCGAGAGCATCGCCGCGTGGCTGCTCGATCGGGGGCGCCCGGCCGCGCTGGGGCTCGTCGGCGAGCCGACGCTGGAGTTCGTCGCCGCCATCGCGGGCGCGTGGCTCGCCGGCGCCGGCGTGTCGATCCTGCCCGGCCCGGTCCGCGGCGCCGAGGGCCGGCAATGGGCGGCGTCGACGCTGACCCGCTTCCGCGGCATCGGCGTGCGCACCGTGTTGAGCCACGGCTCGCATCTGGACGGTTTGCAGGCGCTCGATCCGCCCGGCCCCGACGACATGGTCATCGAAAGCCTTGCCGCGGCAGCGCATACGGGCCGCTCCTGCTCCGCGGTCGGCACCGGCGCGAATCCGGCGATCTTGCAGGGGACCGCGGGATCCACCGGCTCGCCCAAGACGGCCATGCTCTCGCCGGGCGCGGTGCTGGCCAACCTGCGCGGGCTCAATCAGCGCCTCGGTGTGACCTCGGCCGACGTCGGCTGCTCGTGGCTGCCGCTGTACCACGACATGGGCCTGTCCTTCCTGCTCGCCTCCGCGCTGGGCGGGATGTCGCTATGGCTGGCGCCCACCGCGGCCTTCACCGCCTCGCCGTTTCGCTGGCTGAGTTGGCTGTCGGAGAGCAGGACGACGATCACCGCCGCGCCCAACTTCGCCTACAACCTGCTGGGCAGGTATGCCCGCCGGGTCTCCGGCGTGGACCTCGGTGCCGTGCGGGTGGCCATCAACGGCGGCGAACCGGTCGACTGCGAGGGATACCAGCGGTTCGCCGAGGCGATGGCCCCGTTCGGATTCGACCCCGGCGCGGCCACGCCGTCCTATGGGCTGGCCGAATCGACCTGTGCCGTCACCGTGCCGGCGCCGGGCACCGGGCTGCGCGTGGCCAGCGTCGCCGACGAGACGGGGTCGCGTCGCCATGCCGTACTGGGCGAGCCGATTCCGGGCACCGAGATCCGCATCGCGCCGCACGACGACGCCCGGGGTCAGATCGGTGAGATCGAGATCCGCGGCGCGTCGATGATGGACGGCTACCGCGACCACCCGCCCGTGGACCGCGAGACCTGGTTCCCCACCGGCGATCTCGGCTTCTTCGACGAGGGCGGGTTGGTGGTGTGCGGCAGGGCCAAGGAGCTCATCACCCTCGCCGGGCGCAACATCTTCCCGACCGAGATCGAGACGGTCGCCGCGGGAGTCCGCGGAGTCCGGGAGGGCGCCGTCGTGGCGCTGGGCACCGGTGGACGGTCCGCGCGCCCCGGCCTGATCGTCGCGGCCGAATTCCGCGGGGCAGATCAGGCTGGCGCCCGCGCCGAGATCATTCAGCGCGTCGCATCTATGTGCGGCGTCGTTCCCTCCGACGTGATCTTCATGGCACCGGGGTCGTTGCCCCGAACGTCGTCGGGCAAACTGCGCCGGCTGGAAGTCCGGCGCACCCTGGAGGCGGTGGACTAAGTGACGACGACATCCGCGACAACCGGGGCATCCGACCCCACCCTCGACGACTACCGGCGTCTGCTCGCCGGCGCCTTCAATGACCGCGTGCTGGCCTGGACGGCCGAAGCCGAAGCGCAGCAACGCTTTCCGCGTGAGCTGATCGAGCACCTAGGCGACTGCGGTGTGTTCAGCCAGAAGTGGGGCTCCGGCCCGCTGCCCGACGTGGCGCGGCTGGTGGAATTGGCGCTCGCGCTGGGCGGGTTGTCGTCGGCCGGCATCGGAGTCGGCGTCAGCCTGCACGACTCGGCCATCTGCGTGCTGCGCCGATTCGGCAGGTCGGACTACCTCAAGGACCTCTGCGAGCGGGCAATTCGTGGCCAGGTCGTGCTGTGCATCGGGGCCTCCGAGGAATCGGGCGGCTCGGATCTGCAGATCGTTCGCACCGAAATATCTTCTCGGAATGGCGGTTTCGCCATTCGCGGCATCAAGAAGTTCGTGTCGCTGTCCCCCATCGCAGACCACATCATGGTGGTGGCGCGCAGCGTCGACCACGACTCCACCAGCAAACACGGCAACGTCTCGCTGATCGCGGTGCCCACCGCGCAGGTCAGCGTGCAGCGCCCCTACCGCAAGGTCGGCGCCGGGCCGCTGGACACCGCCGCCGTGCACATCGACACCTGGGTGCCCGCCGACGCCCTGATCGCGCGGGCCGGCACCGGGCTGGCCGCCATCAGCTGGGGCCTGGCGCACGAACGGATGTCGATCGCCGGGCAGATCGCCGCGTCGTGCCAGCGGGCGATCGGAATCACGTTGGCCCGCATGATGACTCGACGTCAGTTCGGTCACACGCTGTTCGATCATCAGGCGCTGCGGCTGCGGATGGCCGATTTGCAGGCGCGGGTCGATCTGCTGCGGCACGGTCTGACCGGCATCGCGGCGCAGGGCCGCCTAGACCTGCGGGCCGCCGCGGGAATCAAGGTGACCGCGGCCCGCCTCGGCGAGGAGGTGATGTCGGAGTGCATGCACATCTTCGGCGGCTCGGGCTATCTCGTCGACGAGACGCCCTTGGGGGCGTGGTGGCGTGACATGAAGCTGGCCCGGGTCGGGGGCGGCACCGACGAGGTGCTGTGGGAGTTGGTGGCCGCCGGGATGGCGCCCGATTACCGCGGCTACGAGGCGATGGTCGGGGCATTCAGCGCGTAGAGCGCCATGCGCCGGTTCGTCGTGTCGTGCTCACCGAGGAACTCACACCCCACGTACTCGCACAGCCTGCGCGCGGTGGTGTTGCGGTGATCGGGGTCGAACATGACCCGCCGGCACCGCGGCTCCATCGAGAAGACGCTGGCCACGATCCGGGGCAACAGCATCGGGCCCAGGCCTCGGTTCACCAGTTTCAGGTCCGCGATGGCGGCGTGCAGTCCCAGGTCGTACGGCTCGGCGTCATAATAGCGGGAGATCAAATCCTTTGCACCCCAATATAATTCGAGGTAGGCGCAATCCCTGCCGCGGATGCTGCCCAGCAATGGCAGTGAATACGTCCCGTCCAGCTGGGCGCTCAGGTGCTGCCGCCACCGCGGCGCGGGCCAGTCGTATTCCCACGCCTGCGCCAGATGCGGGCGATTCATCCACTCGGTCACCATCTCCACGTCGTCGAGCTGCGCAACGCGCATCTCGAAGGGCGGATCCAGCGTGGGGACCGGTGGTCGGGGAATGCGAGCGACCTCATCGGGGATATCGAAGCGTTCGCGCGGAAGAACATGAATGGACGGCGTCTGAGCGTCGGACATAGTGCGGCAGAGCCTACCGGGTAAGGTTAGGCAACCCATACTCTGGCCGTGCGATGAGCCGAGCTGACCGGAGTGGCCCGGACTGGGCGGCGCCGTGCGGCCGCGGCCCGGGCTAGCATAAGACAGCAAAGACGGAAGCAACCGCGACCGCCCCGCCATCTGGCAGCGAAAGGATCGACGTGCCGCAGGCACCCGTGCAGGCCATCGGCTTGCGGGCGCACGGGCCGTCAGACGAATCGCCCGACGCGGAGCCTCCCCCGGCGCGTTCCCCGCTCGTCAACGCTTTCCCGCCGGGGCGGCGTAGGCCATGAACGTCACCGTCGCCGTGATCAGCGTTGTGGCGATCGCGGTGCTCATCTTCGGCAACGCCGTCTTCGTTGCCGCGGAGTTCTCGCTGACCACCCTGGACCGCAGCGCGGTCGAGGCCAACGCCCGCGGCGGCGGACGGCGCGATCGCTGGATCCGCCGCGCCCACCACCGGTTGTCGTTTCAGCTGTCCGGCGCCCAGCTGGGCATCTCGGTGACCACGCTGGCGGCCGGTTACCTGACCGATCCCATGGTGGACGACCTGCCGCACCCGTGGCTGGATGCCATCGGCATACCCGACAACGTCGGCGACGCGATCATGGCCTTCCTGGTGCTGGTGATCGTCACGTCGGTATCGATGGTGTTCGGCGAGCTCGTCCCCAAATACCTCGCGGTGGCCCGGCCGCTGTCCACGGCCCGCGCAGTCGTGAGCGCCCAGCTGCTGTTCTCGCTGCTGCTGACCCCGGCGATCCGGCTGACCAACGGCGCGGCCAACTGGGTCGTGCGCCGGCTGGGCGTCGAACCCGCCGAGGAGCTGCGGTCGGCCCGTTCACCGCAGGAGCTGTTGTCGCTGGTGCGTTCGTCGGCGCGCAGCGGCGCGCTGGACGCCGCCACGGCCGCCCTGGTGCGCCGATCGCTGCAGTTCGGCACCCTGAGCGCCGAGGAGCTGATGACGCCCCGGTCCAAGATCGTGGCGCTGCAGACCGATGACACGGTCGCCGACCTGGTGACCGCGGCCGCCGAGTCCGGATTCTCCCGCTTCCCCATCGTCGACGGCGACCTGGACGAGACGGTCGGCATCGTGCACGTCAAGCAGGTGTTCGCCATCCCGCGCGCCGAACGGGCCCGCACCCGGCTGATCACGGTGGCCCAACCCGTTCCCAAGGTGCCGTCCACCCTGGACGGCGACGCGGTGATGGCCGAGATCCGGGCCAACAGCCTGCAGACCGCGCTGGTCGTCGACGAATACGGCGGCACCGCAGGCATGGTGACCGTGGAGGACCTGATCGAAGAGATCGTCGGCGACGTCCGCGACGAGCACGACGACGCCACCCCGGACGTGGTGCCCGCCGGCAGCGGCTGGCGGGTGTCGGGCCTGCTGCGCATCGACGAGGTGGCCGCCGCCACCGGATTCCGGGCGCCCGAAGGCCCCTACGAGACCATCGGCGGGCTGGTGCTGCGCGAGATCGGTCACATCCCGGTGGCCGGTGACACGGTCAAGCTGCCCACGCTGGACGCCGACGGCCTGCTGGACGCGGTGACCCGCTGGCAGGCGACGGTCATCCGGATGGACGGCCGCCGGATCGACCTGCTCGAGCTGATCGAACTGAGCAATCACGGCGAGGTCCCCGCCGCCGGGGGGCGCCGATGAGCGACACCATGGGCCTGCTGCTGGCCTGCCTGCTGATCGGCATCAACGCGTTCTTCGTCGGCGCGGAGTTCTCGCTGATCTCCGCGCGCCGCGACCGCCTCGAGGCGCTGGCCGAACAGGGCAAAGCGGCCGCGGTCACGGTGATCCGCGCCGGGGAGCAACTGCCGTCGATGCTGGCCGGTGCCCAGTTGGGCGTCACGGCCGCGTCTCTGCTGCTCGGGCGGATCGGCGAGTCGGCGGTGTCCAACGTGCTGCGAACCGCGCTGGGGCTCACCGGCATTCACCCGGCGCTGCTGCACACGCTGTCGTTCGCGATCGCGCTGGCGATCGTGGTGACCCTGCACGTGCTGCTGGGCGAAATGGTGCCGAAGAACATCGCGCTGGCCGGCCCCGAGCGCACCGCGATGCTGCTGGTCCCGCCGTATCTGGCCTACGTGCGCGCCGCCCGGCCCTTCATCGTGTTCTACAACAAGTGCGCCAACGTGGTGGTGCGCGCGTGCGGCGTCGAACCCAAGGACGAGCTGGAGATCACAGTCTCGCCCGTCGAGCTCAGCGAGATGATCGCGGAATCCGAATCCGAAGGCTTGCTGGACCGCGAGGAACGCACCCGGCTGACCCGGGCGCTGCAAATCCGCCACCGCGTCGTCGGTGACGTGGCGGTTCCCCTGGCCGCAGTGCATGCGGTACCGGTGGCCGCGGCGGGTTCGGGGCCGACCGTCGGGGCGGTCGAGCAGGCCCTGGCCCAGACCGGCTACTCCCGGTTCCCGGTGGCCAGCGTCAGCGGCGTGTTCGTCGGATATCTGCACATCAAGGACGTGCTGACGCTCGACGACGATCCGCTCACCGTCATCGATCTGGCGATGGTGCGGCCGCTGCCGCGGCTGTCCCGGTCACTGCCGCTGGCCGATGCGCTGTCCCGGATGCGCCGCAGCAACAGCCATCTGGCGTTGGTGACCGACGAAACCGGCGCCGTGGTCGCGATGGTGGCGATGGAAGACCTGGTTGAAGACCTCGTCGGGACCATGCGCGAGGCGTAGCGACACTGGCCGGCCGGAACGCTCGCCCGCAGCCCGTATGATCTTCACGGCTACCAGTTAAGAAGGTGCTGGAGAGCGAACGACCGCTGGCGCGCGGAACATGCGTTGCTGGACACAGATCCCGGTGCTCGCCGCAGCGTCGTTCTTGGGGCTGTCAGCGCGGCCTGACCTGCACCTGGCGGGTCGGGCGAATAACGCTTGCCACGCTGCGCTCGGTAGGCTGATGACATTGCCAATCTGGGCCCGTCCGGCCCACGGACGGTCCAGTGCGGCCCATGACGGAGGAGAATCATGACTGATCGCGTGTCGGCGGGGAACCTGCGGGTCGCCCGGGTGCTCTACGACTTCGTGAACAACGAGGCGTTGCCCGGCACCGACATCGACCCGGACAGCTTCTGGGCGGGCGTCGACAAGGTGGTCACCGACCTCACCCCCAAGAACCAGGATCTGCTGCGCCGGCGTGACGAGCTGCAGGCCCAGATCGACAAGTGGCACCGGCAGCGCGTCATCGAGCCGCTCGACATCGAGGCGTACCGCAAGTTCCTCACCGAGATCGGTTACTTGCTGCCCGAACCCGCCGACTTCACCATCACGACCTCCGGCGTCGACGACGAGATCACCACGACTGCCGGCCCGCAGCTGGTGGTTCCGGTGCTCAACGCGCGGTTCGCGCTGAACGCGGCCAACGCCCGCTGGGGCTCGCTGTATGACGCCCTGTACGGCACCGATGTCATCCCGGAAGACGACGGCGCCGAAAAGGGGTCGAGCTACAACAAGGTCCGCGGCGACAAGGTCATCGCCTACGCGCGCAAGTTCCTCGACGAAGCGGTGCCGCTGGAGTCCGGGTCGTGGGCCGACGCGACGGGCCTGTCCGTCGAGGACGCCCAGCTCAAGGTCGCGACCGCCGACGGCTCCGTCGGCCTGGCCAGCCCGGAGAAGTTCGCCGGCTACACCGGCGAACTGGGCTCGCCCAGCTGGTCGGTCCTGCTGGTCAACCACGGACTGCACATCGAGATCCTGATCGATCCGGAATCGCCGATCGGCAAGACCGACTCGGCGGGCATCAAGGACGTGGTCCTGGAATCGGCCATCACGACGATCATGGACTTCGAGGACTCGGTGGCCGCCGTCGACGCCGACGACAAGGTGCTCGGCTACCGCAACTGGCTCGGCCTGAACAAGGGCGATCTGTCCGAAGAGGTCAGCAAGGACGGCAAGAGCTTCACCCGGGTGCTCAACGAGGACCGCACCTACTCCACACCCGACGGCGATGGCGAGCTGACGCTGCCCGGCCGCAGCCTGCTGTTCGTGCGCAACGTGGGGCACCTGATGACCAACGACGCGATCGTCAGAACCGAGGCCAACGGCGAAGAAACAGAGGTGTTCGAGGGCATCATGGATGCGCTGTTCACCGGCCTGACCGCGATCCACGGGCTCAAGACCGGTGAGGCGAACGGCCCGCTGGCCAACAGCCGCACCGGATCCATCTACATCGTCAAGCCCAAGATGCACGGCCCCGACGAGGTCGCCTACACCTGCGAGCTGTTCAGCCGCGTCGAAGACGTCCTCGGTCTGCCCCAGGGCACCCTGAAGGTCGGCATCATGGACGAGGAACGGCGCACCACCGTCAACCTCAAGGCCTGCATCAAGGCCGCCGCCGACCGGGTCGTGTTCATCAACACCGGCTTCCTGGACCGCACCGGCGACGAGATCCACACCTCGATGGAGGCCGGCCCGATGATCCGCAAGGGCGCGATGAAGAGCACCGCGTGGATCAAGGCCTACGAGGACGCCAACGTCGACATCGGGCTGGCGGCCGGCTTCAAGGGCAAGGCCCAGATCGGTAAGGGCATGTGGGCGATGACCGAGCTGATGGCCGACATGGTCGAACAGAAGATCGGCCAGCCCAAGGCGGGCGCGACCACCGCGTGGGTGCCCTCGCCGACCGCGGCCACCCTGCATGCGATGCACTACCACTACGTCGACGTGGGCGCCGTGCAGGAGGAGCTCGCCGGCAAGAAGCGCACCAAGATCGAGGAGTTGCTGACCATCCCGCTGGCCAAGGAACTGGCCTGGGCTCCCGAGGAGATCCGCGAAGAGGTCGACAACAACTGCCAGTCCATCCTGGGCTACGTGGTGCGCTGGGTCGCCCAGGGCGTCGGCTGCTCGAAGGTTCCCGACATTCACGACGTGGCGCTCATGGAAGACCGTGCCACGCTGCGGATTTCGAGTCAGTTGCTGGCCAACTGGCTGCGCCACGGGGTGATCACCGAGGAGGACGTCCGGGCCAGCCTGGAGCGGATGGCCCCGCTGGTCGACGAACAGAACGCCAAGGACGCGGCATACCTGCCGATGGCGCCCAACTTCGACGACAGCCTGGCGTTCCTCGCCGCCCAGGATCTGATCCTGACCGGAACGCAGCAGCCCAACGGTTACACCGAGCCGATCCTGCATCGCCGTCGGCGGGAAGCCAAGGCACGCGGCCCACAGTCGAACTGAGCCCGCTCAATTCGGGTTCGAGCATGGCATAGGGCCGCCGGTGACTAAGATCGGCGCCGAGTTAACGATGGATCGACGGAAAGGCCGAGGGCACTGCTATGGGTAGGCACAGTGCGCCCGACCCTGACGACTCCCTCGACGAGCCATCTCGCGACGACGTCGTCGACGAGCCGTCTCGAGGCGAAGAGGCAGGTGATCGCCGCCGGGCTACCGGCCGCGACGAGGAAGCCGACCTCTATTCCGACGAGGGCGACTATTCCGACGAAGGTGACTATGCCCACGAGGGTTACTACCCGGCCGAGGATGCCCTCGTAGACAGCGCCGACGACTACCCGGAATTCCCGTCACGGCAGGCGGCCCCGTCGACTCCGGAGCCGCCGGCCGCATCGCCGTCGCTCTTTCGGGGCGGGCATCGCGGGCTCGGCGATTGGCGGGGCGGTCACCGCAGCGAGGCCGGCCGCCGCGGCGTCAGCATCGGCGTGATCGTGGCGCTGGTCGCGGTCGTGGTCGTGGTGGGATCGGTGATCCTGTGGAGCTTCTTCGGTGACGCGTTGTCCAAGCGTTCGCACAAGGCGGCCGGCGGCTGCGTCGGGGGCCAGGAAACGGTGCCCGTCGTCGCCGATCCGTCGATCGCCGACTCCATTCAGCAACTCGCGGAGAGCTACAACAAATCCGCGGGGCCCGTCGGTGACCGTTGCATCGTGGTGAACGTCAAGCCGGCCAACTCCGACGCCGTGCTCAACGGTTTCATCGGCAAGTGGCCCGCGGAACTGGGCGGCCAGCCTGCGTTGTGGATTCCGGGCAGTTCGATTTCCGCCGCGCGACTCGCCGGGGCCACGGCGCAAAAAACCGTCACCGAGAGCCATTCCCTGGCCACCTCGCCGGTGCTGCTGGCCATCCGGCCCCAACTCGCGTCGGCCCTGGCCAACCAGAACTGGGCGGCGCTGCCCGGGCTGCAAACCAATCCGAATGCGTTGGCGGGGTTGAATTTACCGGGGTGGGGTTCGCTGCGCTTGGCGCTGCCGATGAACGGCAACGCGGACGCATCGTTTCTGGCCGGAGAGGCGGTGGCGGCAGCGTCGGTACCGCCCGGCGCCCCGGTGACGCAGGGCACAGGCGCGGTGCGCAGCCTGTTGAGCGCGCAACCCAAGCTGGCCGACAACTCGCTGACCGAGGCGATGAACGCGCTGTTGAAGCCGGGTGACGCCGCGACCGCGCCGGTGCACGCGGTGGTCACCACCGAGCAGCAGCTCTTCCAGCACGGACAGTCGTTGCCGGACGCCAAGGACGCCTTGGCGTTCTGGCTGCCGCCCGGGTCGGCGGCGGTCGCCGACTACCCCACGGTGCTGCTCAGCGGTTCGTGGCTGACCCGCGAACAGGCCTCGGCGGCCAGCGAGTTCTCGCGCTTCATGCACAAGTCCGACCAACTGGCCAAGCTGGCCAAGGCCGGCTTCCGCGTCAATGGGGTCAAGCCGCCCAGCAGCCCCGTCACCGATTTCCCGGCGCTGCCGGCCACGCTGTCGGTCGGTGACGACCCGGTGCGCGCCACCCTCGCCGAGGCGATGGCCAGCCCGTCGAGCGGGCAGGCCACGACCATCATGCTCGACCAGTCGATGCCCGGCCAGGAAGGCGGAAAAACCCGGCTGGCCAACGTCGTCGGAGCGCTGCAGGACAAGATCAAGGCGCTACCCGCGACCGCGGTGGTGGGGCTGTGGACGTTCGACGGCCACGAGGGCCGTTCGGAGGTGGCCAGCGGGCCGCTGTCCGACCCCGTCAACGGTCAGCCGCGTTCGGCCGCGCTGGCCGCCGCGCTGGACAAGCAGTACTCGTCGGGCGGTGGTGCGGTGTCATTCACCACGCTGCGGATGCTCTACCAGGACATGCAGACCAATTATCATGCGGGCCAGACCAATTCGATCCTGTTGATCACCGCAGGGCCGCACACCGACCAGACGCTGGACGGTCCGGGGCTGCAGGACTTCATCCGCAAGAGCGCCGATCCGGCCAAGCCCATCGCGGTGAACGTCATCGATTTCGGCGCCGATCCGGACCGGACGACCTGGGAAGCGGTCGCCCAGCTCAGCGGCGGCAGCTATCAGAACCTCGCGACGTCGGCGTCCCCGGACCTCGCGTCGGCGGTCAACAACTTTCTGAGCTGACCCGCTCGTCGTCACCCGTCCGCGGGCCGATGGGCTCGGTGATAGAGCCGGTCGCCGCGACCTACCGCCTGGTGGGGCCGGGCCTGTCGTCCGCCGGGCGGGCGCGCAGGGAACAGCCCGGTCAGTCGCGGTCAAAGGTCATGTAGCCACGCTCATCCCGAAGGAATCCGTTGCCGGCCCTGTCAAATGACTCCGGTCTGTGCCAGACTCGACGATAGAATCTTCCTTGATTTCTATCAGGGGCGGGGCCGAGGGATCCGAATCCGCCTGAACTGTCGGTCACAGAAAGGCGCAGCATGGCCCATCCCCTGCCCACCGGTCCGCAGGACGCACCGCTCCCGCCGGATCCAGGTGCCCGGCGGGCGGACACCGATTCCCTCGACACGTCGTTTCTGGCAGAGGAGATATCGCCCTGGCTGTCCCCGGCGTACGGGGCGGCGAACGTCGTGATGCAGCTGGCGAATTCGGGCGTGGCCTACGGCGTGATGGAAAGCAAGGTCGACAGCGGCAACCTGTACAAGCATCCCTTCAAACGGGCCCGCACCACCTTCACCTACATCGCGGTGGCCATCGCCGGAAACGCCAACGATCGCAAGGTCTACCGGGAGGCGGTCAACGCGGCGCACGCTCGGGTGCGCTCCGGGCCGCAAAGCCCGGTGCGCTACAACGCCTTCGACCCCGCCTTGCAACTCTGGGTGGCCTCCTGCATGGCCGCGGTCTTCGAGGACACTCGCAAGCTGCGGGGTGGCCGATCGCGGCGCGACCCCGAGGCGGTGCACCAGGCCGCGTCGGTATTCGCGACCATGCTGCAGGTGCCGCGGGACATGTGGCCCGCCGACCTGGCGGCCGCGGGCCGCTATTGGCGCGATCAACTCGATCGACTCGACTTCGACGACCGGATGCGCAGCTATCTGATCGGCATCGCGCGCCTCGATTTCCTGCCCGCGCCCATCTCGGCCCTGTTCGGCGGATGGAATCTGTTCATGACGCTGGGCTACCTGCCCCCGCAGCTGCGCGACAAGCTCGGGTTCGCATGGTCGGACGCGCAGCAACGCCGATTCGACCGCTGGCAGCACATCTTTGGAGTGCTGGACATGTTCACGCCGCGGTTCTTGGCGCGTCTCGGTTTGCAGGCGGTGGTGTGGGACATGCGGGTGCGGCACCGCATCGGGGCCACCGTGGTGTGACCCGAACCCTCACCCATCAGAAGGAGGAGCGGCATGACGACGACGGCGAGTTTCCTGCAACCCGGCAATGGATCCGGCGCGGCGCCGAAACCAGATGCGGCACACCGGGAGCTGGTCGACGGTCTGGCCACCCTCGATCCGACGGCCCGCACGATCGTCACCGCGGCCCGCACCTGCTTTACCGAGCGCGGATTTTCCAACACCACCATGCAGGACATCGCCGACACGGCCGGTGTCGGTGTCGCCACGGTGTACCGCCGGTTCCGGCACAAGCGAAACCTGGTGCGGCTCACCATCATGGACGAATCGCTGCGGCTGAGCACGCTGGTCTCCGAGGTCGCCGGCCGGGCGGCGACACCGGAAGAAGGGATCGCCGAAGTCTTCGCCGCCTTCGTCCACGAGGCCTCCGCGCCCAAGCTGCTGACCCGAAGCATCCGCGAATCACCCGCTGCGGGGGAACTGACCGCCTACCTGACCGACGAGAACCTGATCGCCATGACCGGCGGCTACATCGCCACCTGGCTGCGCCGCTGGCAGGAGCGCGGCGAGCTGGCGGCCGATCTGGACACCGAGATCGTCGGCGAAATGATCGGGCGGCTGATCATCTCGCTGGTCAAGACGCCGAATTCGGCCATCCCGATCTACAACATGCACCAGGCCCGCGATTTCGCCCGCCGCTACCTGGTGCCGCTGGTGTTGCGGGCCCCGGCGGCGACGCCCGGCTGAGGGCGGGCCGGGACCGTCAGGCGTACGCCTCCACCGGGGGGCACGAGCAGACCAGATTGCGGTCGCCGTACGCGCCGTCGATGCGACGCACCGGCGGCCACACCTTGGGCCGGAACTGGGTGCCCAGCGGGTAGGCGGCCTGCTCCCGGGTGTACGGGTGATCCCAATCGCCGACGACCAGGCACTCGGCCGTGTGCGGTGCACCGCGCAGCGGGTTGTCGTCGACGGGCCACTCCCCCGCGCCCACCCGGTCGATCTCGCCGCGGATGGCGATCATGGCGTCGCAGAACGCGTCGACCTCGGTCAGGCTCTCGCTCTCCGTGGGCTCCACCATCAGCGTGCCGGCCACCGGGAAGCTCATGGTCGGAGCGTGAAAACCGTAGTCCGCCAACCGTTTTGCCACGTCGTCGACGGTGACTCCGGTGGACTTGGTGATGCCGCGGAGGTCCAGGATGCATTCGTGGGCGACCATGCCGTTCTCGCCGGTGTAGAGCACCGGGAAGTACTCGTCGAGGCGGCGGGCGATGTAGTTGGCCGACGTGATCGCCGTCAGCGACGCCGCGCGCAAGCCCTCGGCCCCCATCATCCTGATGTAGGCCCAGCTGATCGGCAGGATGGAGGCCGACCCGTAGGGCGCCGCGGACACCGGCTGGCCCTGCGGGAGGTCGGGGGCGTGCGGGTGCCCGGGCAAGAACGGCGCCAGGTGCGCGCGCACGGCCACCGGCCCGACCCCTGGTCCGCCGCCGCCGTGCGGGATGCAGAACGTCTTGTGCAGGTTCAGGTGGCTGACGTCGCCGCCGAACTTGCCCGGCCGGGCCAGCCCGACCAGCGCATTGAGGTTGGCGCCGTCGACGTAGACCTGGCCGCCGGCGTCGTGGGTGGCCGCGCAGATCTCGGCGATGTCGTGTTCGTACACGCCGTGCGTGGACGGATAGGTGATCATCAGCGTGGACAGCCGGTCGCGGTGTTCGGCGACCTTGGCGCGCAGGTCGTCCAGATCCACGTCGCCGTTGGTGTGGCAGGCCACCACGACCACCCGCATGCCGGCCAGGGCCGCCGACGCCGCGTTGGTGCCGTGCGCGCTGGACGGGATGAGGCAGATGTCGCGGTGCGGTTCGCCGCGGCTGGCGTGGTAGTCGTGGATGGCCAGCAGGCCGGCGTACTCGCCCTGCGACCC
The DNA here is from genome assembly GCF_059812885.1 of Mycobacterium sp. NGS33. NCBI lineage: Bacteria > Bacillati > Actinomycetota > Actinomycetes > Mycobacteriales > Mycobacteriaceae > Mycobacterium > Mycobacterium sp. NGS33. The sequence continues at coordinate 38,307 of NZ_JCALDN010000023.1, read as the reverse complement.
GGCGTTGGGCTGCAGCGAGACGGCGTCGTAGCCGGTGATCTGCACGAGCCAGCTTTCAAGGTCGGCGATGAGACGCCGCAGCCCCGAGGTGTCGGACGCCGGCGCGAAGGGATGCTGGCGCGCGAATTCCGGCCAGGTGATGGGTTCCATCTCCGCCGCGGCGTTCAGCTTCATGGTGCACGACCCGAGCGGAATCATGCTGCGGTCCAACGCGATATCTTTGTCGGCGAGCGCGCGCAGGTAGCGCATCATCGCCGTCTCGGTGCGGTACTGGGTGAAGGCGGGATGGGTGAGGAATTCCGACGTGCGGGTGATGATGCCGGCACACACGGGCTCGGCGGCCTGAACTCCGAAGGCCTCGAGCACCGCGGCGACGTGGTCGTCGGTGGTGGCCTCGTCGCACGCCACCGACACGTGGTCGTCGTCGACCCGCCAGAGGTTGATGCCCTTGGCCTTGGCCGCGGCGATCACCTCGGCGGCGCGCCCGGGCACCCGGGCCAGCACGGTGTCGAAGTACTTGTCGTGCACCAGCGCTGTGTCGGCCGCCGAGGCGAGCGCGGCGGCGATCGCCTCGGCGTGACCGTGGACGCGGCGCGCGATCGCGGTCAGCCCCTCGGCGCCGTGGTAGCTGACGTACATCGCGGCCATCACCGCCAGCAACACCTGCGCGGTGCAGATGTTGCTGGTCGCCTTGTCGCGGCGGATGTGCTGTTCGCGCGTCTGCAGCGCCAGGCGGTAGGCGGGCGAACCGTCGGCGTCCAGCGATACCCCGACCAGCCGGCCCGGCAGCTGACGCGCGTGGCTGGCGTGCACCGCCAGGTAGCCGGCGTGCGGACCCCCGAATCCCATTGGCACGCCGAATCTTTGGGTGCTGCCGAACGCGACGTCGGCGCCGATCTCACCCGGCGGCGTGATCAGCGTGCAGGCGAGCAGATCCGCGCCGACCGCGACCAAAGCGCCGCGCTCGTGGGCCTGCTCCACCAGCTGCGCCCAGTCGGTGACCCGGCCGCTGGCCCCCGGCAACTGGGCGATGACGCCGAAGAAGTCGCCGTCGGGCAGGCCGTCACGCAGGTCGACGGTGACGACCTCGATGCCCAGCGGCTTGGCGCGGGTGGCCACGACGGCCGCGGTCTGGGCGAAGACGTCGACGTCCACGGCCAGCCGGTTGGCCTTGCCACGAGCGGCTCGGTGCATCAGGGTCATGGCCTCCGCCGCGGCGGTGCCCTCGTCGAGCATCGAGGCGTTGGCGACCTCGAGGCCGGTGAGGTCGGCGACCATGGTCTGGAAGTTCAGCAACGCCTCGAGCCGGCCCTGGCTGATCTCGGGCTGGTACGGCGTGTAGGCGGTGTACCAGGCCGGGTTCTCCAGGATGTTGCGCAGCAACACCGGCGGGGTGAGCGTGTCGTAGTAGCCCTGCCCGATCATGGACACCGCCACGGTGTTGGCCTCGGCCAGCGACCGCAGCTCGGCCAGCGCCTCGGTCTCGCTGGCCGCCGGCGGCAGCCGGTCCAGACCCGGGGCGACGCCGCCGTGACCGACCCGGTCCAGGATGCCCGCCGGAACCGCCTTGGCGGCCAGCTCGTCGAGCGAGTCGACACCGATGACGGCGAGCATGGCCGCGACGGCCTGGCTGTCCGGGCCGATGTGCCGAGCTGCGAAAGTGAATTGATCGGACACTGGAACTCCTGAGTAGACGGGCGAAGACGTATCAAGGCAGAGGACTAACGGCCCTCTCCCTCTGTCTTCACCCGTTTCGCCGGGCGCCTGAGAGATTCGGCGCCCGATGCTGCCCGAGCGCCTTTCCCCATCGGCGGGTGCGGACCCACGGGTCCACACCGCTTTCCAGAGGCATCATGATGTCGCGCGGTCCGGGTGCCTGAGAGGTTGACGGAGAGGTGTTGCTCCTTCGGCGTCCGTGACTGGCAGCCACGAAACTCTCCCGCACGAAAGCGATGCGCAGCCCAGCTTACTCGGCCGCGCGAAGCGCGACATCGTGTGTGGTTCGGTGCGCCGTCAGCCGATCTTGCGGTCGCGGTGCTTGCGCCGGGACGCCAGCTCGTCCTCGGGCTCGGCGATCGATTCGCCGCCGTCGGCCCGCTCGCCGGGGAAGTCCGCGATGACGCCGGTCAGCTCGCGCATGGCGCCGGACACGGCGATGCCGAACACGCCCTGCCCGCCCTGCAGCAGGTCGACGACCTCTTCGGCCGAGGTGCACTCGTAGACGGTGGTGCCGTCGGAGAACAGGGTGATGTTGGCCAGATCCTGGACGCCACGCTGACGCAGATGGTCGACGGCGACGCGGATGTTGTGCAGCGAGATCCCGGTGTCCAGCAAGCGCTTGACGATCTTGAGGACCAGGATGTCCTTGAACGAGTAGAGGCGCTGGCTGCCCGAGCCCGCCGCGCTGCGGATCGACGGGACCACCAGCGAGGTGCGTGCCCAGTAGTCCAGCTGCCGGTACGTGATGCCGGCGATCTGGCAGGCGCTGGGACCGCGGTATCCGACCAGCTCGTCGGGCACGGAGTCGTCCGGGAACAGGCCGGGCTGTACGGGCGGGCTGGCTACGGTGACGCTGCGGTCACTGGGCGCCGGGTTACCGCTGTCCGCTAGGTTGAGCTGCTCTTGGCGTGGCTGCTCGCTCACGGTGGTTCCTCTCCGCGATCGCGCTCTCGTCGTTGGCTGCGTCTGAAGGCTGCATCGCAGCCACGTTTGCTCAAGCCCGAGTGCTAGTAGAGCTTACGCTCTCCGATAGCCGCCGCGCCTGTAGTCGCGATCAAAGTATGGCCGCCGCGGGGCCAAGTCGGCGAGCTATCCGCCAGCGTGTCGAGATCACGGTGCGCTTTGAGATGCATCCGTGATGTCGCCATCCAGGCTAAACCAGTCGGCTCGTCGATCCCAAAGCGCTGGTAGCGGGCCAGACACGATTGCCCCCCTCCTCGACACCGCGCCACGCGCGCTGCATCGTCGGCGGGTTAGGTGGCCTTGAAGTCGTCCGGGGACACGCTGTCGAGAAATTCCTTGAACTTCTCCACCTCGTCCTCCCGGACCGCGGTGCCGCCCTCTTCGTCGCTCTCGTCCGGAATCAGCAGGCCTGCCTGGGCGAGCACGCCTTCCTCGACGTAAATGGGCACGCCGACCCGCAGCGCGATCGCCACCGAGTCCGAGGGACGGGCCGACACGGTGATGTTGCGGTCGAACACCAGATCGGCGTAGAAAGTGCCCTCTTGCAGATCGACGATCCGCACCTCTTTCAGCGAATGCCCAAGGGCGGCAATGACATCCCTGATCAAATCGTGTGTCAACGGGCGAGGGGGCTCGACGCCTTGCTGCTCGAGCGCGATGGCGGCGGCCTCCGACTGACCGATCCAGATCGGAAGGTAACGGTCGCCATTGGTTTCGCGCAGTAACAACACCGGCTGGTTCTGCGGCTGCTCTACGCGAATGCCGACAACACGAACTTCACCCATTTGTGTCTGCCCTCCGCATTGTGGCGCCGGTTGAATTGGTTACTCGCCAGGACGGCGAGGTCAAAAAGCCGCCTACTGCCGAAAACCAAGCTGTCGACCGAAGTCTAGTCCTCAGCGATCCAGAACGTCGCGAACGGCGGATTTGATCAACGACGTGTGCAACGTGATGGCGAGCGCCGCGACCTCGCGCGCTAAATCGTCGGCGCGATCGCGGGCGCCGGCCTTGCCGGCTTTGACTACCGGCCCGGCGATTTGGGCAATCAGGTCGGACTGCCGGTCGGCGGCCGAACGGAAAGCCCGCAAGTGCCGCGGCTCGACACCGTAGTCCGACAGGGCCCGGGCGCATTGCAGGATGACCACGGCGTGCTCGTCGAAAAATCCGGCGGGCCCGGTGGTGATGACTCCCGCTTTGAGAAGCGCGGTCAGCAGCTCGTCATCCACGCCCGCGCGCTGCAGCAGCTCCTCGCGGCTCAACCGGACGTGGGTCGGGGCCACCGCCGAACTGTCCGAGCGCGCCTGTTCCCCGGCGGCATCTCCCGTTCCCGCCACCGACACCAACCGCGGGACCGAATAGGACGTCTTCACGGGCGGCAGCTCGCCGTCGGGCTGGGCGTCCAGTTGCGCCCTGATGACCTTCAGCGGCAGATAGTGATCGCGCTGCGCGGTGAGGATGAACCGCAATCGCGCGCAGTCATATGCGGTGAACCTTCGATACCCCGACGCAGCCCGCTGCGGCGTCACCAACCCCTCGGCCTCCAGGAAGCGGATTTTGGAGATGGTGACATCGGGGAAGTCCGGCCTCAGCAATTCCAAGACCGCCCCGATCGACATCCCGGCCAGCGCCGAGCTATCGGGTGCGCTCACTAGCCTGAAGATCCTCCATCCTCACCCTGCTTGGGTCCGGTCAGAAACACCAAGCGGAACTTGCCGATCTGCACCTCGTCACCGTTGGCAAGCACCGCCGAGTCCACGGGCTCACGGTTGACGTAAGTGCCGTTGAGACTACCAACGTCGACCACGCTGAATTCGTTGTTTTCCAACCTGAATTCGGCGTGCCGGCGGCTGACGGTCACGTCGTCGAGAAAAATGTCGCTATCGGGGTGGCGCCCGGCGGACGTGGTGGCCTGATCCAGCAGAAATCGCGAACCGGCGTTCGGTCCCCGCTTGACGACCAGCAACGCCGAGCCCGCCGGCAGCCCTTCGACTCCGGATACCGCGCTCTCGGTTCCCGCTTGCGCGGGAGCGTCCAACTCGTTGAGGAAGTCCGCACGGAAGACCGAAGTCGTCTCTACCGTGACTTCGTCCGAGTTCTGGTCGTTGTCCATGTCCGTCACGCGCTGCTCCTCACTGGCTGCTGTGGCGTTGTCTGTCCGGGCCGCTCGGCCGGCTTGTGCACCGGGTTTCTTTCCCCGGTATGCCGATTACTGCCGTTTCGTACTGTCAAAGTGTCTGTCACGTGTCTTTCAGCGATCCTCGAAGGAATTCAAAGGTCGATGTGTCGACGGTACCGCGCACCGGCCTGCAATGCGCCTACCACCTGACGAACCGAAACTCCGATTCCCCCGTACCCTGGCCCCGCCGCTCGCCGGCGGGTGCGGGGCTGCAGGGACAGTAGCAATCGTCATTCGGTCAGCGTTCCGCGGTAGGCCTCGGCGTCGAGCAGCGAAGAAATTGTCGAGTCCAATTCCCCGACCTCGGATACCTGTACATCCAGCAACCAACCGGCGCCGTACGGGTCGGAATTCACCAGTTGCGGGCTGCCGTCCAGATCGGTGTTGACCGCCGAGACTTTGCCCGAGACCGGGGCATACAGGTCCGACACCGATTTGGTGGATTCGACCTCGCCGAAGGATTCGCCCGCGGTCAATTCGGTGCCGACGTCGGGCAGCTGAACGAAAACCACGTCGCCCAACGCCGATTGCGCAAAATCGGTGATGCCCACCCGCACGGTGTCATCCCCACTTCGACGAACCCATTCATGTTCGGCGGTGTAGCGCAGATCGGGCGGGATATCGCTCACGAGTGATCCTGTTCTGTTCGGGTGATGCTCACTTGACGGGCTGAGCGTATTGGTGCGGTTTTGGTTGCCGCAAGGTGGTCACGTCCACTCGATCGGCCTGCTGGACCGACATGCGCCCACCGACGCGCTTGACGGTGTCCTGCGCGCCGCCGGGAATGTTCATCGCCGCGGCCAGGGTGGGTGGATCGCCAATCGCCAGAATCGAATACGGCGGCGACAGCGTTTTGGAGTCGATGGTCAACGACCCGGGCGTGCCCACCACCCAGGTGTCGACACCCACGCGCACCGATTGGTGTGCGTCGTTGACCTCGATCGCCTCGGCACCGGCGGCACGCAGCTCGTTGACCACGTCGAGCATCGCCTCGGGCGACACGCCGGGCCCGGGGTCCTCGATCGTGACGGTGACGCCGGGCCCGGTGGCACCGACGGCCCCGACCAGAATGGACAGGGCCGCCAGCCTGGACTGCGCGGACTGGATGGCGGCCTGGTCGTTGTTTCCCGACGCCTGCAGCGAATTCAGCGTGTTCTGTAGCTCGTTCACCTCGGTGTTGAGCGTGCCCTCGCGCTGCCGCAACGAATCCAGCAGCACCAACAGGTCCGCGGGCCGCGCCGTCTCCAGCGAGTCGCCCGTCTCGGTCTGACGGACCTGGGTGACGATCGCCAGGCCCAGCAGCAGGCACAGCATCGCGGCCAGCGTTCCGAACGCCATCCGGGACCGACCGCCGCGCACCATCGCCGACAGCCCCGTGCGGTGCACCGCCCCGATTTCGGGGCGGGGGCTTTTCGCGGCCAGCTCGTGGCGGCCGCGCGGGGTTCCTTGGTCCGGGGTCGCGGCGGGCCCGGGGCCCGCAGGCCCGGTTGACTCGTCACCACTGTGGCCGGCGGCTGACTGGCCGCCGGCTCGGTCTTCGGGATCCTGGCTCACGTTGACCTCGACTCGCCGCTTGTCCTCACCGCTTCGCCTCCGCATCGTCGCCCGCGCGTCACGCCCCGAACAGCCTGCGGCGCAGCGCGGCCGCATTGCCGAAGATGCGGATACCCAGCACGACGATGATGGCCGTGGACAACTGCGTGCCCACGCCCAATTGGTCACCGACGTAGACGATCAGGGCGGCCACGAAGACGTTGAACACGAACGAAATCACGAAGACCTTCGGATCGAAGATCCGTTCCAGGTATGCGCGCAACCCACCGAACACGGCGTCCAGCGCCGCGACCACCGCGATCGGCAGATAGGGCTGGACGACTTCTGGCACCGCGGGGTGAAAAACGAGGCCGAGCACGATGCCGATCGCCAGCGCTGCGATACCGATCATGCGTGGTTTCCCGTCCGCGTCTCGCACAGGGGAATGCGTCTGTTCAGGACTTTTCTCACTGTGGCCCAATCTGCTTGGCGAACTTGACATCCCGGATCGATCCGGCAGGCAGCGACAGACCGTCGGCGGCATCCACCGTAACCACGACACCGTAGGAAATCTGCAACAGCCTCAGTCGCTGCATGCCGGGGCTGTTGTCGAAGACATCGCGCATCGCCCGCGGCGGCCCGATGGCCAGGACCGTGTACGGGCTGCTGGTGGGGGTGTTGTCGACCAGGATGGCGCCGCCGGCCTGCCGAATGGTCACGTTCGGACCGATCCGCACACCGCCGACGGAGATCGCCTCGGCGCCGCTCGCCCACAACGAGTTGACCAGCAACTGCAGATCGCGGTCCAGGATGATCTGCCTGCTGCCGCTGACCCGCTGCTTGGAGACGTCGGAAAGGTTCGGGCTGGCGCCGGGATCGGTCACGGTCACCTTCAGGCCGGGCCCGATGATCGCCGTGCTGGCCGCGGCCAGGCTCAGCGCGTCAAGGCGTTTCAGCAGCCGCTGCCCCTCGGCGTCGTCGGCCAGGGCGTGGCGCTGCACGTCGTCGACTCGCGTCGCCAGCTCGCCGCGGCGCTGGTTCAACTTGCCCGCAGCAGCCTCCGCCGACCGCACGTTGCCCAGCAGCAGCTGCTGGGCCGTGCGCACCCCCGGGGCCACCGAGCGGGCCTGCGCGACGGCCGCGGCGAACACCGTCGCGATCAGCAGCGCCGCCAGCGCCTGCCAGAGCCAGCCGACCACCCGTCCGCGTCCGGCGGGTGGTGCGTCGGCGGCGCCGCGCTTGGCCGCCGCCGCGGCGTAGCCGGGATCGAGGTGCTCGGACAGCAGGGCGCGCAGCAGCGACGGCACCGGGATCAGTGTCGGCCGCGACGCGCCATGCGCGCTGTGACCGGCGTTGGGGTCATAGCCGCCGAGCAGGCGGTCGGTATCAGCCATGGTCGGCCACCTTCGCCGCGGCCGACGGACGCGAAGCGCGATCGACCTTGGGCATGCGCCGCAGCACGAGGACCATCTGCGCCGCATACTGCGCGAACGCCCACAGGTAGGCATACATGCCCCAGATCAGGAACGCCCATCCGCAGGCCCCGATCACGCGGCTCCACAGCGCGTCCCAGGTGCCCAGCAGCACCAGCGGAAATCCGGACATCAGGGCGAACGTCGCGGCCTTGCCGATGTAGGTCACCGGCAGCGCCGTCAGGCCGCGACTCCACAGCAGCGGCAGCGTCGCCGCCAGCAGGCCGTCGCGGGCGAGCAGGACGATGACGAACCACCAGGGCACGATCCCGCTGAACGCGAGCACGAGGGGCACGGCCACCATGTAGAGGCGGTCGACCGCGGGGTCGAGCAAGACCCCGAGCCGTGAGGACTGATCCAGCAGCCGGGCGATCTTGCCGTCGGCCCAGTCCGAGGCGCCGCTGAACATCAGGATCCCGACGGCCCACCCGTACGCGTGGGCGACCAGCAGGGCGTAGACGAACACCGGGATCAGCGCCAGGCGAACAGCGCTGAGCGCGTTGGGCACCGTCAGCACCCGATTGGGCGGAAGCACCGGCTCCATGAGCCGTGACCTTAACGCGACTGGACGACGAATGCCCGGCTGGGCGCACACTCGAGCGCGAACGCCCCGCTGGCCGCGCCACCGGCGCGACTCAGCTCAGCGGAACACCCCGGGCAGGCTCAGGGTGGATAGGGTGTCGTCCGACAGCGGGTTGTCGTTGACCATGTAGGTCCACGTCGACGTCGGCCGCGCCAGCTTGGACAGGTCCAGTCCCGGTTCCTCGTCGAGGACGTTGGCGGTTTCGAACGTCTGCTGGGCCGCCTCGATGGCGTCGGCGGCCAGCGACGCGAAGGCGTCGACCGCCAAGCGGTGAAACTCGTCCAGCGGGTTCTGCCGGCCCAGCGCGCGCAGATGGATGCTTTCGCGGATGTCGGCCAGATACGCCAGATGGTCGGCCCAGCCGCGGTCGAGGTGATAGAGCATGATCTGGCGGCAGATCGTCTCCAGGCGCTCTTCGGAGATTCCCTCCGTGTCGGCCAGCTCCTTGTAGCGCTTGGGCGCCAGCTCGGCCAGTTCCTCGCGTGCGGTTGGGTTGCGCAGCAACGTGTTTCGTCGGTCGACGATGATGGCGCGTTGCTGGGCGATCAACTGGTTGTAGCGCCAGGTGTTCGCGTGTACGTCCAGCATGCGGCCCTCGGCCACCCGCTGGGCGTGGTCGAGCAGGCCCGCCGCCTTGGGGCTGACGATCCGGCCGTCCTCGTCGGTTTCCATCGGCAGCTTGTTGTGGTCGAGGTTGGCCGCCACGACGTCGTCTTCCCAGCTCGAGAAGAACACCGACGACCCCGGGTCGCCCTGGCGCCCGGCGCGCCCGCGCAGCTGGTTGTCCAGTCGCTGGGTGTGGTGCCGCCCGGTTCCGACGACGTGCAGCCCGCCGAGTTCGGCGACCCGGTCGTGATCGGCCTCGTCGGAGCCACCGAGGCGGATGTCGGTGCCGCGCCCGGCCATCTGCGTCGAGACGGTGACGACGCCGAACTTGCCGGCCTCGGCGATCACCTGGGCTTCCTCGGCGTCGTTTTTCGCGTTCAGCACGACCGCGGGCACGCCACGGCGCAGCAGCCGCTCGTGCAGGTCCTCGGACTCGGCCACGTCGCGGGTGCCCACCAGCACCGGCTGCCCGGTCTCGTTCACCTCGGCGATGTGGGCGACGATCGCGTCGTTCTTGGCCGCGGCGGTGATGTACACCCGGTCGGACTCGTCTTCGCGAATGTTGGGCTCGTTCGGCGGAATTGGTGACACCCCGAGCTTGTAGAACTGGCGCAGCTGCTCACCGGCGGCCAGCGCGGTGCCGGTCATGCCGCACACCGTCGCGTAGCGATTGATCAGCGCCTGCACGGTGATGGTGTCGAGCACCTCGCCCGTTTCGGTGGTCTCGATGCCCTCCTTGGCCTCGACCGCGGCCTGCAGGCCGTCGGGCCAGCGCTGCAGCTGGGCGATGCGCCCGCGCGCCGCGTTGATCAGGTGCACCGCGTCGTCGCGGACGATGTAGTGCACATCGCGCTGCAACAGGACGTGGGCGTGCAGCGCGACGTTGATCTCGGTCAGGGTGGTGACGACGTGTTCCTCGGAGTACAGGTCGATCCCGCCCAGCGCCTTTTCCACCTTGCGGGCGCCGACCTCGGTGAGGTGAACGTTGCGGCTGTCGGCGTCGGTGTCGTAGTCGGTGCCGGCCTCCAGCTGGCCGGCCAGCTTGATGATCTCGAGCCGCGGCGTCTCCCGGTGGGTCGTTCCCGCCAGCACCAGCGGCACCAGCGCCTCGTCGACCAGCACCGAGTCTGCTTCGTCGATCAGGGCCACGTCGGGGTTGGGCGACACCAGGTCGGCGACGTCGGTCACCAGCTGATCGCGCAGCACGTCGAAGCCGATCTCGTTGACCGAGGCGTAGGTGACGTCGCAGCCGTAGGCGGTGCGCCGTTCCTCGCTGGTCGACTCGGCGGTGATCCAGCCGACCGTCAGGCCCATGGCCTCGATGACCGGGCCCATCCATTCCGCGTCACGACGGGCCAGGTAGTCGTTGATCGTCACCACGTGCACGTGCCGCCCGGCCAGCGCGTATCCGGCCGCCGCGATCGCGCCCGCGAGCGTCTTGCCCTCGCCGGTGGCCATCTCGATCACGTCACCGGCCAGCATGCGCAGCGCGCCCAACAGCTGCACGTCGAACGGCCGCAACCCGCTCGCCCGCTCGCCCGCCTCCCGGGCGATGGCGAGGAATTGCGGGATGTCCTCGGAGTCCGCGAGGTCGTCCAGGTTGAGCAGCCCGGCCGCTTTGCGCAGCTGCTCGTCGCTCAGCCCGGCCGCCTCGTCGTCGTACTCCGACGAGTCCTTGACCTGGGTGAGCGAGCGGCTGCGGTCCTTTTCGGTGCTGGCGCCGAGCAGCTTCCAGAAGCGGCTGCTCAGCCTGCCGGGTTGAGCGCGGGTCGTCTTAGGCACAGGTCAACGGTACGCGGTGGCTCACCGCGCGGATTCATCACGCGAGGTTGGACCGGCGTGGATACGCGACCTCGGGGTCGGTCAACACATTGACGACGGCAGGCAGCCCGCTGCCGAAGGCCCGCTCCAGCGCGGGCCGCAGCTCGCCGGGCGCGGCGACCAGTTCGCCATGCCCGCCCAGGGCGCGCGCCACCTCGTCATACCGCGTTCCGGGACGCAGTTCGGCCACCACCGAGTAGCCGTACAGCGCCTCCATGGGGTGCTTCTCCAGCGCCCAGATGCCGTTGTTGCCGATCACGGACACCACCGGCACGTTGTGCCGAACCAGGGTGTCCCATTCCATGCCGCTGAAGCCGAAGGCGCCGTCGCCCTGCAGGAGCACCACCTGGCGGTCCGGGTGGGCCAGCTTGGCGGCCAGCGCGTAGCCGGGGCCCGAACCCAGGCAGCCGAACGGTCCGCTGTCCAGCCAGCAGCCGGGCTGATAGCTGTCGATCACCCGCCCGGCGTACGAACCGAAGTCGCCGGCGTCGATGACGACGATCGCGTCGCGGTCCAGCATCGGCGCGAGCTCCGCGTAGACCCGCATGGGATGCAGGGGGATGCGGTCGTCGGCGAGTTCGGCCTTCTCCTTGGCGCGCGCCGCGGTTTCGGCGGTGCGCAGTTCGTCGATCCAGTCGCGATGGTCGGTTCCGGTCGCGGGCGCCAGCGCCGCGAGGATCGTCAACAGGTCGCCGTAGAGCTCGGCCGCCACCGGTCGGGGATGGCGGCGCTCGGGTTCCACCCGGTCGACCACGATGAGCTCGGTTTGTGGCCCGAAAACCGCGCCGAAGCCGAGCCGGAAATCCATCGGCACGCCGACGATCAGCGCAACGTCGGCCTCCCCCAACGCTTTTCCGCGGACCCTGGAGAACGCCAGCGCATGGTCGGCGGGTAGCGCGCCACGGGCCATGCCGTTCATCAGCACCGGGATGTGCAGTTCCTCGGCGAGGCGCAGCAGGGCGGCTTCGCCGTGCCCCCACCACAGGTTGGTGCCGGCCATGATCACCGGCCGCTGCGCCGCGGAGAGCAGGGCCGCGGCCCGGCTCAGGGCGTCGCCGTCGGGCGCGGGCCCGGGTGGCAGGTCGACGAGGGCGCCGGGCCGGCCGTCATCGTCGGACATCGAGAACACGTGGTCCATCGGGAAGTCGACGAAGCCGACACCCGACGGCGCCCCGACCGCGGCGCGCAGCGCGTCGTCGACGAGCCGGCCTGCGTCGTCCGCCGACTGTGCGGTGGCCGCGAAGCGGGCCAGCGGCGCCACGAACGGCACGTGGTCGATCTCCTGCAGCGAGCCCATCCCCCAGCGCTGCGCCGGGGCCCGGCCGCCCAGCACCACCAGCGGCGACTGGTTCTGTTGCGCCGCGGCCATCGCGCTCATCCCGTTGGTGATGCCCGGCCCCGCGGTCAGCGCGGCCACGCCCGGTGACCGAGTCACCTTCGACCAGCCTTCGGCGGCGAAGGTCGCCGTCTGCTCGTGGCGGGTGTCGATCAGCCGGACCCCCTCCTCGCGGCACCCGTCGTAGATGGAAAACAGGTGTCCGCCGGATAGCGTGAAGACGGTATCGACGCCGCTGGCCCGCAGACGCCGCGCGACAAGCCGGCCGGCGTGCAATGTTTGTCCGGGGATGGCGTCGGTAGTCATGACCGCAGCCTAACCAGATTCGTCAGGTACCTTCGCCGAAGGATTTGAAGTTGAGGAGCGTTCGACAACCTCGACCGTAAGGAGACGTCGACGATGGGTCCAAAGCCCTTCAAGCCATCGATCAACTGGTCGGCGGCACCCATGGATTCGTTGCGGTGGATCGCCATAGCCTGGGTGGTCAGCGCGGTCTGTCTGTTCGGCGTCCTGATCGCCTTCCGCTATCTCACACCCTGGGGCCGGCAGTTCTGGCGGATCACCCGCGGTTACTTCGTCGGCGCACGCAGCGTGCGCGTGTGGCTGATGCTGGGTGTGTTGTTGCTGTCGGTGCTGCTGTCGGTCCGGTTGGTGGTGCTGCTCAGCTACCAGGGCAACGACTTGTACACCGCCGTGCAGAAGGCGGTGCAGGGCATGGCTGCGGGCGACGACAACGTCAAACAGTCTGGTGTACATGGCTTTTGGATGTCGCTCACGATCTTCAGCGTGCTGGCAACCCTCTACGTCATCCGGTTCGCGGCCGACGTCTATCTGACGCAGCGGTTCATCATCGCCTGGCGCATGTGGTTGACCTCCCACCTCACCGACGACTGGCTGGAGGGCCGGGCCTACTACCGGGATCTGTTCATCGACAACACCATTGACAACCCCGACCAGCGCATCCAGCAGGACATCGACATCTTCACCGCCAACGCCGGCGGAACCCCCAACATCCCGTCCAACGGGACGGGCAGCACGTTGCTGTTCGGGGCGGTCAACGCGGTGGCCTCGGTGATCTCCTTCGCCGCGATCCTGTGGAACCTGTCCGGGGACCTCGATCTGTTCGGTGTGGTGTTGCCGCGAGCGATGTTCTGGACGGTGCTGGTCTACGTGCTGATCGCGACCGTCGTCGCGGTGTGGCTTGGGCGCCCGCTGATCTGGCTCAGCTTCAACAACGAGAGGCTCAACGCCGCCTTCCGATACGCCCTGGTGAGATTGCGGGACGCCGCCGAGGCGGTCGGCTTCTACCGCGGCGAGCGGGTCGAGCGGGCACAGCTGTGGGGGCGGTTCACGCCGATTATCGGCAACTACCGCAATTTCGTCCGGCGGACCATCATCTTCAACGGGTGGAACTGGTCGGTGTCGCAGGCAATTGTCCCGCTGCCCTGGGTGATTCAGGCGCCACGGTTGTTCGCCGGCAAGATCGATTTCGGCGATGTGGGCCAGACGGCGACGGCGTTCGGCAACATTCACGACTCGCTGTCGTTCTTCCGCAACAACTATGACGCGTTCGCGTCCTTCCGGGCCGCCATCATCCGATTGCACGGGCTGGTCGACGCCAACGACAAGGGCCGCGCGCTGCCGGCGATTCTGGTCAAGGCCAGCGAGGAGGCGGCGGTCGAGCTGCGCGGCATCGAGGTGCGCACACCGGAGGGCGACCAGCTGGTCGACTCGCTGGACATCCAGCTCGACCACGGCGAATCGCTGGTGATCACCGGCCGCTCCGGGGCCGGCAAGACCACGCTGCTGCGCAGCCTGGCCGAACTGTGGCCGTACGCCTCGGGAACCCTGTGCCGCCCGGACGGCGACAACGCGACGATGTTCCTCTCGCAGCTGCCGTATGTGCCGCTGGGCAGCCTGCGCACCGTGGTCTGTTATCCGAACTCGCCGGATACCGTCCCCGACGAGCAGCTGCGCGAGGTGCTCACCAAGGTGGCCTTGGCGCCGCTGATCAACCGGCTCGACGAGGACCATGACTGGGCCAAGGTGCTGTCGCCCGGCGAGCAGCAGCGGGTCGCCTTCGCGCGCATCCTGCTGACCAGGCCGAAGGCGGTCTTCCTCGACGAGGCCACCTCCGCGCTGGACGAAGGGCTGGAATTCGCGTTGTACCAGTTGGTCCGGACCGAGCTGCCCGAGTGCGTCATGGTCAGCGTGAGCCACCGGCCCACCGTCGAACAGCACCACGAGCAGCAGCTGCATCTGCTCGGCGGCGGCCCGTGGCAACTGGGCCCGGTCGAGAAGGAACCCGCGCGGCTCTAGCGGCTACGCTCCCCCGGCCCGTTGCGCCGCGTGCGCTCCGGCGCGGCGCCCGAAGAACGACCCTTCACCCAGCTGCGTTCCGCTCGCATAACCCTTGCCGTCCTGGGCGAGGTTGGACGCGCACGCGCCGGCGGCGTACAGCCCGGGCACCACGGAGCCGTCTTCGCGCTGCACCTGGCCGTCGACCGTCACCGCGAGGCCGCCGATGGTGAACCCCGAGTACATCGCCCGTCCGAGCGACAGATCGAACACCGCCCACGGGCCATGGTCCTGTGGCGCAAGGAATTCCGGCTGCTTGTGAAAATCGGGATCCTCGCCCGCGGCGGCGTTCTTGTTGTAGCGGTCCAGCGTGGCCGCGAGGTTGCCCTCCGGAATGCCAAGCGCGGCTTCCATTTCCGCGATCGTCTCGTACCCGTCCAGGAAGCGGATCAGCGGCATGGCGGGCATCTCGGTGTGCGCCTCGTCGACGATCAGGTATGCCGTCTGGTCCGGCTGCTCCAGCACGAAGGCCGACGTCCGCGAGTGGTAGGAATCCTCGGTGACGAACCGCCGGCCCTCCTTGTTGACGATCACACCGGTCAACAACACCTCGGGCGGATAGGCGGCCGCGGTGATGAACAGCTCGTCCATGTTCTTGGTGGCCCCACCCGCCGAGACGCCCATCCGGATGCCGAGTCCGTCGTCGTTCGGGTTGCCCAGGATGTAGGGCGCCACGACGCCGTGGTGTTTGGTGCGTCGCTCCTGGCCCAGCGCGGGCGTGTGCTCGGCGACCATCTCCGGATTCATCGCGAATCCGCCCGCCGCGATGATGACGGACTTGGCCTTGATGGCGCCGGTTTCGGTGAAGTGTTTCCAGGCCACGCCGACGACCGCGCCGTCGCCATCGGTGACCAGGTTGGTCACCCCGGTCTCGTAGCGGATCTGCACGCCTAGGGCGTCGGCGCGCTTGAGCAGCAGGTCGACAACCATGCTCGCGCCGCCTAATTCGCCGGGCACCGGCACCGAGTGCCCGCGCGGCGCCGGCTTGGCCCGCTCGCAGAAGGGCCAGACCTTCTCATTCCCCGTGTAGCTCAACCCCTCGGTGCCCGGCGGCACCACGACCTTGCCCGGGTAATAACTGCGCTCGAACTGAAAGCCCAAGTCTTCCAGCCAATTGAAATGCTCGACGCTGCCCTCGCAGTACGCGCGGATCTTGTCGAGTTCGGGTTCGCGCGACACCTCGACCAGATACTTGTACATCTCCTCGACGGAATCGTCTTGACCGGTTGCCTGCTGCACCGCGGTCCCGCCGCCGAGGTAAAAGTGGCCCCCGGCAAGCGAAGTGGTGCCGCCCGCCGCGGCCGCGCGTTCGAGCACCAGCACCCGCGCGCCGGCGGCCGCCGCACTGACCGCGGCGCAGCCGCCGGCAATGCCGAACCCGATCACCAAGACGTCGACGTCATCCGACCACGCGGTCACGTCGTCGGCACTGACTGTTGCCGGGATCTCCGTGCTCATTGGCGCCACTCCTCGCTGCCGCGGCTCACCGCTGCTCCTGTTTGATGTAGTCGTAAAAGGCCCGCATCTCGGGCGCAACATACGCCAACTCCACGTACGGCACGCCCGCCTGCGGCGCGGACAGGTAGACGAAGCGGATGCCGCCGGGCATCACGCCTCGCTGCACCACCGCGGCGCCCCGCTCGCCGGCCTCGCTCACCGCCACTTCGAGTTGCTCGGGGCTTTCGACCTCCATGCAGATGTGGTGCAAACCCGGCCCACAATCGGACAGGAAGTCACTATAGATGTTCTGGCCGCGGACCGGCTGGATCAACTCCAATTGCATGTCGCCGAGGTAGCTCAGCGAGATGCTGGCAAAGAAGTCGGCGGGTTCGCCGCGATAGCTGCAGGCGTCGGGAGCAAAGTGCACCTCGGGTATGCGTATCCACTTACGCACCCCTAACAGGCCGGTGAGGGCCGTTTCGGTGGCATCAAGGTCGGCGGTCACCCAGGCGATCTGCGTCGGGGATTCGAGAGGAAGCGTCATCGTCTCGCACAATAGTCCAATCGCCGGTCCGCCAGAAAGGGCCCAAAAGACTTTGCCACGGCTCGCCCGTCCGGCCACCTGGCCAGCGGGTGAACACGTTCTAATTCCGGCGGTCCGGGGCGCCGCGCGCCTTTCAGTGCTGGCCCAGTACGTCCACCAGCATGCGCAGCTGGGCATCGAAGACCGCCTGCGGGTCGGTCAGGGTGTCGGCGCCGTATTGCCCGAACACCTCGAGGCTGATGGCACCGAGCACCCCCGCCCACAGCAAAAAGCACTTGGCCAGCACCTGGTCGTCACCGGGGAACCCGAATTCATGACGGATGCGTTCGAAGTCGGATGACATCGGTTGCGGGGCAAGGTCATTCGTCAGCCGGATGTCGCCCGTGGCGATTCCGGCCGCGACCGCATCGAACAGCGCCGCCACCACCCGGGTACCCACCGCAACCGTGCGCTCGGGCGGCGCGTGATACCCGGGCACGGGACTGCCGTACAGCAGGGCCCAGCGGGCGGGGTGCGCGACGGCCCAATCGCGGGTCGCCCGCGCGATGGCGACCACATCGTCGCTCCACAGGTCTCCGACGGACTGGCGGGCGCGATCCACGGCGTCGGCCAGATCGGAATAGGCGTCGACCAGCAGCAGGGTTAGCAGTTCGTCGCGGCTGGACACGTAGCGGTACACCGCCGAGGACACCATGCCCAGGTCGCGGGCTATCGCCCGGACTGACAATCCGGCGGCGCCGCGGTCGACCAACTGGCGGCGACCGAGTTCGATGATGCGTGCCTCGATGTGCTCGCGCGATTCCTGGCGTTTGCCCACGTAGCCAGTCTGGCACAAACCGAGAACACCGCTCTTGCTTTCCGGCGCGGGTCGTGGCAGCATTCTCTCAACAGAGAGCACCGCTCTCGGAATTGGGACCACGATTCGCTGAGAGGTCACCACATGTCCCCGCGATACGAAGAACCGAACCGGGCCGCCCGCGCCGCCAACCGGGTCATCCGCTGGCTGGCCGACGCGGGGATCAGCATCGCCGGCACCCGGGCGTTGCGGGTCCGCGGCCGCACCACCGGAAAGCCGCGCGCCGTGGTGATCAACCTGCTGACCGTCGACGGCGTCGACTACCTCGTCTCGCCGCGCGGCAACACCCAGTGGGTCCGCAACGTCCGCGCGGCGGCCGTCGTCGAGGTGGGTCCCCGCTGGCACCGGAGAAGCCTCCGGGCCAGCGAGGTCGAGGACGCGGCCAAGCCCGAGGTGCTGAGGCGCTACCTGGCCCGGTGGCACTGGCAGGTCAAGGACTACGTCGCCGGTTTGACGCCGGACAGCAGCGACGAGCAGTTCCGCGCCGCCGCACCGACGATTCCGGTGTTCGCGCTGACCCCGATCGGCGCGGCCGGCTGAACAACCTAGTGCGCGTTGTCGCGCACTCCGAGGTCCTCGCGGACCTCCTGCGAGGTGGCCCCCCACGACACGGCGGCGGGCAGGTCGCCCCAGACGCTGTTGAAAATCCCGACGAGCTGCCCCGGACCGCCGTTGGGCGCCAGATACACCGGTCCACCCGAATCGCCGTTGTGGCTTTGCACGCCGTGCGACATGGTGAACCAGCCGTTGTTCACGCTCTCGACCGTCCCGCAGGTTTCGCCGGTGATCACGCCGAAATGGCAGACGGGCTGCCCGGGTGCGAGCGCCAGCCCGGGGTCCGAAACCAGCGGCCGGCCGCCCGGCAGGATGTTGTTCGCCGTCACGCTGTTGTCCAGCACGATCGCCTCGTAATCGCTGATCGTCTGGCTCGTGGACACCGTCGTCCCGCTGGGGGTGTTGTCCCGGAAGGCCGCCATCCGGCCGATGACGGCGCCGCCCCGGTCCGTCACCACGCCGGCCCCGCTCCGGCAGTGCCCCGCGGTGAACGCGATCTTGAGGGCGGGGTCGACGTAGCCCAGCGTGCAAACCCGGTTGTCCTGGCGTATCTCCATGCCCGGATACACCACGACGTCGGCTTTGGCCTGCGCGGCCGGCAGCAAGGAGGCGAGCGCCGCGACAGTAGTCGACGCGGCGAAAGCGCGCGTTGCCAGTCGATGCACCATGAACTCCGATCCATCGGGCCGATACTGACGGGAGGCGGGGCTACGGCGTAACCCTCCTCCACGCTCAGCTTTTCGCGCCGGCCCGCGCAAATGTTACAGCGAGGTCACGAGGCCGGTGGTGGCCTCGGCTTCACGGGCCGCCCGCGGCAGCCAGCCCGGCGGGCCGAACACGTACCCCAGCCGGTCGCGCAGGCGCTTCGCCGATCGCCAGTCGCGGGCGATCGCGACGTATTCGCGGGTCTGCAGCGTCCAGATGTTGAACGAGTCCACGGGCTTGGTGAGACCGTAGTGCGGCCGGAACAGCTCGGCCTGGAAGGTTCCGAAGAGCCGGTCCCAGACGATGAAGATGCCGCCGTAGTTCTTGTCGAGATACACCTTGTCCATTCCGTGGTGCACCCGGTGATGCGACGGTGTGTTGAACAGGAACTCGAACGGTCGCGGCAGCTTGTCGATGCGCTCGGTGTGGATCCAGAACTGGTAGATCAGGTTCAGGGAGAAACTGAAGAACACCATCCACGGCGGAATCCCCAACAGCGGCAAGGGAATCCACATCAGGATTTCACCGCTGTTGTTCCATTTCTGGCGCAGCGCGGTGGCGAAGTTGTAGTACTCGCTGGAGTGATGGGCCTGGTGGGTCGCCCAGATCAACCGCACGCGGTGCGCGATGCGGTGATAGGCGTAGTAGAGCAGGTCGACACCGAGGATCGCGATGACCCAGGTGTACCAGCGGGTCGCCGACAGATGCCAGGGCGCCACGTAGGCATAGATGGCGGCGTAGCCGAACAGCGCGAGCGTCTTCCAGCCGGCGGTGGTGGCCACCGACACCAGCCCCATCGAGATGCTGGCCACCGAATCGCGGGTGAGGTGCGCCCCCGACGCCGGCCGCGCTGTATCGCCCGTCTCGGCCGTCAGATGCTCGAGCTTTCGGGCCGCGGTCCATTCGAGGGTCAGCAACAGCAGGAAGAACGGGATGGCGAACAGCACCGGATCCCGCATCTGCGGAGGCAGCGCGGCCAGGACGCCTGAGAGGGCACTCACACAGGTAAGACTACGACGAGCGCGGCGCCACCAGTGCGCGTCGGTCGCCGCTGACGCGGCCGCGGATCAGCGGGGCGAACCCGGTGTTTCACCTCCAGCGCAGGGGCAACGACCTGAGCGCAAACGACGCCGCGGGGAAGCGGATCTCGGGCTGGTAGCCCGGCGGCAGTTCAAAGTCCGGAATCCGCTCGAGCCACTCGTGAATCACGATGGTCAGTTGCATCCGCGCCAAATGGGAACCGATGCAGCGATGAGGTCCGCCCCCGAACCCCCAGTGCCGATGCACCCTTCCATCCATCACCAGGTCGTCGGTCGAGATCGCGTCGCTGCCGTCGCGGTTGATCGCGGCAGTGCACAAGCGCACCGGCGTTCCCGGCGGCAGCGTCATGCCGCCCACGTTGACGAAGTCGGTGGTGACCCGCGCCGCCAGTGGCGCCGCCGGCTCGAGTCGAACGATCTCCTCGATAAAGGGTCTGATCTTGCCTGCATCACGGCGGAGATCACGCCGGAGTCGGGGGCGACGAGCCAGTTCGAATAGGGAGAAACCGATCGCCGCGGCCACGGTGTCCAGCCCGGACAGCACCAACAGGTGGCTCATGCCGAGCAACTCGAGGTCAGTGAGGTCGCCGGGACCGGTCATCACTTCGGACAGCAGGTCCGATCCCGGGTTCTTCCGCCGTCGCTGAACAACGTCTGTGAAGTAGGCCAGCAGCTCGCACCCGCCTGGTTTCCCCTCTACGCCGGCATCCTTCCAGCCGATCACGCGGTCCCGGTCTTCGAGCGGCAGCCCGAACAGGTCCATGAAGACCTGAAACGGGTAGAGGCGCCCGAAGTCCGCCATCGCCTCGCACGCGCCCCGGTCCACCAGGGCCGTGATCATTTCGCCGGCGTGGCGCTCCATAACGGGCTGGAACCGGGTCAATGCGTGGGGGCTGAAATACGGCTGCAAAATTTTGCGGTAGCGGGTGTGCTCGGGCGGATCGAACGCCGAAGGTAACACCGGCACGGCGCTGTCGGGCGGCTGAAGGGCCAGCTGTGCTGAGAAGAGGTTGGGCTGGCTCAGTGCCGCCAGCACGTCTTCGCGGCGGGTCAGGTAATAGGCGCCGTTCATGAAGACGACCGGGCCGCTATCCCGCAATATCTTCCACCCGAGGCCGCGATCGGTGCCCATCGGCAGCGCGGAAGCTTGCAGCCGGGGCAGGTGGAAGGTGGGCGGATCATTGTGGCCGGCGCTTTGGCTGCGGGGGTTGTGCGCGGGAGCGGCTTCTGCCGTCTCCAATCTGAAATTCATTGTTACCGCGCCTGTTTGACGGCCGTGCGGGCGGGTTGAATTTTGCGTGTAACCACGAATGTCCTTCCGAGACAATGGCGTTGAGAAAAGTGGCTGCCCGCGGAGCGCCCGTCATCAAGCCTGACGACGAGAAGCGTCGGGCGCCGTACGATTCGGGACGATCAGCGAGGACCCGTCGAATGCCTCGGCGTTGCGAGCGCATGGACGGGGAATGGATTCGGGATCGGCCCTTAGGGCTCGACTACCGACCGCGGGCCTCTCAGCAGCGAAGCATGCAGAACTGGATCGACCTGTCCGTGCCGCCGGCAGCGGAATCCATTGCAGCCCGGCACGTTTGCCCCGGAGGGGGTTGTGCTGTCGTCATCGACACGGCCGTGAAGGACAGGGGCAACAGCAGCCAGCCCCACGGCACCGACACGTGGGGCCAACTGACGGGCCGATCCCGGGTCATCCACGAGTTGCGAAATGGCTTTTTATCGGCCGGGAGGGAGCCCTGAACGAAGCCGCGCTCCCCGTCGTCGGCGAGCTGGAAGGCAACATCAGGCCGCGTCCGGGCGGCGTGCGCGTCGACACTGTGGGCCCTGTGAGTCCACGCCGCGGGCTCCGGCATGGCGGCAGCGGCCAATTGGGGACGCAATGAGGACCCGACGATCAACGCGACGAATGCGCTCAACGCGACGACGAGGGCGACCGTCAAGCGCCATCGTCGGCCCTGACGACCCTTCCAAAGGCCCACAGTGGCAGGACTTTACGATCCGAGTCTGATGTTCTGCCGCCAGCGAGCTGTGAACATCTTCAAAGCCCGGTGCAGGTTACTCACAGAGGGCCGCGGCCGCCCGCGCTACGTGAGCCCTCAGCGACGATCGTCGGACTGCGCTTCGTCCCCGGCATACCACTGCACCGCGCGGACGCCGGGCAGCAGCGACAGTTCGGCCACCAGCCGCTCCAGCCGGGCCGGGGCATCGCCGTTCATCAGCAGGTGGGCCGTCAGCGCGACCTCGTCGCCGTCCGGGTTGCCGGTGTGGATCCCGCGCAGCGTGATGTCGTTGCTGCCGGCGTGCTGGACGATCTGCGCTCGGGCGTACTTCTCGTGCTTGGGACGGCAGATGACCTGCACCAGATAGGGCAACAGGCTCTCGTCTTCCTCGGCGCTGTTGTCGCGGTCGATCAGCCGGCCGAGTGGGCGTCCCAACACATGGATGCCGATGACGGTGGCCGTGCCGATCAGCGCGAACACCAGATGTCCGGAAGCGGCCAGCACGCCGATCGCCGCCGAGCACCACAGGGTGGCCGCCGTGTTCAGGCCCCGGACGTTGACACCCTCCCGCAGGATCACGCCACCGCCCAGGAACCCGATCCCCGACACCACATAGGACGCGACCCGCGTGGGGCTGCTGTCGGAGGTGGCGGCCGCGTACAGGACGAACAGGGTCGCGCCCCCGGCGACCAGCGCGTTGGTACGCAATCCGGCCCGACGCGCCCGCCATTGCCGCTCCAGGCCGATGAGGGCGCCGCAGCCGACGCCGACACCCAGCCGGAGTGCGAAATCGAGAGCGCTCAGCGTCTCCAACGACACGCTCCTTCCCGGTTGCAAGACGGCGAAGGGAACTGAACCAAATCCGGGTTAACGGCAAGTGGAGCCCGACCCAACCGCTGACATTGGGAGTGTCCCGCGCGCGGCGAGTCCCAGGCTAACCGGTTTTGGGCGTCAGGTGGTGCGGGCAGTAGGCGTTCGATGCGAGAGCCGCGAATGTGGCCGCGGCGTCCAACGTCATCCCGGGATTCTGCTCCTTGATGTCGCTGACGACCTGCAAACCCGTCTCGCCCCTGCCCATCAACCCACACACCGCTTTGGCGGACGCGATGACTTGACCGGGGCTGCTGTAGGTGATGCCGGAATTGCCGAGGCTGGCCAGGAACGCGGCGTCATCGCCCTCGGGGTCGGCATGGGCGAGCGCCGCGAAACTGATCGCGCCGGCGGCGCCGAGCAGCGCAAGAAGGCCTCTCATGCCGTCCCCGCCCTTCCGGGCGGGGCGCCGGGCCGGGTCACGGTGGCCTTGTCCGCGCTGGACACGTGCACCGCATGGATGCCGGGCTTTTTCGACAATTGGTCGAGCAGAGCGTCGAGTCCGGCCTTGTCGACATTCCAGTGCTGCACGGCTTCCGGCTGCTTTTGCAGCTTGGCGATGACGTCGTCGAGTTTGACCGGCTCGGTGCTCCTCGTCGCGCCACCGGCGCGCGCGCGGACATCCCTGACGCTGACGACCTGCGGGGCGACGGCGCCCAGGGCGCCTCCGGTCAGGCTTCCCAGCGCCATGCCGCCGAGTAGGCCGCCCGGGATCCCGGCGGCGGGCGCCGCGGCCAGACCGGCGGTCGGGAGGCTGCTGGCCAACCTGATCGCCGGGGTCGCCGACGCCCAGGTCGGCGGCACCGAGAGTTTGCCCACCACGTTCGCCTCGCCCATGCCCGCCGATGCCGCGCTGGTCAGGCCGGCGCTCGCCGAACGCACACCGAGCCCGGCGCCGAGCGCGGACTTCGGAATGTCCAGGCCCTCGACCGGGGGTTTGTAAAACATCTTGAACTCGGTCATGGCGAGGTTGATCGGGCTCATGCTGTCGTTGGCGACGGTGCTGAACCGCCCGATGTCGGCGAGAATCCCGAAGGTGTTCTGCCACGTCGTCCCGGCCAACGGGGAACCCGTGAGCGTGTTGAGCACCTGGTCCCAGAATTCCATGTAGCCGCGGGAAGCGTTGCCGAGCGCCTCGAGCAGCTGGCTGATGACGCCGGACGGCGCGGCCTGCGCCGCCGCGTCGGTGGCGCTTGCCAGTGCGCTGGCCTGGCCCACCGCCGCCGACTGGGCGGCGATTCCGGTCGCATTGGTGGTTTCGGGCGGCTCGGCGAAGGGGGCAAGTCGGGTGGCGGCGGCAGAGGCGGTGGCGTAACCGAACATCGCGGCGGCGTCCTGTGCCCACATTTCGCCGTATTCGGCCTCGGTGGCGGCGATCGCAGTGGTGTTCTGCCCGAACACGTTGGTGGACAACAGCATTGCCAATCGTGCGCGGTTGGTAGCGATCTCGGTCGGTGGCACCACCGCCGCGAAGGCGCTCTCATACGCCGCCGCGGCCGCGGTGGCTTGGACGGCCGCCGTCTTGGCCTGCGCCGAGGTCATCGAGATCCAGGCCACGTAGGGCACCGCCGCGGCGGCCATGGCGACCGCCGACGGCCCGGCCCACGCCTCGTTGGCCAGGCCCTCGACGATCGAGCCGTAAGACGATGCGGCCGACTGCAATTCGCTCGCCAACGCGTCCCACGCGGCGGCGGCCGTCAGCATCGGCCCCGCCCCCGGACCCAGGTACATCTGGCCGGAGGTGATCTCGGGTGGCTGGAGAGCGAAATTCATCGCGCTCAATCCGCCGGTACCACAATGATTGTGGCGGTGGTGGCAACGCCATCGGCCGCCGCGGCGAGCCCGGTAGTGCCATTGCTGACGGTGCGCACCCCGGCGCCCGCCAGGGCGCGTCCGGCCAGACTGGCCGCGGCCATCTCGCCGAACATGACTTCGTGCGACATCGCGGGGATCGCCGGGACAGCCCCCGCGCTCGCGCTCGGCAGTACCGAGGCGACCGTCTTCATCACGGGTGCGGCTGCGGCCCAGCCTTGCGGAACCGACAGCGATCCCACCAGGGTCGCGCGGCCCATCGACCCCGCCACGCCGCCGATCTCCGGTGTCACCGCGGAGACGTAACCGCCCCGCAGCGGCGCCAGCGGCGAGAGCCCGCCGGCGACGGCCTTCCCGCCGCCGAGCAGTTCGGCCACGCCCGGCGCGTTCTGGGCCAGCCCCAGCGCCTGAAGGGACAGCAGCCACCAGCCGCCCGGCAGGATGATCGCCCCGATGGGGCTGTAGGCGCCGGTGACGGCGGCGAAAAATGGCCGCAGCGCGGCGGTGATGGGGTAAATGGCTTCGATGATCGATGCCGCGGGCGTCGCCGCCGCCAACGGGGTCGTCGCCAGGCCTTGCAGCATCGTGGGCAGCACGTTGGTCAGCGCGGGCAGCTGGGTTGCGACGTCCGACGCGGCATTCTGTGCCATCGCTGCGGATTGCGTCGCCACCGCGGATGGATCGGTGGTCGGCGGCGGCTCCGCGAAGGGCGACAACTGCGTGGCCGCGGCCGACGAGGCGGCGTAGGCATACATCGCGGCGGCATCCTGGGCCCACATCTCGGCATACTCCGCTTCGGCCGCCGCGATGGCCGCGGTGTTCTGGCCGAGGATGTTGGTGGCGATCAGCGTCATCAACAGGCTGCGGTTGGCAGCGATCACCGGTGGGGGCACCGTCGCAGCGAACGCGGTCTCGTAGGCCGCGGCGGCGAGCCTTGCCTGCATCGCGACCTGCTCCGCCTGTGCAGCGGACTGGGCCGCCCAGGCCACGTACGGGGCGACCGCGGCGCTCATCGACGTCGCCGCCGGTCCTAACCAGGACCCGACCGTGAGGCCTGAGATCGTCGAACTATAGGCCGCCGCAAAGGAATACAGCTCGGCTCCCAGCGCATCCCATGCCGCGGCGGCGGCCAGCAAGGGCCCCGATCCGGCGCCCACGTACATCCGTCCCGAATTGACCTCTGGTGGCAGCGCCCCAAAGTCCACCCGTCGCCTCCCGTCCTCCTCTGGCGCCAGGGTAGGAGCGGATAGGCGACCGACCGGCAAACAAGCTCCGGCTCAAATCGAATTCATGAGTTTCACATGCGGTACATATCTATGTTTCATGTGAGTACGGCAGGTGCTGCGCACCGTGCGGCGCTTCGCGGGTCGTCGCGCCCGCGGCTATCGTTTTCCGGTGAGTTGCTGCGGGCAATAGTATTTGGCCGCGATCGCCAGGAAAGACGTGGCGTGCTCGTTGGTCAGTCCGGGGTTTTCGCCCTTCAGCTCGTCGAGCATCTGTGGGCCGAACTCGCCGTTGGCCATCGACACGCACACCGCCTTGGCGAACTTGATCGCCCCGTCGGGGGTCGAGTAGGTGATGCCCGCACTCCGCAGGGAGGCCAGGAATCCGGCCTCGTCGACGCCGGCCGCCGCAGGGTCACCATGGGCGAGCGGGGCCATCGCGATCGCGACCGAAACGCCGACACCGAGCGCCAGCAGCAGTCTCATGACCGGTGATTGTCCCACGTGTCGGGGATGACCGCGGTGGCGAGCGGCGCATCACAGACTTGTTGAGCGGCAACTCGTTTCACAGATCACCGCCTCGCCCGCCGGGGCGTCAGGCCTTCGAAAGCTGCTGGGGGCAGTAGTACTTGGCGGAGAGCAGGGCGAAATTCGATGCCATCTCCATGTCCATCCCGGGGTTGTGGGTCTTGACGTCGTGGACCACCTCGAGGCCCGACTCGCCGTTGTTCAGGCACGAACACACCGCCCTGCCGGCCGCGGCGGCCGAGCCGGGGCTGTTGAAGCTGAAGCCGGCCTGCTGCAGTGCGGCGACGAAACCGCCGTCGTCCCCGTCCGGCACCGGCGGAGGATCGGCGTACGCCGGTGCGGCCAGCCCGACCATCGAAAAAGCACCAAGCAGCGCCAGTAGTCGTTTCATCTGTCACCCTTCCGTCGCGATGGATTACCTTTGCCGCTCAACCCAATTGGGCATCGGCGGGTATGACCTTTGACTTGTCGCCCTTCTTCAGATGCACCGCGTGGATGCCCGGCTTTTTGGCCAGCTGCTCGAGAAGCGCGTCGAGGTTTTCTTGATCGACGTTGTGGTGCTGCACGGTTTCGGGCTGCTCTGAGATCTGTGCGACAAGGCGTTTCAGTTGTTCGGGTGATTGCTTGTCTTTGAGGTCCTTGATGGGAGTCATCCGGTTGCGCACACCGGCACGCGCCACCGTGGGTCCGCCGGATCCGACGGCGCTGCCGAGCATCCCGGCCAGCCCCATCGAACTGAACAGGCTCCCCTGGCCCAGCGCGGCCGCCGGCACGGCCTCGGTTCCGGCCGCCGACAGGGCGGCCGCGACGGTCCTGATCGACGGGGTGGCCGTGGCCCAGCTCGGTGGGATGGACAGCTTGCCGACCAGGGTGCCGGCGTTGCCCATGCCGGCGATCGGGCTGATCGAGCTGTACAAGGTGCCGCGACCGAAACCCAGCGCCCCCAGGCCGGCGCCCAGCGCGTCTTTCGGCAGCGCCCCATATCCGATGGGCGGGGCGAACTTGAGCCATTGCGACATTGGGAAGTTGACCAGCAACCCGATGTCGTTGAACTGCGTGGTCAGGCCTAGCGGCACCTTCACGGCGTTGTACAAGCCCGTGTAGAAGCTCGACCCACCCGGCAATCCGTTCAAAAGATTGGTGACGAACTGGTTGTAGAGATAGGCGAGGTTCGCCGGGCCTGAGAACAATCCGCTGTAGGGCAGGGTGGTCGTGGCGGCGCTCGCCGCGGTGTTGGCGACGTTGGCGGCCGGGGTGCTCGCCGCCGACGTTACCGCGGCCGCCTGCATCGGCTCGGCCGCCTCATTGGTGGTCTTGGGCGCCGGGCTGAACTCCGTCAGGTTGTTCGATGCCGTCGCCGACGAGGCGAAGTAGGTGTCCATGGCGGTGGCGTCCTGAGCCCAAAACTCGCTGTATTGCGCCTCATTCGCGGCGATCGCCGACGTGTTCTGGCCAAAGAGGTTGGTCGCCACCAGCTGTGCGAGCAGGGCCCGGTTCTCCGCGATCACCGCCGGCGGCACGTGCGCGGCGAAAGCCGTCTCGTAGGCCGCGGCGGCCTCGGTCGCCTGGATCGCGGATTGCGCGGCCTGGGCGGCGGTCTGCTGCATCCAGGCCACGTACGGGGCGGCCGCGCTTGCCATCGCAATCGACGACGGACCCACCCACGGCCCGGCCGTGAGGCTCGAGAGCACGGACGAGTACGACGTTGCGGTGGACTGTAATTCGGTGGCCAGGTTCTGCCAGGCCGTCGCCGCGGCCACCAGCGACCCAGCACCCGGACCACTGTACATCCGGCCCGAATTGAACTCCGGTGGAAAGGCTCCGTAGAACATCTCGCGTACCCCTACCTTCGCTTCCGGCCGGACAGTGTCTGGCTGCCATACGATTTCGTCATCGCGATCACTCCTCGACGTACGGGATCACGATGATGGTGGCGGCGGCCGGATCGGCTTCGGCGGCAACGCCGCCCAGCGAACCGGCCGCGGAGGCGGCGGCGCCGCCGGGCCGTGTTGCGGCGGCCGCGACGGCGCGTCCGGCCAAGCTGGACAGGGCCATCTGGCTGAACGCGCCCTCTTCGCCGGCCATCGCGGCCGGTGCCGCGGCCATGTTGGTGGGCAGCACCTGGGCGATGGTTCGGATCGCCGGGGCGGCCTCAGTCCAGCCCTGCGGCACCGACATGCCGCCCACCAGGGCGGCTTTGCCCATCGACCCCGACGCCTGCCCCGCCCCGACCGCGGAGCTGAGCATGGGCTTGACGGCGCTGGCGCCATTGGTCAGCGGGGCCAACGCCCCGGAGATGGCCTTGGGTCCCGCGAGATAGGCGGCGGCGCCTTGCCCGTTCTGCCCCCAGGCGTAGGCCTGGCCGAATGACAGGAACGGACCGCCCGGGATGCTGCTCCAGGACTGCGGGGAGAACGGTCCGGTGGCGACCGACCAGAACTCGTTCCAGTTCGTTATCGCACTCGGCAGGGTGAGTGACGAACCGGACGTCGCCGTTGTCGTGGTGCTGGCATTGCTCGCGACCTGTGCCGCCGGCTGCATCGTGGTGCTCAGTTGTGCGAGGTGGCTGACGGTATTCGCGCTGGACTGCCCGGCGCTCTGGGTGACCGCGGCGGCCTGCGTGGTGCTGGCCGACTCGTTGGTGGTCTGCGGCGGCTCGGCGAACGGGGTCAGCGCAGCGGCGCTGGCTGAGGTCGCCGCGTAGGTATACATCGCGGCGGCGTCCTGCGCCCACATCTCCATGTAGTGGGCTTCGGTGGCGGCAATCGCCGGGGTGTTCTGGCCGAGGATGTTGGTCGCGATCAAAGTGGCCAGCAGCGCGCGGTTGGCGGCGATCACCGGCGGCGGAACTGTCGCCGCGAAGGCGGCCTCGTAGGCGCCGGCGGCCAGTTTGGCCTGGGCGCCCGCCTGTTCGGCTTGCGCGCCGGTGACATGGATCCAGGCCACGTAGGGCGCGGCCGCGGCCGCCATGGCGATAGACGATGGGCCCGTCCACGGTCCCGTTGCCAGAGTCTCGATGGTCGAGTTGTACGACGCCCCAGTGCTTTGCAGCTCGGCGGCCAATTCGTCCCATGCCGCCGCGGCGGCCAGCAGGGGCCCCGATCCCGCACCCACGTACATCCGCCCCGAGTTGTATTCCGGCGGATAAGCCCCGAAGTCCAACATCTAATGCCTCCGGTCCCTCATGCGGCGGCTGGCGCACGCACCGCGTCGCGGCCGGGGCATCGGCACAGTGGGCGCAACCCGCAAGGAATGCGCCGGAATCGTTATAGGACACATGTACAAACCCCATGTGCTACAGGCAACAAAGCCATACCGCTCCTAGCTGTGAATCGGCGCCCAAATGGCGTACGAACGACTAGTCAAGCCACGCTGCTATTTCACTGACGATGCTGCCGATCGGTTATTTCGGCGGGCGTTCCCGTCAGGTAAACATTTGTAAAAAACACATATCGGGGCCATCGACGGTCTGTGAGAGACCGCCTCCCACCACCGAAATTAGTGGCGCGCATCACTTTCCGAGCCACTTGTGGGCAGCATTAGACAACGGTCGAAGTAAATGAACGTGCAAGCCACAAGCGGCGTAAACCACAAGCTGAAGATCGGCGTCGTCGCCAATCTGATAAAGCGCTAGAAACTATTTCTTTGGCGTCTCGCTACTAATATCGGCGACCTCCATATCAATCACCACCCAACGCGAAGCCGGACATTTCCGGCGCATTTGCGTTCCCTGGATTCAATTAAGACCAACGCCGACGACGCTGTGCGGCAGTTGCATGACGCACCCCGTGGGGCCGGGCGTGCAGCCCCGCGGAGCCGGACCGCTCGCGGGCGACCTGTGGCGACGACCCGCCGGTCGGACGCCGAAGGCCCGCACCCCCCGGACCGGCACGCCCCCGGCGGCCTGCCCATCCGTGACCGTGGTCGTGTGCCAAGACCGCCCCGCGGGCCATTGTTCTTCTCGACTTCACCTATACGAGTAGACGTGGCCAATCTGCTGTGGCACTGATTAGCTACTGACAATTTCCTGTGCGGCAATCTCGCTAGCTCACATGGCTTTTTGGGCGCCTGTGAGGCGGTGTCTGCCCGCTTCTGCCGTTGCTGGGGCTCAGCAATTTGCCAACGGGCCGTACCGTTGGTCGATTTGATTTCGATGCGCGCGCTCTCAACCGGCGGGCGGGCGGCCCATCACTGTCGGCACGAGCTCGTTTTCATGACCGCCGGGCATGGCCCCAGCGGCGCGACAGGGCCTCGGAGCCGGCTAGTCCGACTTCTTCTCGGCTACCGCCGCGCTGAGACCCTCGGCGAGGTCCTCCTGGGTCAGTTCCTTGAACCGCAACAGTTGACGTTCGCTGAATTCGGTCACATCGCTGGCCAGCACCGCATCCAGATCCTCGTCGTCCAGCCGGAAACTGCGGTGATCGCGGGCCTTCTCCACCACGTTGCGCACGAAACCGGCGTTGCCGAGCGTATCGATGCCGCGGATGAGATCGCCGTCCTCGGAATAACTTTCGTCGAGATAGAACTTCGTGTACGACGGCAACAACGCCTGGGCCGACTCGTCGGTGATGACGTCTTCGTTCTCCTGGCCCATCAACCGCGTCAGCGCGACCAGCTCGTCGGGGGTGTAGCTGAAGAACTCGATGACGGTCGAAAACCGCCGTCGCAGACCCTGATTCACTTCCAGCATCTTGTCCATGGCCTTGGCGTAACCGGCGCCGAAGACCACCAGCTCGTCGCGATGGTTCTCCATGTACAACAGCAGCGTGTTGATGATCGCGTTGCCGTACGGGTCACCCTGCTGGTAGCCCTTCTCGTGCAGCGTGTGCATCTCATCGAAGAAGACCGCGCCTCCCAGGGCGCCCTCGAGCATCTCCTCGGTGTTCTTCTCCGCGTCGGCCATGTACCGGCCCAGCAGCTTGGTGCGGCTCGTTTCCACCACCACGGGTTTGCGCAGCACGGTCAACCCGCACAGCTGCTTGCTGAAAGCCCTTGCCACCGAGGTCTTTCCGGTGCCGGGCGGGCCGAGCAGCAGCGTGTGGCGCGAGGTGACCGGCACCGGAAGGCCCATCTTGGCGCGGGCCAGGTTCACCTTGGTCGTCGACTTGATGAGCTTGATCTCGCGCTTGGCGCGTTCCATGCCCAGCATGGCGTTGAGCTCGGCATCGCCTTCGGCCAGGTACTTCGCCGCCTCCTCGGCGTGGCGAGCGGCCTCGGTCTCGGCCCGGGTGGGCGCGCTGTCCTGGTCCCACGGGTCGGTGCGGGCCTCGATCGTTTCCGGATCGGTCAGGACCAGGCGGTAGTTGGGGTTGTCCAGCGCCTCGCGCGCCGGCGTGAACTTCGGATCCCTTGAGTACACCCGCCGCAACAGCTCGACGGCCTCGTCCTCGCGGCCCAGGTGCCGCAGGCACATGCCCTGGGTGTACAACGCGATGTTGGCCGCGCCCGGCACCCGATCGCCTTCGATGGCATCCTGCCCGCGGCGTAACGCCTCCTCGAACACACCCAGGGAAGCCAGCGCCGTGGTGGCCATCGCGGCACCGGCGGCCTTCAGCTCGGGCTGCCGCCAGCTCTTTCCCTCGGCGAACTCGTTGAGCACGTCCGGCCACCGAGCGGTGCGAAAGTACAGCACGCCGCGCACGTAGCTGACCAGTTCCTCGTCGACGGGCTGGCGGGGCTCGACGCTGTCGATCAGTTTCGAGGCTTCCTCGTAGCGTTTCGCCTCGGCCAGAACCGCGGCGTACGCGCATGCCAATGTCTCCACACTGGTCACCGCCAGCCGCAGGAACAGGCCGTCGGAGACCTCGGGACGGAACTGCAACTCGGTGACCCCGAGGCGGCGAGTCTCCCACCCGAACGTCCGGATCGACGACCACGCACCGGCCAGCACGTCAATGCTCTGCTCCCCCACCAGGATTCGCGCCAGCCAGGCGTCACACATCCCCGGATCCAGGTTGGTCGCGGTGGCGAACATCTGCGCCGCAACCTGTGGATTGTGGCTGGGCTGAAGGCCGTTGACCGAGACGCCGGAGGCCAACAGCCCGGCGACCATCGCGTTACGGGCGCCTTCGGCGGTGGATTGCGGCCTCGTCATTGCGCTACAGGAACGCCCGCCGAGCTCCCTCGCAGCTGGTCGACGGATAACGCAAGGTCCTCGTCGTCGGCGCGCAGCGGACGACTCGGCACGACCAGCAGGGGGCGCGCCGTGGGGGCGGGCAGGCTCGCTCGCACCGCGGCCAGTTGGCGTCCGGTGAGCCGGTTGAGGCCCGACGAGACGTTTCTGCGCAACCGCTTCTCGGTGTGGTAGCGAACCCACGCCGATACCTGCGGCCGGCCGCCGCGCGAGGTGAGCCGGATGGTGAGCACGGTGGCGAAGGTCTCGTCGTCCCACAGCTCGTCCAGCTTGTCGGTGGTGATGTCCGACGGCGACAGCCACAGGCTGGTGACGAAACCGTTGAAATGCTTGAGGCGGCGCCAGCCGGGGCGGCTCCAGGTCGGTTCCAGGTCGGCGAGCACCGCGCGGTCGACTTCGGCGAGCTCTTCCGCCGTCAACGGCTTGGCCGCGCAGGTCAGCCCGTCGAGATCCTGGGCGAGCCGCTCGGTGGCCGCCACCAGGGTGGAGGCCAGCGAATCGCGCGCGGCCACCGCGGCGACATTGCGCTGCGGATTCATCCGCAACACCAGCCAGGTGCGGCGAATGTACGAGGTCGGCTGATCGTTGGCCACCTCCCATTCCTCGGGCCCCCAGTCGTCCAGCTTGGACAACTCGGCGGCGTTACCGCCGCGGCGGACCTTCACCGACACGATGTCGATGTCGTCGAGGTGGATGTCGAACTGGCGCAGGCCCGACGCGACCGCCGACACCAGCAGGGTGGGGGGCGAATTCCGGTGGCGCAGGCGCGAGGCCGACTCGTCGTCGCCGCCGTTGATGGCGATCACCGTGACCAGTTGGCCGTCGTGCTGGCGCACGCCGACCGTGTCCCGCCCGAATTTGCGGTGGTGATCGACCGCCGGGGTGCAGCCGGCGGCCAGCGCGGAACCCGGGTCGGCGGACCAGTCCCACAGCCAGGTGGCCAGCCCCGACGTCACCGTCAGCCCGTGATAGGTCACCAGCGACAGCAAGGTCACCAGCACGGCCAGGCCGACACCCACCCAGAACGCGATGCGATAGGTGCCCTGCCAGGACTCGGGACAGTGGCTGGCCACCACCATGATCACGACGTCGACCACGAACACGGTGGTCAGCCGCGGCCACGACAATGACAACCCAAACCTGCGCTGACGCTTCATGAAAGGTGCTCCGCCCCTATTGCTGTTTCCGCGATCGCTTCATCAGCATCGCCGTACCGAACACTCCGCCGCCGATGAGTAGTGCGCCGAGCAAGCCGCCGGCGGCCACCCACACTGGCACCATATCCCTGGGCGGGACGGGTTTCGGAATGTTCAGCGGTGCCGACAGTTGCTGCGGTGGTTTCACCGGACCGTCAGGCACGTCCCAGGTCAGTGCCGCCACCGGGTCGACGACGCCGTGACCGACCTGGTTATCCACGCCGCGCGCCGGCGCGCGGGCGGTGCGTGTCAACCGGTTGATGACCTGATACGCCGATAGCTGCGGGAACTTCGCCCGAACGAGCGCCGCGACCCCGGACACGATCGCCGCCGAGAAGCTGGTGCCCGACGGCACCAGCAGCGTGTTGTCGGGCCCGTCGATCGCGTTGATCAGGCCGTCGTCCCGGGGCGACAGGCCGATGACGTCCGTTCCCGGCGCGGCGATCCCGACCCACGGTCCGGCGACGCTCGTCGACGCCTGGCCCTGGTTGCCCTGGCTGAGCGGGCGCCCGTCGTTGTCCACGGCGCCGACCGTCAGGACGTAGTCGCTGAACCACGACGGCGTCACGACCGTGGTGACCGCGTTCCAGTTGCGAGGATCGTTGGGCTGCAACGGATCATGGGGCGGATTCTGCTTGCAGTCCTTCTTGCTGGTGTCACCGGCCGCCGCCACGATGACGGCGTTCTTGTCGACCGCCGCGTAGCGCACCGCCGCGCCCAGCGAGCGCTGGTCGATGATGTTGCGCGCGCTCATGCAGGTCACATCGGAGATGTTGATGACCTGTGCCCCCATGTTGGCGGCATGCACGATCGCCCGCGCCATCGTCTGGACGTTGTCGATCTTCGCCGAGGTCTGTGGGTCCTCGTCGCCGGTGTAGGCGTCCTTGAGGCCGAAGGCCTGGCTGGATTGCCGGATCGCGATGATGTCGACGTCCGGGGCCACCCCGCTGAACGCGTCCGGACCGGCCTTGGCGGGCGGCGGCGGCGGCGGTGGTGGCGGCGGGTCCAGCGGTTGCGGGCCGCGCCGATTGTCGACGTTGGCCACGTGCCCGCCACCGGAGTAGCCGGGAATGGTCACCGTGCCGCCGCCCTGGGCGGCCGCCGGCGCCTGCCCGTTGGGGCCCGGCCCGGCCTGGGCCGGCCCCGGGGGTGGGCCGGCGGGCGCTGGGGCCGCCGGTGGCGGCGGCGCCCCGAAGGGACCTGGAGGCGGTTGCTCCTGCGGTGTCGGCGGGACCATCGTGACGGTCTGGGGCAGCGGTGACAGGGTCACGGTCTGCGGCGGCGGCGCTTTCGGCGGTGGTTCGGTGGTGGGGATGGTGACCGGCTTGCGCGGCGCCGCCGGCGGCACCCCGGCCCCGTTGGCCGAGGCCGCACCGATCATCGACGCCACGATGGTGCCGTGCGCGTCGCAGTCGGACAGGCCGTCGCCGGCCATGATGTAATCACCGCCGGCAATCAGGTGGGGAAACCGCGGGTGCGGCGTCACGCCCGTGTCGATCACGGCCACCTTCACGCCGGCACCACGACCGAACTGCCAGGCCTCCTGCAGGTTCAGCATGTCCATGTACTTGGGTTGCAGCCGGAAGTCGGTGCCGGGCAGCACGCCGACCTCGGTGCAGTACGAGTTCTGCTTCATCGGCGCCCCCGGCCCCGGCGGACCGTCCGGCGGCACAGCCCCCGGATCGATCGTCGGGGGCGAGATCGCGTACGCCGGAGGCAAACCGGCTAACGCACCCGACGCGAGCAGCGTGGCGGCGATGGCCGCAGCGGACGCGCGACCCCGCCACACCTTGCCGTTAGCGATAGCGGATAGCTGCATAGACATTCATCAACCACAATGCCAGCGGGAAAATTGGCATCAGGCAGAGGTATTCAATCCATTCCACGAATTTGCGGAATAGCGGGCTGTAGACCGTGTTCGGCACCACGGCCGCCGACGTCAGTCCCGCGGCCGGCAGCAGCACCAGGATCGCCGCGCTGATCGAGACCGCGAGCGGTGACTGCAGCACCAGCGCGTAGCGCAACACCACCGCACCGACGATCAACACCGCCGTTCCGGCCAGGGTGATCGCCTGCCAGCGGTCGACGTAGGAGCGGCCGCGCAGCATCAAAAAGCCCGCGCAGAACCCGGCCAGCAGGACGGGCAGCCAGCGTTGTCCGGTGTGCGGGTCCGACAGCGCGGCCAGGGAGACGATCATCAGCACGCCGAGCCCGATCAGCAAACCCGACAGGAAGGACCGGGCGCGTTCGGCCTGGGTCAGCACGTCGCGGACCGAGGCGGGCCCCTCCAGGACCGGAGGACCGCCGTCGGAGCGCACCACGGTGGTGGGCAGGTCGGGCCGGGCCTCGAACACCCATCGGCTGGTGGCCGACGGGAAGACGGGCAACCGGATGCCGGCCAGCCGCCGGGAGATCGCCGGCGCGCTTTGGTAGATCATGACGGACACCAGCACGACGCAGGTGAACAGCGTCACGGCGCTGGTCATCGCGACCATCCGCGCCAGCGCGGCCACCGCCGTGATCAGGCTGACGGTGACGATCGCGGTGTAGATCGCCAGCCGGCGCCCGGTGAAGCGCAGCGCGAGGATCGCGGCGATGGTGAGGACGCCGAATCCCAATACCCCGTGCGGCGATCCGACGCCGCCGGGCGGGGCGGCCGCGGCCGCGATCGAGAGGGGCGCGAGGCTGCTCAACAGCATGGTGTCGCCGACGCGCCGTTCCTGCTGCGTGCTCGCCCGCATCAACAGCATCAGCGAAACGCCGAGCACCACCGCGCCGATCACGCCGGCGTAGACCGTCGGCAGCCACGAGTTGTGGTGCCAGCGCCACCAGCCGAGCAGGCCGGCGGCGGTCGTCACCCCGACGGCCACCATCGTCGCCCCGACCTGCACCGCGACGACCGGGTCGATGGCGGCGAAGCGCTTGCTGAGGTCCGCTGCGACGGCGGTGGAGATGTGCTCGATGACCTGCGAGCGGTGCTCGGTGTCCGGGATGAAGCGGATCCACAACCGGTCGCCGTCGTAGACGTCCTGCTCGCTCAGCGATTGGGTGGCCCGCAGCGGCGAGCCGTCCACCAGGCACAGCGCCCAGCGGCCCCGGCCCGACGCCTCCAACGGGGACTCACCGAGTTCGCGCAGCCGGCTGTTGACCACCTTCAGCAACGGGTCGGTCATCACCGAGACGGGGGCGTTGGCGTCCAGCAGGACGCCGATCTGGACACCCGCGCCGGCCATCACGCCGACGACGACTGCCTGAGGCTGCGAGATTCCCTCTACGTCAGGCTGTGGTACTTCAACTACCGCAGTCATCGCCCTGTACTCCCTATCGTGATGAATGTGTGAGCCCGTGCCGCCAGTCGCGCGCGGGCGTGCGCCGGTGTCCTCGCCGAGGTGCTGCGGCCCCCCGCGAAGTGCATCCCGACTAATTGGAATTCCATCTGCCTCGCCTTGCGATTAAGAGTCGTCGTTGAAACCGGTTGGAGATTTGCTGATGTCTTTCAGAGAAGTATGCCGTGTTCGCAGCTCAACCGCATGTTGAGTGCAAAGACATTGGTGAACTCTGTGTTTCGTCAGACCCTGCTGTGGGTTTTCCACTCGCCGTAGGGAAGCGTGTCGAGCACGGTCTTGACGCCGACCTGCACGAGCTGGGGGGTCGCCGGGCAGATGGCCAGCCACGCCTCCCCCGAACCCGCGGTGCGGGCCTGCTGATAGAGCGCGATGCGTCCGCCGGAGCCGTCTTTGAGTGACAGCACCGACGCGCTGGGGCCCTTGGCGTCGTCCTGGTACTGGCGGGCGTACACCGCCACCTCGGCCGCGGGGTCGGACAGCGCCTGGCCGAGCGCGGCCACGGTGGCGGCGCTGATGCCCATCCGGCGCAGGTCTCCCCCGGAGAACACGTTGAAGCCGGACTCCTGCCAGGACTTGGTCGCTTCCAGCATTTCCTCGAGCGGCACGTTGACGGCGTTGATCGCGGCGGGCTCGGCGTGGTGGATGGATTCGAGGGCGTCGATCACCAGGGACGCGATCGAGGCGCTGTCGGCGACGGCGACGTCGTCGACGGTGATCTCGCCGCCGACCCGAACCGCCGACACCCAGTGCTGTCCGCGGCGGGCCAGCACCACCCGAAACTCGTTGTCGGGGATATCGCGCGACCCGGGGGGCTGGTTCTCGTCATCGAGCACGCCGTAGGCCAGCTTGCCTCGGGACAACAGGGCGACCACCTCGAGGTCGGGCGCCGCGAGCACCCGCATTCGCGCGGCCACGTGCTCGTTCACCTGGTCGTTCTCGACGATGCCCTGCTCGCGCATCACCGCCATCCCGGGATGTTCGTTGAGCCAGTCGCTCGAGTCCGTAGACACGTATGGCCGGCACCGCAGCTCGGGCGCGACGTGCCGGATGTCCAGCAGCGCCTGGAGCATCCAGAAACCGTCGACGTTGACAGTGATGTCGGTGCGGGTGCTCTGTTGGTCCATCACTTCCCCAATTGGTCCCTAGTACTTCACGCCAAACTTCACGGTAACCGCAGGACGCGGCAGCACACCGACGGGTGGTGTGCTGCCGCGCCTGAAGTTGCGGTTAGGCCCAGCTGGACCCAACGGCGCTGTCGGTGCTGGCCATGTTGCTGCCCGCGGACTGAACCTTCTGTCCGTGGGAGTTGGCCTGCTCGTAGATGACCTGGAAGTTGCGACCCAACTGGGTGATGAACTCCTGGCATGCCACCGAACCCGCACCGCCCCAGAAGTCGCCGGCAGCAAGCACATCGCGAACGATGGCCTGGTGCTCGGCCTCCAAGGACGCGGCCTGGGCGCGGATCAAGGCACCGTGGGCGTC